>CACHMU010000012.1 GCA_902581045.1 uncultured Fidelibacterota bacterium | reverse complement strand
ATTTCTATTCATCTATTTTATTAAATAATAGATAAATCAATTTCTCGTGTATCCAAAAATTTCATCTAACATTGTGATGTTAATTGGTATAACACCAACTTCTTCGCAAACTCTTCCTGCTGCAAAATTTGCTAGAATAGCAGATTCTTTAGGTGTTGACCCACAAACATCAGATAACGTAAACGTTGAGATAACAGTATCACCAGCACCTGAAACATCATGTACCTTTCGAGCCTTTGTTGGTATATGATAATATTCTTTTCCATCAAACAAAGAAACACCTTTGGAACCTTCTGTGACCAATAATAACTCAGCCGCAATTTCATTTTTAAGATGAAATCCGCTTGATCTAATAGATTTATCTTTTGTTCGATATGCACTTTCAAACTCAATTAAATTTGGTTTAAACAGCCTAACGTTTAAATAAGATTTGAAATTATCCTTTTTGGGATCAACATAAATATTTTTATCTAATTTTCTAGCCAAATCCAGAATTAATTCAATATTATTTTTGCCTAAAACTCCCTTATTGTAATCCTGCAAAATCACACCATCAACGGATGAGATATTTTTTTCTAATATATTTGAGAGTTTTTTTATTGATTGACTGCTTAGGTCTTTCTTTGATTCAAAATCAACTCTAATAACTTGATGATCATGAGACATAATTCTTGTTTTTACAGTTGTAGGTCTATTTTCACTTACTATAATGTTTTCGGTATTGATATTATGCTTTTTCAGATCATTGATTAAATTCGAGCCATCTTCATCAGATCCAACAAAACCGACGACTATTACTTCACACCCTAAAGAAGATAGGTTTAATGCGACGTTTGCAGCACCACCGGGTCTAAATTCTATCTTATCTACATCAACAATTGGAACTGGAGCTTCAGGTGAAATTCTATCAGTATAACCCCAAAAATACTTATCTAACATTAAATCACCAATTACCATAATGTTTTTTTTGTGAAAATCGGAAGTGATTTTACTATATCGATCTAATTCCATAATTATTTATAATGAATCATTTCTTAGTAGTGTATTTACGCCTAGGCTTGTTTTTTGATCTAATTTTTCTAGTTTTCTTTTCATTTGTTTGTTTTGATCGAATTTTTGAGAGATGACCATTATTTAGATAGAGCAATACTGATGCAAAACGTTTTAAAATAGTATCATTGGGTGAGGACAATATAATAGTAGTTCCAAATTCTTTATTTATATATTTTATTATATTACGTAAGTCCTTTTCAATTTCATCATCAAAAAAAATTCCATAATCATCAATGAGTAAAACACGTGGATCTTCTTTAAAAGCAATAGCTAAATTCAATAAAGCTCTTTCCCCTTTAGAAAAATTATCAACATTATTTTTATAATTAATTAAATTATTTTTTTTAAGATAACGTGGAATAATTCTATCTGAAAACTCGTTATTTAATAAACCTGAAAATTTTGATTGATCTAATTTATCATTTAACTGAACAAGTTTAATCTCAGGATTAAGCTTTATTTTTCCAAATAGATTCGTTTCAAAAGACTCATCTTCATAGTTCATAGCGCCAGTGGTTTGCTTTATATAACCTGCCATTAATTTGAGTAAAGTTGATTTTCCAGATCCAATAGGACCTACAATTCCATATATTGTTCCACGATGAAACTTTAATTGTCTTATATTTATGACCTCTCGGTCATTATAGTTTTTCTTTAAATTATTTATTTCATAAATAAGACTTGAGATTTGACTCATTTTTCCTCCGCAAAGAATAAGAACAAATCGAAAAGTTTATCAATTATGCAGACTTTCTAGATAACGTTCAGCATCAATTGCAGACATACAGCCAGTTCCAGCTGCAGTAACAGCCTGACGATAAATATTATCTTGCACATCACCACAAGCAAAAATACCTTCTAAATTAGTTTCAGTACTACCATCTTTTGTCTTTAAATATCCAAATTCATCCATATCAAGGACACCACTGAATAAATCTGTATTAGGTTTATGTCCTATTGCCATAAATACACCATCACAAACTTCTTCATTAGATTCACCTGAAATAGTATCTTTAAGTAATACTCCACTTACGCCTTTTTCCTGACTACCTAAGATCTCATTTATTGTTTTATTCCATAAGACAGAAATTTTTGGATTACTCATTGTTCTATCAATCATAATTTTAGATGCGCGAAATTTATCTCTTCTATGAATAATTACTACTTCAGATGCAAATTTTGTAAGATAAGTTGCTTCCTCCATTGCAGAATCACCACCACCAACGACAAGAACCTTTTTATCTTTAAAGAAAAAACCATCACAAGTTGCACATGCAGATACACCATAGCCCATTAAAACTCTTTCACTATCAAGGCCAAGCATTTTTGCTGAGGCACCAGTTGCAATGATTAAAGATTCAGCATTAAAAGTTTCATCTCCAACCCAAATTTTATAAGGCTTTTTATTCAAATCAACTTTAGTGACATTTTTAAAATGACATTCTGCACCAAATCGCACGGCTTGTTTTCTAAAGCTTTCCATTAAATCTGGCCCCATAATTCCATCTGGGAATCCAGGGTAATTTTCTACATCCGTTGTAATTGTCAATTGACCACCTGGTTGGTTACCTTCAAAGACCAAAGGCTTAAGATTAGCTCGTGCTGTGTATAAAGCTGCTGTCAGACCCGCCGGACCCGAACCAATAATTATAACTTTTCGATTCATTCGATTATTATTAATATTATTTAAATGACTGAATCAAGGATTTCAGTTATTCTATTTTTTGGAACAGAACCTACAATTTGATTAATAACTGTTCCATCTTTGAAAACTAAAAGTGTTGGTATGCTTCTTACACCAAATTGGCTTGCTATTTGGTTCTCATTATCAACATTTAGTTTCCCTACTTTAACTTTGTCCAAATAATCATCAGCTACTTCTGCTACTACTGGAGCAATAGCTCGACATGGGCCACACCATTCAGCCCAAAAGTCTACAAGCACTGGTGAATCGGACTCTAATACCTCGGCCTTAAAATCTGCTGAGGTAAATTCTTTTACATTATTTGACACTTATTCTCCTTTTTCCACGGTTAAAATCCAATAGAAAGTAACTTGAATTATTTGTTTCGAAAAATATGAAAATGATAAAAAATCAAATTATTTAAATTATTTAATTAAAAATGCCTTACCATCAATATCATTTGGATATTTAATTTTTAAAATTTTTGCCAATGAAGGTGCTATATCAACTGATCTAATATATTCATTACGCGCTGAGCTTTTAGTGACACCAGTTGCAAAAATAAGAGGAATATGTGCATCGTAATCATAAGGTGAGCCATGTGTGGTTCCTGTCTTTGAATTATATATCCAATATTTTTTCTGGATTAGGTAAATGTCAGGACTTTTATCTATATCTATCATATTTTTTAATCGATTACTGATACGATCTTCACCTCCATTGAATAAATCATATTTTGTGGCAACTGAATCAATCCCAGTAATTTTAATTAATTCATTTTTTAATATTTTTGTAGCAAAATTCTTGTCTTCAATATTCATAGAGTTATCAAAATAAAATGAATTTTCATATTCATATACCTTATTATTTCCAACCTTATAGCGAATCTTTTGCAATGCAACATTATAGATTGAATCACGCTCTACTTTTGAAATACGTCCCGAATTAATTCCTTGCTCAGATAAATATTCTGGTAGCTCCAGCACTCCATGATCACTTGATAAAATATATAAAACATTTCCTTTGCCAAATTTATTTTCTTGATTCTTAATAAAATCTCCTAAATATTGATCCAATCGTAGTTGAGTATCTAACTGTTCATATGAATAAGGTCCATTGTCATGGCCTACGCCATCAGTTGCTGAAAGTGCCAAAAATAATATGTCAGGATTGTCATCAAGGCCTAAATCATACTCTTCAATTGAAATTTCTGCTAAATCCAAAAGAGCTTTATCGCCAAACGGAGTGTAGTGAAAACTGTTTAAAAAGGATTTTTCACCCATAGATTTAAATGATATGGGAAAAGTTGGATCATATTTACCATCTTTTCCCCAAAAAGAAGTTTCTCCTAAATAATAGTCCGCTCTGGCATTATTACTATAAATTTCTTCATCATAAATTGGCACCCAAACAGTATCTAAATAGCTTGCAACATTAAGGTTAGCATTGAAATTAGTTAACCAGTTTGGTAATTCTGAGCTATAGTATGTTGAAGTGGTATATTGACCCTTTCTATCATACCATATTGCGATATCCGGATTTTTACCACCCAGCATTATAGCTGCCCTATCTTTTCCTGAAATAGAAACAATCTTAGAATTTATATATTTGTTTTTTACCCAATCACCAATTCCCAATGAATTAATATTTTCATATGATCTTCCATCGCTTAAATCTGTTAAATTTGTTGACAAGCTATCTTCTACACAATACCAACCTCTTTTTAATTCCCGATGAAACCATTGATTGCCTAAAATACCATTGGTTCCTGGATGCCTACCTGAAGATAGTGCAAAATGGCCTGGAGCAGTGGACGTGTTTCCATGTTCATGGTAGGCATTCTCAAATTTAATTCCATGTTCAAGTAACCATTTATATCCACCAGTAAATAAATGACTATATTTATTAATCATTGAAGGAGTACCTTGATCAATAGAAATAAAAATAACTAATTTGGGGAATCTTGGTATATTGGAACAATGAACTAGTAAAAGTGTCATTAACATTGACACAAAAAATAGTCTTTTCATTTAATTTTTATAAACCTTCTCTTTCCTACCTTAATAACAGTCTCAGAATCTTTCCTTATTATTAGATTAATATCAGTTACTTTCTCACCATCTAATCTAACAGCCCCCTGATTAATCATACGGCGTGCTTCCCCCTTACTCTTCGTTAGTCCTGCAGATGATATTATATCAACTATGGATTTATCAGATTTGAGATTTAACTCTTCCATTTCATCTGGATTACTTTTATTTACAATAACACGATCAAAATGCTGCTCAGCAGATAAAGCTGTATCTTCATCATAATAAAGCGAAACTATTTCTCGAGCAAGTGCACGTTTCACATCACGTGGGTTTGTGTTAGAATCATCTAATTGTTTTTCTATTTTTTCAAGAGTATCTTTGTTCGCATCTGCTGCCAAAGCAAAATATTTTTTAATAAAAGTGTCAGGTATTGACATAGATTTTCCATACATATCTTCTGGAGAATCTGTAAAACTAATATCATTTCCATATGATTTTGACATTTTATCACTACCATCGGTGCCTTCTAATAAAGGCATTGTAATGATTACTTGAGGTATTTGGTTATATTCCCTTTGCAAATTTCGCCCTACTAGTAAGTTAAATTTTTGATCTGTTCCACCTAATTCTACATCTGCCTTTAATTCTACTGAATCCATAGCTTGAGCTAATGGATACATGAATTCATGGATGGAAATAGGAATTTCATCTTGATATCTTTTAGTAAAATCGTCGCGTTCAAGCATTCGTGCTACAGTGTAATGGCTACTTAGCCTAATAACATCACTGAAATTCATAGCATTCAGCCAATCGGAGTTATGAACTATCTTAAGTTTATTTATATCGAGAATCTTTGATGCTTGGTCAATATAGGACTTAGCATTTTCTCTAGCCTCCTCTAATGTTAATTGGGGACGCGTTTTATTTCTTCCTGAAGGGTCTCCTATCATTGCTGTAAAATCACCAATAACAAGAATAGCTTGGTGACCTAATTGTTGAAAATGATTTAGTTTTCTAAGTACAACAGCATGCCCTACATGTAAGTCAGGTCTACTAGGATCGCAACCCAATTTAATTTTAAGTGGCTCACCGTTTTTTCTAGAAGCTTCTAACTTTCTTTTTAATTCCTCTTCAGGTACAATTTCTTCAGTTCCACGACTAATTAGCTCCCATTGTTTATCTATTCGATCAAATTTCATTTTGAACGATTACTCATTTCTCTCTGTGACTCTCTTTTAATATCTCGTTCTTTAATAGTATTTCTTTTGTCATATGTCTTTTTACCCTTAGCTAGTGCTATTTCTAACTTAGCCCATCCTTTTTTATTAAAATAAATTCTCAAAGGGATAGCAGTTAAGCCTTTCTGTTCTAATTTAGCCTTTATTTTTTGAATTTCTTTAGCGTTGAGTAATAATTTTCTATTTCTAACTGCTTCATGCCCTTCAAATCCAGTATGAGAATATGGTTTTATATGAATTCCGGTTGCCCAAGCCTGTCCTTTTCTTATTAATACGTATGCTTGTTTAAGATTAGCATTGCCCTCTCTTAAACTTTTCACTTCACTTCCTAATAATTCCATACCTGCTTCATATTTTTCAAGTATATGGTATTCATAAAAAGCTTTTCTGTTACTGACAACAGTTTTATGATCTATCATTAATTTAACGAATTCAAAAATACGGTTTTAAATTCTGCCATTCCAAGGTATATCCTTGCTTTAAACAAATAAAATATAATTAGACGAATAATTCAGGTTCATTCTTTATGCATGTAGTTACTTTTTCAAAAGCATCTATAATGTCTTGAATATCTTCATCATTGCCAAGTAAATGATTTTGCTTAATCCAGACTGATTCCTTATCAGCTAAACGCTGAGTATGGGGCATATCTATATTTTGGTAATCATATTCCTCTAGCCAGGAATAATCATCTGAGCCTTGAGAAAATAATTCCTCTCTATATAATGGCTTGTATCCTGCGTAAGTATAGATACCCTCAGCTTGCATTGCAGAAAAGAATTTTGCTCGAGGAACATCATTAAAAAGATTTGAGTCATAGCGAATTAAATATAGATGATTAGACTCTCTAGTAGTTTCTTTATATTTACCATTAATAGTTATACCATCAATTTGGCTTATAACTTGATCAAGCTTTTTTCTGTTTTTATCTCGAATTTGCATCTCACTTTCTAAAGTACCTAATTGAGCTAAAAGCATACTAGCTGCAATAGCATTTAGCCTAAAGTTTCCCCCAAGTAACTGATGGTCATAAAATGCTCCGTTAGTTGTTCTTCCGCAATTATGATAAGAAAAGCATTTATCTATGAACTCCTGATCGTTTGATATAATGGCCCCACCTTCTCCAGCAGACATATTTTTGGATGTTTGAAAACTAAAAATCCCACCTAGTCCTAAAGCTCCAACCTTTGTACCTTCCCATTCAGCTCCATGAGCTTGTGCGGCATCTTCAATAACTGAAATTCCATATTTCTTAGAAATATCTAATATTTTACTCATTTGAGCAGGATTTCCAGTAATATGAACAGGCATAATGACTTTTGTTTTATCGGTTATTGCTTCTTCTATCTTATCTGGGTCTATATTGCAGGTTTTCGGATCTATATCAACAAAAATGGGTACTGCATTAGCCATCAGTACAGCTGAAGCTGTAGCAATAAAAGTATAGGGAGGGATAATTACTTCATCACCAGATTTAACTCCAGCAGATTTTAGTGCTACCCATAAAGCTGTTGTCCCTGAACTAGTACTTATACAAAATTTTGAGTCATGAAAATTTGAAAATTCGTTTTCAAATGAACTGATTGCTTCACTTCCAACACCCCAATTTTCATTCTCAACAGTTCCAATTATTGCATCTTTTAGTTCTGTAGTCGCTTTTGGCCACTTAGTAAATGGCTTTTCTCGTACTGGGCTTCCACCATGAATTGCTAGTTTAGACATATATTAAAATTTATAATTTGATTTTGGCTACAAAATTACCTACTTACTGTACTAGAGCCAAGAACCTTCAATATTTAAAAATCATTATTTTTAGTGTGTCATTATTTCAGTATCAGCTGCCATATTGACATTCGAATATGAAACAAAGGCATAATAACAACTGTGGTATATCTATTGTAATAAATAAGTATGAAAATAAATAATAAGAAAGGAGTCAATAAATGACTTTAGTTAAGTGGGTGCCAAGACATACTTTAATAAATGATTTTGATAGTATGCTAGATAGCATCTTTAATGATGGTTGGAATAAATCAATCATTAGTAATAATAATCCCTCTGTTGATATAATTGAAAATGAAAATGAATTTGAATTAACAGCAGACCTTCCAGGACTAGATAAAAAAGATGTTAATCTTTCAATTCAAGAAGGAGTATTGAAATTAACAGCAGATCAAAAAAATAATAATGATTCAAAAGATGCATATTGGCTAAGGGAAAGATATTCAAAAACATATGCTAGAAGTTTTACCTTACCAAATAATGTAGTTGAAGAAAAAATAAATGCTTCATTTAAAAATGGTAGCCTAAAGGTTATCTTACCTAAAGAAGAAGTAGTAAAGCCAATAGTAAAAAAGATAAAAATCAGTTGATCTTAATTCAGAGGGGTGATAAATCACCCCTCTGAATATCAAACTAAATTAATAAATGAATTCAATATCATTGTAGCGGATTCATTATTTAATGGATTTTCATTTGAAACAGAAATAGTTCTTGAAAGAACATTTGTCCCCATATGTTCTAATTGACTTCTAAATGCAGATAAAAATCGATACCCATCTCCCCCACTATGGGTTGCGATAATCGCAAATTTCCCATTAAAAGAATCTCTCCAATACTTTGATTTAACCGATACCCAAGTTAGAGCATTTGACAATACTGGAGGGACACCTCCATTATATTCAGGTGCACAAATAATAAATCCTGAAGTATTAGTTAATTTTTCCAATAAGTCATCAACTACATTTCCATTAAATTCAATTTTAGGACTAAATAATGGAAAATTTAGATCTTCTAAACAAATTAAATCAGTTTCAACGTCCATATTTGATAAAATTTTATTTAATTCTTTTGCTAACAATAAATTTTTATCATTAGTAGCTGAGATAATTAATACGTTTTTCACAATTAATATAACTCCAATAATTTCTGTAATTTCAAATACGAATTTAACCTTCATATACTACTTAATAGAAAGATTCTGATGATTTATAATAATATTTTAGAGACAATAGGTAATACACCAATAGTTAGACTAAAATCAATTGAAAAAGATCTTAAATGTGAATTGTATGGGAAATGCGAATTTTTAAATGCTGGAGGTTCAGTTAAAGATCGAATAGGTTTTCGTATGGTAGAAAATGCTGAAAAATCTGGACGTATTAAGCCAGGTGACACATTAATTGAACCAACTTCTGGAAATACTGGTATAGGACTAGCATTAGCAGCAGCTGTAAAAGGCTATAATATGATAATTGTCATGCCAGAAAAAATGAGCATGGAAAAAGAAGTTACCCTAAGAGCATTAGGGTCAAAAATCGTACGGACACCAACTGAAGCTGGTCACGATGATCCAGATGGATTATTTGAAGTCGCAAAAAAACTACAAAAAGAAATAAGTAACTCGCATATTTTAGATCAGTATGGAAACCCTGATAACCCCGACTCACATGAAGAAGGTACTGGCCAAGAAATTTGGGATGACTTTAAAGAAAATCTTGATATGGTAGTCATCGGTGTAGGAACTGGAGGAACAATAACTGGAATTGCAAAAAAATTAAAAAGTAAAAATCCAAATATTAAAATTGTTGGGGCTGATCCTTACGGGTCCATACTTGGTGGTGGAAATGAGATTTATCCTTATAAAGTTGAAGGAATTGGTTATGATTTTTTCCCAGATGTATTAGATAATTCTTTAGTAGATGAATATATAAAAGTTGATGACCAAAATTCATTTATTATGGCTCGACGATTAATTAAGGAAGAAGGAATTTTATCTGGTGGATCAAGCGGAACAGTACTTTGGGCCGCAACTCAAGCGGCAAAAAATCTTGGTCCTAATCAAAAATGCTTATGCATTTTAGCTGATGGAATTAGAAACTATATGGGAAAATTTGTTCTAGATCAATGGATGGAAGAAAATGGATTTGAAATTTAAGTTTTAAGAGATTTTTTATCTAAATCCTCACAAGTCTCTAATACCTGGTCGACAATTTTTAGCAAACCTTTTTCACTTGCAATACCACCATTTAAAGGTATTAATGAATAAAAAGATTTATTTGCCGCACTCTGCATGTCAGTTTGTGACTCTGCTGCCCCTTTCTTAAACTTCTCAACCATATCTAATACTGAACGATTATTCTTATATATTTCCTCGACCGGTTTTTTTGGATCTTTATTTTGAAGTGTCTTTAAACGATTCTCATAAAAATTGACTGCCATTACACTACTTGTTACATCAGTAACTGGTTTTGATTTATCAGATATAGTTATATCAAATCTGCCAATATATTTTCCTTCAATTCCCATACAATAGTGAAGAGGGCCACCTTCTTTTTGGCTTGTTTGAGGTCTAGTCCTACTAGTCTCACGACTTGAAAACAGATAGTCAACACCTTCAAGACTCTCAATTGAGTTTCGTACTTCAGATATAGAAGCATTTAATAACATCACAAGTAAATCTACCTGAGGTCTTAATTCTTTTATCTTTGATTGGGCTGTCAAAATTGGATCTTTTAATTCAATTTCATTAATTTCATCTGGGATTTCTGTAGTTATACCAAAAACACCAACTTTTATACCATTGATGTCTATTATTTCATGATTTTTAAATGCAAGTTCGTCAGTATCTTTTATTAACAAATTAGAAGAAATAAAATTAGTATTAAATGAACTCTGTAATTCTTTAATAAAAGTATATCCAGCCGCAAAATCATATTTGCCAACATTGTAAATATAATTTCCCATCTTCGCTGTTGATTCAACAACAGTTTTAGCTTTTAGTTTTGCCGATGGTAATTTTTGTTTTAATAAATAATAATTGTCAAAAAGGGCATCTCCAGCATCTAAAAGAATAGGATCAGCACCACTTTGTCTAATTTGATCTATATAAGTAAATCTTCTAGGCAGACCGCCTAGTGGATTAGCCTTTCATCCACATGGGTCAAGTTGACCTCGGACGTTACTTGTTAGTAACATTATAATCTTATTATCAATCACTTCATTCTTACTGCATGCGAAAACTCCAAGTAAGGCAATTCCAAATAATAATAATTTTACCTTATTTCTTATACTATTCATTTAATCAATTATCCTCCAGAAAGTTTAACTTGATGGCCTCTATCTTTTAAAAGTTGTAAAACTTTTTCGCGAGAATTACCCTGCAGAATAATTTCTCCTTTTTTAGTTGTACCTCCGACAGAACACTCTTTACGTAGGAAGCTACCAAGATTTTTTAAACCTTTTTCTTTACCCTTATATCCCCTAACTACAGTAACGAGCTTATCACCTTTTAATCTAACTAAATGTATGCGAAAATCCTGTTTTTCTGCAAAAGGTTCATCGAGTGTGGTAAATGAGTTTTTCTTAAAATTTGAGTCAGTCGAATAAACAATATTATTATTTGACATTGAATAACTTATTAAAATTCTATTGGCTAAATAATTGTGACCAAGTTAATGACCATGCCATAGCCATAATAATTACTAATTCACTTAATATAGCAGTGCCGAAAAACAATATGGCACGTTTCATATGCTTGTTTTTATAAGCATTGATATGACCTAAAGCATATACTTGAGCAACAAACATTTTAAATGTATTCTCATTATCTTCAGTCATTTCATATAAATAATCAGCATATTCTACAGGATTTTGGAATTGAATTATACCTCCAAAAAAAGTTGCATTTATTTCTGGAAGATCATCATGCCCCATATCATTTCTAATTCTAGGAACAATAACAAGCATTAAATTAATTAATCCTAAAGTTGCAGTAATAAAATATACAAATACCATTAAACCACTTAGATAGTTAATTTGGATCTTTGGAAAATGAACAATAAAAAAAACCATAAAAACACCTAATATTGACATAAGTGTAAAAGCTTTTTGGTCAGTACGTTGTAAAATTAATTGTTCACTCTGGAGAATATGAAAAATAGGAGCAATATTGCTACGTACATTGCGCGAACTAAATTCATGTTCTTCAGTTTGAGCTGGCTGAACCGGAGGTATTTTTTTTTCTGGTATATCTACCATAGTATTTTTCTATCTAGATCCCGTCAATTTATATCTTTTTTATCAATAATAATAATTTTAAACAATTTTCATTTAAATAAAAAAAGCCACCCTGTCTGAGTGGCTTTTTTATTATCTGGTATCTTAATTACTGCGATTTTGGTCGCGCTTCATTAACCACCATAGTACGACCACCAAGCTCTTTTCCTGCAAGTGCCTCAATGGCAGCTTTTGCTTCATCATCTGAGGACATTTCTACAAAGCCAAATCCTTTTGAACGACCGCTGTAACGATCGAAAATGATCTTTGCTGACGATACTTCGCCATATTCTTCAAATGCTGTTTTTAGATCATCTTCAGATAGATCGTAGCTGAGGTTCCCAACATAAACATTCATCTTAAGTAATTCCTTTATTTGTTAGTTTTTGAAAGATTTGAGAAAATGAACTCTACAGTATTAAATCATTATATAAATCTAATCAATATAATTCATTACAAATCATACGACGGAATTTATTTCTTATTTAGATTGGTTCCAAATTATTGATTTTAGATAAAAATGTTATGAAATTATAAATAAGTGGAGCCGATCAGGATCGAACTGACGACCTCTTGAATGCCATTCAAGCGCTCTCCCAACTGAGCTACGGCCCCATTGTCCTCTATAGACGACAGAAGTTAAAATATTTGGACATCGAAAAGTAGCAATTTTGTAGCAGTTTTGTAGCAAAAAGAGCCATAAATAAGGAAAAAATCATGGCTATTTTATAATTCTTAAGTGCTCCTCTAATTTTTTTATTTTTTGTTTTAAAGATAAAATTCTAACAATTCTCGATGTTTTAATTGATAGGATAAATTTTAAATTAGCATATATAACTTCATCATTCCTTGTTGCATCTAATAATTCTAATAAGTCATAAGGCATGGAATATTTTTTGAAATATTGAGAATGTTCAAGGAGGAATCTTTGTTCTACAAAATCTCTTGCAACTAATTCCTTCTTTTGAACATCATGTATCTCTTGAATAAACCCGTGAAGCTTTCCAAATAATTTAATTGTTTCAAAATCAATAATATTAATTTCTCCGCTATTAAGAAGTGTTTCATAAGTAGATAAATCAGGCTTAAAAGAATTCTTAATCGAAAACCATATATCCTCAACATATCTATCTTTATTATCAATAGATGAGGGTTTAAAACTGTCCCAATTTGAAACCAAGTCTTCCATCAAATTTACTTGAGAATTATAAAGATTAAGTCTTTCATCAGAATATTCCCTTAAGTCCTCAATCTGCTTTTTCAGCAACAAATAAACCTCCGCTCTTTGCTCATCTAACTCTCTTACTTTATTATTATTATCAATGTATAAAGATGCAGTAATTCCAAGTAGAACTGCTAAAAACTCAATTCCCCCTCGTGCAAATATATTTTTCATAACTTGTATCCTATATGAACGAAGAAGCTTTTAATTATTCATCCACCAAAGTGTATAGCCATTGTTTTATTTTACCATAGGTCGCTTTATTCATTTTATGCCCTATCTTTGCTTCATAATAATTTGTATTAGCACCTAGTTTTTCAAATAAATCTTTACCTTGATAGGCCCACTTTGTAGATAAACCTCTATCTTTACTTCCATGTATAATCAATATATTAAGATTATTATATAAACTATTTGGCTCCTTAATTGAATACTCAACTGGAAGACGGCCACTATGAACAAAAGTTCCTTTAAATTTGTTTGGGTATAGCAATGCTAGCTTATATGACATAATTCCACCCTGACTAAATCCACCGATAAATACTTTCTGTTCATCAACATTGTATTCTTTCTTAATAAGTTCAATAGTTTGAATTATCTTATTAGTACTCTCATTTATTTGAGCTTGATTCGATAAAGTATCGCCATTGGAAATACTATATTCATACCACCTATATTTAGTTAGCATAAAATTAAAAGGAGCCCGCATTGAAACAATCAAAAAATTACTATTTAATTCTTCAATTAATTCATTAAACTGTTTTTCGTTATTTCCATAGCCATGCATTAAAAACAATACTGCCATATTAGATTGAGTTATTTCTGGAAAGTGAATTGAATATTTAAGTGGCTCTTGAGCAGAGAGAGGCACTACAAATAATATTAGCCAAAGGCGTTTCATTTAATTAACTCTGCATATTAATCAATTAATTTTCATTAAATTTTTTAGGATGAGTAATGGTATAAAATCATCTTCTCCCTTTTAGGGTCCACCCAGAACCTCCATTTTCATCAAATAAGATGACTTTACCATCTTCAGTTGGTTTGTCTGAACCAATATGTACTACTTCCCTTCCTTTTGAATTGAGATTTTGAATCACACCACCATTATAGAGTGCAGATGAACCAAGTAGTACTGCTAAAAATTCAATACCGCCTCTTGCAAGCAAATTTCTCATTTTTTTCTCCTTCTAAAACCACTTTGTCCACTAATCTTTTTAAGAAGACCACCGAAAATCAAACCTATTCCAATAGTTATTCCTAATATGACTATGTTTTCCATTCTTAATATCCTTTATTTAAACCAGAGGATATATCCATAAATATTCATAATTGTAAGAATAAAGGACATAACTGCAGTTGAGTATGCCTTTTTATATATAGAGTAAATACCTACCATAATATTTCCTACAATCCAAATAAGCCATGAGGCTATATACTCATTTGCATTGAGGTAATATCCAAAAATAACTAAACCAGCCCCTATCCAGCCAATTAATCTCCAGTTTAATGGCTCTGAATTATTTTTTAACCAACTTTTCATATAGACTTTGAATATTAAAATATTTGCATGCTAAAAATTAGCTATTATTTAACCACATCGCGTTTCATTTAGTTACATTACATTCTTTGCTTTGAAATACTATAAGAGCAGCTAATTTTTCACCTTTGACTCGATGCAATTCTGATGCCTCTATTCCATCCCCTTTACCCATTCCATTAGCCCACGATTGCTGGCGATTACTTTCCTTTATTCTATTCTCTTGAGCAAGAATTAATTCTCTTTCACGGTTTTCTAAAAAAATAATTTCATCATTTAGTGTATCACAATCAAATCGTTCATACTGTAACCCGGAAATCTGTGCGCCAGTAATTTCTGATGGCGGAGTAGGGTTGTTATAACAACCAATAAATACTAAAAATAATATGATCCAGAGGTGTTTCATTTTAGAACCTAAAATTAAAACTAGCAAAAGGCAAAATCCCAGCATCACTGCCAGACTCACTAGAAGTGCCATCTAGAAGAACCATGCCCCAAAGACCCATTTTTATTTGAGTTTTCCTTGTTAAGTTATATTCTAATGAAAATGATGCTGTTGGCATAAAACCAGAAAATCCCAAATGCATCACCCCTTGCCCTGATAATACAGAATAAAAAGAAAGCTTTGATTTTTTATAATAATGTTTCCATCCTGCAGACCCTGTAAAGGCCATTAGCATAGTTCCACCACCTATAAAAAACTCATCCATTTCTGTCTGTCTAATACCGTAGGTATAGCCAATAAGACTAAATCCTGTTTTATCATCAAGCATCCCAAGGGATATATTATGTTTATTAATATCTTGAGCAAACAGAGGCAGTACAAATAATATGAGCCAGAGGCGTTTCATATTGAAAATTACGAAAAAAATTATATAATAATGTGGGTGGCTCTTTTATTTAAAGTAGTACCTTATACTATAAATAATATTATAAATAATTCTAATTAATGTTTTTAAAAATTAAAAAGATACCAAATGTATCTTGGTCTTCAGATAATCCATTAGATCTAAAACCTAAATTTAAAACTTTTGCCCTCCTTTGCTTAGGCCTTACTATATTTGGATTTGGATCATCTTTACTTATTCATTCTACTGTTGGAAATGCTCCATGGGTTGTCTTAGCTGAGGGACTGGCAAAACAATTTCATTGGTCAATTGGCTTTGCGACTTTTATTACTAGCATTGTTGTTTTATCAATGTGGATACCTCTAAAAGAAAAACCTGGCATTGGAACAATAATGAATATTCTTATTATCGCAGTAGTTTTAGATGTGTCAATAAATACATTTGATCTTTCATCAAATAGATTTTTTATTAACTTTTTTACTGCGTTATTGGGAGTAATAATTGTTGGTTTAGGAAGCGGATTATATTTAATAGCAAACCTAGGGCCAGGACCAAGGGATGGATTAATGACAGGTTTGCAGAAAGCTTCAGACTACCCCATTGCTTGGATTAGAACATCGATTGAAATAACTGTGGTTTTGATGGGATGGGCGCTTGGAGGTACTGTTGGAGTAGGAACGATACTTTTCACCATTGGAGTTGGTCCAGCAGTTGCATTTGGACTGAATTTAATTGGTTCCATAAATAAAAATAGCTAATAGAAGGCTATTTATTAAATAGTATTTTATTTTCTAGAAACTTTTTGTGATTTAATCCATTGATAGACTAAATCTTCTAATACGTCAAGTGGGACAGATCCATTCCAAAGAACAACGTCATGAAAATCGCGGACATCAAAATTATCTCCTAGTTCTTCCTGTGCGATTTGGCGTAACTCTTTAATTTTTAATTCACCTATTTTATAACCTAATGCTTGACCGGGCCAAGATATGTAGCGATCAATTTCAGTTTCGCACTCATGGATAGGCAAAGCTGTATTAGATGCAAGATATTCTATAGATTTTTCTCTACTCCATCCAAAAGCATGAATTCCTGTATCAACAACTAACCGACAAGCACGCCACATTTCATATGTCAATCTGCCAAAGTTACTATATGGATCTTTATAAAAACCCGCTTCTAAACCTAGCCATTCACTATAAAGACTCCAGCCTTCTGAGTATACACCTATATATAATCCTTTTCTAAAGAAAGGAACATTTTGCATCTCATCAGAAATTGAAATTTGCAAATGATGTCCAGGGACAGCTTCATGAAAGGTTAATGCTTCTAAATTATATAGCGGTCTAGAATTCAAATTATAGGTATTCACAAGATACCTTCCTGATGAAGCGCTACCTGGCGTAGGGCCAACATACCTTCCAGCAGTGTATTTTGGTGCGATTTCATTAGGAACAGGCAAAACGCTATATGTCATTCGAGGTAATTTTTTAAATAACGAGGGTAGCTTCCCCTCCATATTTTTTGCAATGAATGTAGCTTCTTTGATTAACTCATCAGATGATTTTGCATAAAATTGCTTATCCATTCTTAAGAATTCTAAAAACTCACGAAATCCACCTTTAAATCCTACCTCATCAATAATTGATTTCATCTCATTTTTTATTCTAGCAACCTCATTTAATCCAATTTGATGTACTTCTTTTGGTGTATAATCAAGAGTTGTAAACTGTTTTACTTTAAATTGATAATATTCTACCCCATTAGGCATTTGGCTTGCTCCTAAAGAAATCCGCGCACCTGGGATGTATTCATTTATAAAAAAATCAAATAAATCACCATAAGCTTTTACCACACTATTTAAAATTGCTTTACTACCATTCATTATTAGCTCTTCTCTATCACTTTTAGGAATATTTTTTGGAATTTCCTTAAATGGTGTAAAAAATAAGCTCTGCTCAGGATCTGAGACAATGTATGCTGAAATTGTTAATTCATAATCATCTAAAACATCTTTTGAAATAGTTATTCCTAAACGCAAACCTTCCCTCATAAGATTGATTTGATCATCAAAATAACGAGGAAACTCATTTAACCGTAAAATATAATTTTTATAATCATTAATAGTGTTAAAAGGCATCGCACGTTGAATTCGTATTAAACCTGTATGAAAACCAGAATCAGTATTTATAGGCATCAAGAAGCTTTTAAATTTTATATCATTTATTCTTTCACTCACCATACGACTAAAGATGCGATAATTTATTTTTTGAGTTGGTGATAAAAAATCAAAATTAATCTTAAGCAGACGCTCGTTTATTTTTTTCCAAAAAATCTCTCGTCGATTTATATCCTCGATTCTCATTGAAGGCATATTGCTATTTATTGAATAGGGTGTATCTTTGGATTGTAAATCATACCAGAATTCATGGTTAGAATAAAGAGGATTCTCTCCTAATTGAAACTTTAGAGACTCTTCGAAAATTTTATTTAATTCAGTTTCATTATTCAAAGAACAATTAAAATTAAAAAAGGAAACAAATAAAAATAATAGACCATATAGCTTATCTGATTTATAAAACAACATATATTTATCTAATTGCTCTCTATCAAGCCTTTAGTATCAAATTTGGATACAAAATTCCATATTAATTGATTGGTATCATTTCCATTATAATTGATTTCAAGCCAATAATGACCTGCGTTATATACCTTATAGTGCTCAATTGAAGTATTATTAATACCATTTTTAAATGAATAATATTCTACAGGTTGTCCATCACTTTCAAAATCACTTACTACTGGAACTGGATTCGTTTTATTTATATTTATCCAATATTCATGCATTTCATCAATCGATAAATAGTAATTTTCTATTCCATAATAAGGTCTTGAATCATCTAATGTTCCATGAATACTCATGATACCTTTTGGCGAAGGATTAGTATTATCAGATGTATGTTTATAAAGCAACCCACCCATAGATACAATTGCAGCTATCTTATTACTCATAACACATGCTAGTGCGTGGGCCATACCAGCTCCATTTGAAAATCCGGTTGCATATATCCTAGTGGTATCAACATTGTATTCAGAGCTAATTTTATTGATCATACTTTTGATAAAACCAAAATCATCTGTTTTGTTTTTAGTTGAATTATCATAATTCAAAGATACATTCCATACATTATAAAGCCCTTGAGGGTATACTAAAATAAAATTCTCTTTATCTACTAAAGATCGCATATCTGACAAATATACATGCTCACTTGCAGTGCCACTACCACCATGAAAATTAAGCATTAAAGGAATATTTATATTATTATCATACTTTTCAGGGTAAAAAATAATGTATTCTCTGGGAATTCCATCATGAACAATTGTTTCTGCAGAAAAACTTTCATCCTTTGTTGAGCAAGAAATTACAAATATAACTATCCAAAGATATTTCATTGTTTCTGAATCAAGGTATAAAAGATTGAAAAAATAATAGAATTATTTTTTTCGTTCGATTAAAGGACGCCCTTTTAAATTATCATTAAAATAATTAATCATTTTCTTGTACAAATTTTTACGTGCATTTCCACCAGCCATACTATGAGGTCGATTAGGATAATAGAATGTATCTAATTGTTTATCATGCTTAACAAATTCTTCAATAAGCCATGTCATGTTTTGTGAATGAACATTATCATCGCCAGTCCCATGGATTACCAACAGTTTCCCATTAAACCGATCTACATAGGATAACACAGATGTGGAGTCATATCCAGCTTTATTAAACTGAGGTAAACCCATAGATCTTTCAGTATAGATAGAATCGTATAGTCTAAAATCCATAACTGGAGCAACAGAAACTCCTACATCAAATAAATGCGCATTCTTTGTAAGCATCAACCCCGTAAAATAACCTCCGCCAGACCATCCCCATGCTCCAATTCGATCAGGATCAGCAATCCCTTTATCTACTAAATATTGTACCCCAGCTGCTGTATCTTTTGCCAAATATTTAGCCATATCACCATAACTTAAATTTTTAAAATCCTCGCCACGTCCACTCATTCCTCGAGCATCCATTGAGAAAACAATATAGCCTTGTTGAGCAAGAAACTGATTCCAAGTACTTCCCCATCTATTATTTACTATTTGAGTTCCAGGCATTCCATAACCATAAACAATAACAGGATATCTTTTATTATTTTTATAATCCGGTGGGTAAGTAATAATTCCATCAAGAACTGTAGTTTTATCAGTTGAATTAAACTGAATTATTTTTGGATATGACCAATCATAAACTTGAAATTGTGTTTTATCAGTTTCAGAAATAACTTTTATTATTTTTCCATTCATATCTTTAAGAATATGCTTTTGCGGATGATCTAAACTTGAGAAAGAGTCAATAAATCCATTTCCATCAGGAAAAACTCTTATAGAATGAGAGCCTGCTTCTAAAGTTAATAATTTTAGGCCGCTACCATCAAAATTGATTGAATAGAATCTGTTTTCAAAAACTGATTCTTTGTTTGAAACAAAATATATTTTTTTATTTTTTTCATCAATGTGGCTTATGTTTTTTACTTCCCATTCACCATTAGTAAGTTGCCTTATTAAATTACCTTTTAAGTCATGAATATATATATGATGCCAGCCGGATCTTTCTGAAATCCAAATAATATTTCCATCATTAAGAAAATGATAATTTCTATGAAGTTCTACCCAACCGTTAGGGTCAGATTCAGATAAGCCAGAATGATATTTGCCATTAAATCTAGATATATTTAAAAATTCCCAAAAATTTTGCAAGCGGTTCATCCTCATGACAATTATATTATCATTACTAATCCACTTGAGCCAAGGATAATATGTATCCTTATTATCACCAATATTCATCTTTTTACGATTTCTATTTTTAACATCAACAACAAAAATATTTTTTATAGGATTCTTTTCGCCTGCCTTAGGATAAAATATTTTTTGGGTGGTTGGATATAATTCTAATTCATCAAATAATTTAAAGACAGGAACATTTGACCGATCCTCCTCCCAATAAGCAATAAATCTACTATCAGGAGACCAACGATAAGCATCAAATGAACCGAATTCTTCTTCATAAACCCATCCATGTAGTCCATTTAATATTTTTTCAGAACCATTAAAAGTAATTTGCTTTTCTCTATATTTTTTTAAATCGTAAACATAAATATTATTATCCTCACGTACATAAGCTACTTTTTTACCATCAGGAGAAAACTTTCCATTACGCAATTTTTTATTATTTTCTGAAATAGAATAAATTTGCTTTGTTTTTAAATCCATAACAAAATATGATGCATAAAAGGACCGTCTCCATATTTTCTCTTTTTTTGAAATAAATAGAATTTTTTCACCTGATTTATCAAACAAAAACGTGGATGGCACAAACTTCTTGTCCCATTCAGGTTTTTTAGATACACCTTTTTTAAGAATTATATTTCCATTAGCATAAAAATCATCATTTGATAAAAACAATGAAGTATCACCAGAAAAAATATCAACCTTAATTAACTTTCCATTATGTCTTGATATGTAAGTATTCTCATTTGGGACCCAATTAAGAAAATTTATTGATGAATAATTAAAAGGGGACTTCCCTTGCACATCTTCAAATGACAAACGCTTATTCTCAGCTGAAACAGTAGATATTACTAATATTGATATAATTAATTTTATATAAATCATCTTACTAAAACTTTTTTAACCTTCCTTAATAAATTTCTCATCATTTTTTTATCCAATTTCCCAGTATTAACATTTCGAGGACTAGGATGATAACAGCCCCAAAGAATCTTACCATTTGGTAATTTGTACTTTTTATCATGACCAAAAGGATAGTCCTTTAATTTAAGCTCAAAATCATTACGAAAGTATTTTAGACATCCATCGAAACCAATTTTTCCTAAGGCGAGAATAACATTTACATTTTTTAATATATGCATTTCTTTTTGAAAAAAAGAGGAACAAGTTTGTAATTCCAATGCAGTAGGTTTATCTCCTGGAGGAACACATTTTAGGACAGGTGTCATAAATGCGTTTTTTAGTTTAAGTCCATCTTTTAGTGAATTTGAATTTGCTTGATTTGCAATATCCTCTTGATAAAGACAATCTATTAAAAAATCTGCTGATTTATCACCGGTAAAAACCCTTCCAGTCCTATTACCTCCATGTGCGGCGGGAGCCAAGCCTACTAAAAGTAAATTAGCATTTATATCACCATATCCTGGTATGGGTTTCCCCCAATAAGTCCATTCATTAAATTGTTTTCTCTTCTCTAATGCTATTTTTTGTCTAAAATCTACTAATCTTTCGCATTTAATACATTTTACCACATCCTTATATAATGTAGACATGGGGCCACTATAAACAAGTGGATGATCATTTATTTTTGGATGAAGATTGCTCAATGAATAAAATTATTATTATTATTAACTCACTAGATTAATAATTATTTAAATATTAAAAAAAATATAATTTGTCAAGTTAATTGCCTTTTGATCAAACTAAAACATAAATTCGCAACCTTTATTTAAATACAAGATATATAAGTTAGAGGAAAAATTAATGGCTTTAATGACAATGTTAAGAAATCGGATGCACGTAGTGCTTTGGAGCCTACTGATATTGTTTCTTTTAAGTATGACAGTAGGAGGTTTAGTTGGAGGAGCTAATATAATTGATCAACTACTTGGTAGAGTAAATCCAGCTGAGGCAATAGGTTCTATAAATGGCTCCAAAATAACACCTGATCAATTTAATCAAGCTGTTTCAATGCGATTAGAGTCATTAAGAAGCTCAGGAATGGAAATTTCAGATCAACAATTATCAAATATAAGAGTTGAAGTTTGGAATGCGTTTGTTGACGAAAGGTTAACTGAGCAAGCAATAAAGGATCTCAACATTGTTGTTAGTGATGATGAAGTTCTTTATCATCTTGAAAATAACCCTCCATTAGATATTCAACGTTTATTCTTTACAGAAAATAATGAATTTGATGAAGAAAATTATCGTAGAGCATTGAGTACCCCAGGCTTAATGAATTGGAGCCCTATTGAATCATGGATGAGAGATTTTTATCTTCCCCGATATAAGCTGCAAGAGTACATAAATCAATCTGTCATTATATCTGAGAACGATATAAAAGAAGAATTTATAAAAAGTAATACTGAGTATACAATTTCAGCGATACATATCACGAATTCAACTATTAAAGATTCAACAAATGAATTTACTAAAAAGGAACTAGAAGAAAGTTATAAGAATAGAATAGAAGAATTTCAAAGAACAGAAAGAAGACACTTATCATTTGTTCAGTGGCCAAAACGTGCGACTCTCCAAGACTCACAAAGAGTAAAAGAAGAAGCCTTAGAAATTATTATGTCATATAGCAGTGGAGATAATTTCGAAGATTTAGCTAATATCCATTCTCAAGACCCGAGCAATCAAGTTACACCAGATTCAGGTCGTGGTGGTGATTTAGGTTGGTTTGGAAAAGGTCAAATGGTTAAAGCATTTGAGGATGCAGTTTTTAAAGCCAATCCTGGTTCAGTCGTAGGGCCTATCCTTACCAACTTCGGATATCATATTGTCAAAGTTGATAGCATAAAAAATAAGAATAAAAAAAATGCTCAAGTAAAAGCTAAGCATATTTTATTAAAGATTGAACTTGGGCAAAAAACACGAACAAATCTTAGGAGAAAAGCAACATTATTTAGCTATGATGCTCAAGATTACAATTTTGAGGCTGCATTAGATAGTCATAATGTTAAAAAAGAGTCAGGTAATTATTTAAATAAAACTGATTTTTTTATATCTGGTTTAGGACCATCAAGATCAGCAATAAGATGGGGATTTAACTCTAAAATAAATGAAATCTCAGAACCTATAGAAACTGACGATTATTACGCAGTATTCAAATTAGATTCAATCACTGAAGCTGGTACAATACCTTTTGAAGATGTACAAAATCAAATATCTTCGTATCTGGAGGAAGAATACAAAGATAAAATTATGAGTTCATTAGCTAAAGAACTAAAAAGTAACGTTTCAAATGGAAAAACATTTCAAAATTTAAAAGATGAAAATAATAATTTAGAGTTTATTCCATCTGATAAGAAAAAGCTAACTGAATCATTTATTTCAATAGGTAAATCAGAAGAATTAATAGGCTCACTAATTTATGCTAAAAAGAACCAATTAGTTGGTCCCGTAAAAACATTTCGTGGATATAGTTTAATCAAGATAAATGAAATTAGTGAATTTGATTCGACAGCATGGAATTCACAAAAGAACATTATTAGATTAAATCTTAAAAGACTTAAAGAAAATCTGACTTACAAAAATTGGCTAAGTGAATTAAAAGAGAATGCTAAGATTATAGATAATAGAGAATTTTATTTTTAATTATTTAATCGGGTCAATTTTAGTACGGATAATCCATGCAGAAGGATATCCATTCTTAGCTAATTCTATTCTAAAATTTTCTGCTTTTCGTCTGTCAATAAAATTTCCTATACGTACTTTATAATTTGGTGCTTCAAAAATAACATAAATTTTATGCTTGATTTTTTCTCCTAACTCGGATTGAAGTTTTTCAGCATTAAATCTATCACGTGTTGCTAACACCTGGACTCTAAAACCCTCAACAATAATTATTGAATCTGTAAAAGTTGTTTCTTTGGAATTCAATGTATCTGAATTAAAGGGGCTTATAATTTTAGGCCAGTTAAGTGTTGGGTCAATTAATTTATTGGGATCAAATTTTATTTTTTTTTGTTGTGAAAACAATATAGATGTAGAAATTATAATTAATATTAATTTCATATTTTCCTTACCTCTTTTGAAAAAATCCAACCCTTTTTCCCATCAAGCAATGATATTTCATACCATCCTTGTTGGTTGTTAATAATTTCAAATTTTGCACCTTCGTGAATTATAAAAACAATATTTTCTCCTCTTGAAATAGGTGATGATCTGACGTCCAATGAAATTGATGTAACAATTCCATGTTCACGATCTGAAACATCCCAATATTTATCAAGCATAATTCCACTAATTATAAATATAACTATTAATAAAATGGCATTGAAAGTAGAATAAAGTTTATTAGAGAACCTTCTTTTCCATTGCAAGAAGAATAAAACACTTATAGTTAGAATGAGCAAACCTAATATTGTAATTAAATCTATGAGAGTTAACTTGTTAATTATAGATCTATAGATAGATATAATGAAAAAATCTTCAGGAGGAATAATTCTATCTTTAATCTGGTCTCGAACAAAATTCAGATTATAATTAATATCATTATCTCTTGGAGCTAATAAATATCCCTTTTCATAAGCCCAAATTGCATTCCCTAATTGTCCAATTTTGTAATAACTATTTCCTAAATTTAAATATAAGTCTTCGTTCTCATATTTTTTTGCAAGCTCTTCATATTCATCAATAGCTTTATCGAATTGCTCATTAACATAATAGCGATTTCCTAACTGGAACAAAGAATCAGCTGATTGAGATAACAAAATGGAATTAATAAAAATTAAATATATAAAAAACTTCATGATAACTCATTATCAATACGTTTTAATAAATCTAATGCATCAGCTTGAATCGTATTCATTTTTTGGCTTGAATCTGGGCTAAATCTTCCAGAATCACAGATTTTAATTATCAATATAAGTTCAATAATTAGTTTTTCATTAACTTTACCACTAAGTTGTTTCTCAAGTGTCATCCCATCTAAGTTTGTCGTAGAAAGAAATAATTTTGATTTAAAATATTGGTTAATGATTGATATAGTGTATGAAAAAGGATCTTCTACTTTTTTATTTAAACTTTTAAGTGCTAATGGAAGTGCATTTTTTGCTTGACGAACTCCAGATGTATTTATTTGCTTTTCTTTAAAGACATTAAATGCAAAGGGAAAAACGAAAAATCCAAAACTTAATAAATAAATATTAAAAACCCATATTGGAATTGATTGATCATCATGTCTATACCATTTAGAAGTTTTTGTTCTAATATATCTTATATCCTCGCCTAAAATTGCTATATCTTCTTTACCATACTTGGTTGACACATTTTCTATATTACCTCCAGGTGTTACAGTAATATCTATTGGATTAGAACGTTTCATAATAAAACGATCTTTGTCGGGATCAAAATAAGTAAGATTTATTGGATTAATTCGAAAACTCCCAGGCATTCGTGGAATTAATATATATTCAAATTTCTGTTCACCAGTTAATAAATCTCTAAATTCGTCACGAGAAAAAGTAGACGATGGGGGGAATACTTCCATATTTTGAGGAAAATTAATTGGCTCAATATTAAATTGATTAATATTACCTGACCCAAAAAGCTTTAAATGAAAAGTTATTGCTTCATTAATTTTTACATTTTGAGAATCGACCCATGCTTCTATATCGAATTGGCCAACAGCACCAGTAAAATTAACCGGAGGCGAATTAGGGTATGGTAAAACGTTTATAGTCAATGAATCAGATTGAATAAATTTTCTTTGAGATTCTCTAAACATCGAATTAAAAAAAGGATCATCAAATAAACCTCTAGAACGTCTTTTTGATGGTTTTTCAACATTACATATGGCAGTCATTGGGGCTATAGTTAATTTACCTGTTTGAGTAGGAAACATTGCTGATTTATATAAAGTGGCAACTTTGTAAGCTACTCCATTTATTTGAGTATCTCTAAAACGAACAGTTTGAGTCACGCGAAGATCTTCATTCCAAAAACCAACACTTTTGGGGTACTCAATATCTTCTATAGATAAATTTAATCTAGTAAATAATCGATAAGTAACAGTTAATTGCTCACCAGAATAAACCTCTTCTTTATCAGGCTTAACTTCAATAAATAAATCTGCTAGGTCAGCTCTTCCAGCAGTTTTTTCTACTGAAATTCCAATTGGCTTTGTAGTATATATTTGATTTGCTATTTTAACTTTAAGAGAAGGAATATTTAATTTCCCAGAACGTTTTGGCAATAAAGTCCAACTTAAACTTCTTGAACTAGTCATCGCACCGTTAACCCATTGAATATTTGTTTGTTGAGCTGGACCACTTACTATATTAAAATCTTTTTGTATTGGAGATATATCAACATTTGGAGTCCCATCAGCATTAACAGTTAAGATTTTAAAGCCTATTGTTTCACTTTGAGATATTCTATTTATATCTACTGAGGCAGTTACATTTGTTTGGCTGTTGACATAAGAAAAAAATAAACCAAATATGATATATTTAAAAAAAATCATTACCAATCTTTAGCCAGTTTTTTTGATTTAGATCTTGCTATTTGCTTTTTCTGCATAATTTGGTCATCTTGCTTTAATGCATCTAAAATACTTTCTGCTTGCT
>CACHMU010000011.1 GCA_902581045.1 uncultured Fidelibacterota bacterium | reverse complement strand
TGTTTTCCCAATTTTACTTTGCCATTTTGGATATCCAAATCGTTTACTTTGACCTCCAATCAAAATAAATGAAGAAATTGGAATTTTTGTAGATTTATTCATAGAAAGTTTTCATTAATATTAGTGTACCCAAATATACGCTTAACACGAAATAAATGAATTACGGATTTGTTATAGATAATCGCATGTGCATTGGTTGCCATGCTTGCACTGTTGCTTGTAAGAGTGAACATGATATTCCAATAGGAGTAAATCGTACTCATGTAAAGTATATTGAAAAGGGACAATTCCCAAATTCTTCTCGAGAATTTTCAGTACATAGATGTAACCATTGTCATGATGCGCCATGTGTTGAGATATGTCCTACAACTGCGCTGTATGATCGTGCGGATGGTATAGTTGATTTTGATAGTGACCGTTGTATAGGTTGTAAATCTTGTATGCAAGCTTGTCCGTATGATGCATTATATATTGATCCAGATACTCATACTGCTGCAAAATGTAATTATTGTGCTCATAAAGTAGATCATGGATATGAACCAGCGTGTGTTGTTGTTTGTCCAGTTGAAGCAATTATTTCTGGTGATTTAGATGATCCAAACTCAAATATTTCACATCTTGTGAAAAATGAAGAAACAATGACAAGGAAGCCAGAAAAACAAACTATACCAAATTTATATTATATAAATGGATCTAATGAGATGCTAGATCCAACAGCAACGGAAAGAACTTCTGATTATTTATGGTCAGAACAATCTAAAGGAGTAGGGCACTTTGCAAAATATGCCGAAGAAAGAGTAGCTGAATCAAATACTGAAAACTTATTAGTACAATTAGCAATGGAAAATTCGTCAAAATTAAATAAACCAATCGATAGACGTGCAATTGATGATGTTGCAAAAGAAATCAATAATGAAATAGACAATAAGGAAGTCAAACGTACCTATGATACACCAAGTAAAGGAGTATTATGGGGTTGGGAAGTATCTACCTATGTTTGGACAAAAGCGATTGCTACAGGTACATTTCTTATGCTTTCTTTTTATTCATTATTGTTTGGCAGTATCGATAATTCGATAGAAATAAATGGGATGCTCATTTCATTAATCTTTATGGCAATTACAGGTGGATTACTTGTTATGGATTTAGATAGACCAGACCGTTTTCTATATGTACTATTACGACCCCAATGGAAATCATGGTTAGTTCGTGGGGCATATATAATTACTGCCTTCGGTGGAATAGTTTCGTTAAAATTAATTGATACTATCTTTGAATTAGGTATGGGATTTTTATGGTATGTTGGTGCGATCTTTTCTATCCTAGGGGCTATTTATACAGCTTTTTTATTTGCTCAAGCGCGAGCTAGAGATCTATGGCAATCTAAATGGACTTCAGCATTTCATATGTTAATCCATGCAATCATGGCCGGAACTATCGTAATAATTTTTATTGACAAATCATCACTAAATACGTTTTCGGATATACTCATGTGGTGCATTATTATAAATTTAATAATAATTACAAAAGAAATATTCTTCCCCCATCATACTACTGATATAGATCAAACTATTACATTAATGACAAAAGGATACTATGCTCGATATTTTTGGACTGGAATTATTATTGGAAATCTTATTCCATTTTTAATGCTTTTAATTTTTCCAGATACAATTATATGCCTAATAGCTGGTTCTTTAGTTATGCTGGGTATACTCTTAACTGAATTAGTAAGAATTAGAACTCCTCAAATGATACCATTAAGTTAAAATTATGAAACGAAGTTGGATTGAAACATTTTCAGAGTCATTAGGACTCATATCAAAAATTTCTGATAGACCAGATTGGTCAGAAGAATTTGCTGTGGAAGGTCCAAGAAAATTATATAAGTATCCTAATCCAAACGAGTGGGATGATTTTGTCGAATTAGATCCTTTGGCGTGGCCAAATAAAAAGGAACGGCATTATTCAATCGTACCAACAACCTGTTTTAATTGTGAATCAGCCTGTGGACTATTGGCTTACATTGATAAGGATTCCAATGAAGTTAGAAAGTTTGAAGGGAACCCTCATCATCCTGGAAGTCGAGGTCGTAATTGTGCCAAAGGTCCTGCGACAATTAACCAGATCAATGATACTGAGCGAATTCTATACCCAATGAAAAGAGTAGGAAAACGTGGGGAGGGAAAATGGGAACGAATTTCCTGGGATCAGGCTTTGGATGAAATTTCAGATAAAATCGCAAATTCTCTTCGCAAAAGTAAAGAAAAAGTAGTATACCATGTAGGGCGTCCAGGCCACGAAGGCTATGCTGAGCGCGTACTTAAAGCTTGGGGAGTTGATGGGCATAATTCACATACTAATATTTGTTCTGCTGGCGCAAGAACTGGTTATGCATTATGGCATAAGTATGATCGACCAAGCCCTGATCATACAAATGCTGAAGTAATATTATTAGCCTCATCGCATTTGGAAACCGGCCATTATTTTAATCCTCATGCACAAAGAATAATTGAAGGAATGATGAAGGGCGCTAAACTAATTGTTATGGACCCACGTTTGTCAAATACTGCATCAATGGCAGATGAATGGATGCCAACATATCCCGGTAGTGAATCTGCAGTTTTTATGGCTATAGCGAAAATAATCTTAGATGAAGAAATGTATGATCGCCACTTTATGGAGAACTGGGTTAATTGGGATGAATATTTGCGGAATCTCCACCCCGATGATCCTATTGAATTTGATCAATTTATTAAACGCTTAAGTCAAGAATGGAATGAATACACTCCAGAATTTGCAGCAGCAGAATCGCAAATAGATAAAGATCAAATCATTAAAGTTGCTCATTTAATTGGCAAAGCTGGAAAAAAGTTTTCATCCCATGTTTGGAGAGGACCTTCAATTGGCAACCTTGGTGGTTGGCAAGTTTCAAGATCACTCCATTTACTGAATGTACTAACTGGATCAGTTGGTACGGAAGGCGGAACATCTCCTAGTGCATGGAATAAATTTCATCCTTCATTTTTTAATTCCCCTCCAGGCCCAGATGCTTGGAATGAATTGAATTGGCCAAAGGAATATACTTTGGCCCATTATGAAATGAGTCAAATTTTACCTCATTTAATTAAAGATGGAAGAGGAACGCTAGATGTTTATTTTACTAGAGTCTTTAATCCAGTATGGACCTATCCTGATGGATTTAGTTGGATTGAAATGCTAAGTGATAAGGAAAAATTAGGTTGCCATATTGCGTTGACACCAACTTGGAATGAAACCGCTTTTTTTGCTGACTATGTTCTCCCTATGGGACATGCATCTGAACGACATGATATTAATTCATATGAAACACAAGCGGGAGTATGGATTGCATTTCGCCAACCCGTTCTTCGTGAAAAAGCAAGAAGAGATGGAAAGGAAGTAAAATTTACTTATGAGGTCAACCCTGGAGAAGTTTGGGAAGAAGATGAGTTTTGGATTGAGTTATCATGGAGAATAGATAAGGATGGCGATTTAGGAATCAGAAAGCATTTTATGAGCCCTTATCGTGAAGGTAAAAAAATTAATATTGATGAATATTACCGGTACATTTTTGAAAATACTGAAGGTCTAAAAGAAACTGCAGCTAAAGAGGATATGTCTCCATTGGATTATATGAGAAAATATGGAGCATTCCTTGTTGATGATAATATTTATCGTAATAATGAAAAAGAATTGAGTTTTTCGGATATATCTATACAATCAAATGGTCAGATAACGAATAATGATGAGGTTGTAGGAATTCAAGTTGATGGAAAAAACTTTTCTGGATTTCCAACCCCATCAAAACGACAAGAAATTTTCTCGCAAACAATGGTTGATTTTGGATATCCTGAACATGCAACTCCAGGATATCGAATAAAAAGTCATGTTCATCCTGATCAATTAGATAGTGAAAAAAATGAGTGTATTTTACTTCCTAATTTTAGATTACCTACTCATATACATTCTAGATCAGCAAACTCTAAATGGTTAACTGAAATAGCCCACCGTAATCCAATATGGATTCACACTAAAGATGCTCAAAAGCTTGGTGTCAAAAACGGTGACTTACTAAAAATTGAAACAGAAATTGGTTGGTTTGTCGATAAAGTCTGGGTTACTGAAGCAATTAAACCTGGTATAGTTGCTTGTTCTCATCATATTGGAAGATGGCGAAGGATGCAAGATGAGGGGAATCGTTTTTTAACTAATACTGTGGATATAAAGAAAGTAGGTAATGGGCAATGGAAGATGGAAACTATAAATGGTGTTCAGCCGTGGGAAACTGATGATCCCGATACTAATCGTATATGGTGGAGGGATGGCGGTGTGCATCAAAACATAACACATGCAGCAAATCCCGATCCTATTTCAGGTGCGCATTGTTGGCTTCAAAAGGTTACCATATCAAAACCAAAAGCAGATGAGAAATATGGTGATATTTTTGTTGATACAAATAAATCATTTGAACATTTTAAAAAATGGAATAATTGGGCTAAAGAAAGAGAAACGCATCCTGATAGTTTAAGAAGACCTTTGTGGATGAATCGCCCTCTTGGTCCTCAAAAGAATCAATTTTATATAGATAAATCATAATATATTCCTACCGCTTCTCTTAGCTGAATAACCTAAATCTTAATAATTAGAAATGGTTTGAAGCCGTTACGGTGATACTGGAAACGATATCATTTGCTCCCGATCCCAATTTGGGTGACTTGGAATGAGAATGGAAAATAATTTACATATAAGCGCCCCTTTTGGCTCAGATACTTTACGTTCGAGCTCAAAAATTATTGATCAATTTGATCGAAAATTTGATTATCTAAGATTAGCAGTAAATGAGAAATGTAATCTCCGATGTATTTATTGTATGCCTGAAAAAGGGATAGAACTTCTCAATGAAGATCTATATTTATCACAATTAGAAATAAAAAGAATTATCTCTCTTTTTGCACAAATGGGAATTTCAAAAATTAGATTTACTGGAGGTGAACCTTTGCTCAGAAAAGATATTCCTAATCTCATTAGATATGCTAAATACAAATGTGGAATCAATCAAGTTTATCTTACTACAAATGGCATATTATTAAATAAATATATATCTCAACTTGAAGCTGCTGGGATTTCAGGAATTAATATTAGTTTAGATTCACTTAAGCCTGAAAGATTTGAAAAAATTACCCGTAGAAATAAACTCGAGCAAGTATTAAGTAATATTAAATTAGTACAAGATTCAAAAGTGCCTTCGCTTAAGATTAATGTGGTGTTTATGAGGGGATTTAATGACGATGAATTATTAGATTTTGTTGAGTTGACAAAGACAAGCAACCTTACAATTCGTTTCATTGAACTTATGCCATTTGATGCACATCAAATTTGGAAGACCGGTAAATTTTATAAATCCGAAGATATTGTTAAAGACCTAAAAAATCAGGTAAAAGGTCTTCTACCTGTAACAGGTTCAAATACAGAACATTATATTTTTCAGGTTGATAAATATTTAGGAAAAGTGGCAGTCATTCCTTCTTATTCAAGAAATCTTTGTGCTAATTGTAATCGTATTCGTGTAACTGCTGATGGTAGTCTTAAAAATTGTTTATATAGTAAAGAAGAAAAAAGTTTGAGGGATGAAATACGTAAAGGTGCTTCAGATCAAGAATTAAAAGATTTAGTCTGCAATTCATTTTTTGCAAAGCATAAGGATGGCTGGGATGCACAAAGAACAGAAGGAAATATTAGAAAATCAATGACACAAATAGGTGGGTAAAATGAATGATTTTTCACATTTAGATAAATCCGGAAATATTAAAATGGTTGATGTGACAGAAAAAATTAGTACTTCCAGAATGGCTAAGGCTGAAGGAAAAATTTTTATGAAATCAAAAACTATTTCTGCTATTTCCGATGATCAAATACCAAAGGGGAATGTATTAACAACAGCAAAAATTGCTGGTATTCAAGCAGCTAAAAAAACTTATGAAATGATACCAATGTGCCATCAGTTGAATCTATCTTTTATAGATATTCAATTCATAATTAGTTCGGACTACATTCAAATTGAATCTATTGCTAAGACAAAAGAGTCGACGGGCGTTGAAATGGAAGCATTGTCTGCAGTATCAGTTGCTGCGCTTACCATTTATGACATGTGTAAAGCACTAGATAAAACTATGTCCTTTGGTGAAATTAAATTGATTGAAAAAATAGGTGGAAAATCTGATCATGTTAATACATACAAACCCAATGTTGGGATTATCACATTAAGTGATAGTATTGCAAATGGTGATTCTAAGGATCAATCTGGTCCAATACTAATTGAAGGATTTTTAAGTGCAGGGTGTAGAGTTGAACATCAAAAAGTACTGCCAGATGGTTCAAAAAAATTAACGAAAATCATAGATAACTGGATAAATGACGGTGTAGAGTTGATAGTTACTTCTGGAGGTACTGGATTAGGACCAAGAGATTTAACAATTGAAACATTAGATCAAGAGTTTGATTATAAAATTCCAGGAATCGAGCAATCTTTACATGCCTATGGGCGTGGCAAAGTAAAAACAGCTATGTTATCGCGTTTGACAGCTGGAGTTATAAAGGGTTCAATTATAATTTGCTTGCCTGGCAGCCCAAATGCAGCTAAAGATTCACTTAATGTTCTTATACCCACTATCTTTCATGCTTTTCATATGATGAAAGGGGAAAAGCATTGATCGAAAATTTTCTTCCAATACTTTTTTTTGTCATTGCATTTATTTATTCATCTGTAGGGCTAGGAGGAGCCTCTTCTTATACTGCGATTATGGCAATTATGGGTATAAGTTATCAGATTATCCCCACTACATCTTTGGCATTAAATATTGCTGTTACTTTTTTTGGAACTATAAATTATTGGTGGAATGGACATGGTAGATTAAAATTGGTTGGGCCATTCCTTATTACATCTATACCTGTGGCATATATAGCAGGTTCATTGAATTTGAATGAATTCATGTTCCAGGTTGCTTTGCTAGTTACTCTAATTTTAGTTGCTATAAGAATTTACTTTTTTGATACTTTTACTGCTTCATTTCAATTGTCCAAAACAAGAAAATGGATTTTCATTTTTCTGTTAGGGGCAATTCTAGGCTTTATCGCTGGCGCTATAGGAATTGGTGGAGGAATTTATCTTGTACCTTTAATTATTATATTTGGTTTGGGATCAGAAAAAGAAGCTGCCGCCGCTGGTGCCACATTTATTTGCATGAATTCTTTAGTAGGTTTTGCAGCACGATTTAAAGCCGGGGCTTTTGACTCTGATTTTATTTTACCATTGATTGGTTCTGTGGCTATTGGAGGTTTTTTGGGCTCATATTATGGATCAAAAAAATATGATACAAACACAATACAAAAAGTAATGGGTGGAATAATAATTGTGGCCATCATTTTATTAATTCGAAAAATCTTATGATTTCAGTTAAAGAAGCTAAATCAATAATTCGAAGGAAAATATTTTCCTTGGATGCAGAAACTGTGCAATTAAATAATGCTATAGATCGTATTCTTTTAGAGGATATTGTAGCCAATTTCCCTTCGCCACGGTTTAATAATTCAGCAATGGATGGCTTTGCTGTGCGTTCATCAGATACTATTGGAGCATCTAAAAACAATATTATAACTTTAAAGAATATTGGTATTAGTTCAGCTGGCTCACCAAGCCAACTAAAATTAAATCAGGGGGAATGTATTCAATGTATGACAGGTGCCAAAATACCGGCAGGTTCAGATGCAGTAGTTATGGTAGAACACACTTCTGGTTTTTCGGATAATTCTAATGTAGAAATTATGAATGAAACTCAACCTGACATGCACATTCGTAAAAAAGGAGAAGAAATTCAAAAAGGTGATATATTGATTAGCAAGGGAACGCGAATTACGCCTAGTGAGATTGGTATTTGTGCTACATTTGGATATGGACAATTAGAAGTTTCAAAAAAACCAAAAATTGCTATTTTTGGAACTGGTAATGAATTAGTAGATCCAGGTAAAGATATCAAAGAAGGGGAAATTTATAATTCCAATCTATATGTGCTTTCAGATTTAGTTGCAAAAGCGGGAGGATCAGTTGTGATGAAGGATGTGCTTAAAGATAATAAAGAGCATCTTAATTTATTTCTATCGGAAGCTATGAGATCCTGTGATTTAGTAATTTCGTCGGGCGGTGTTTCAATGGGGCGCTTTGATTATGTACGAGATGTTTTTCTTGATTTAGGAGTTGAGGAACACTTTTGGAAAGTGGCTCAAAAGCCTGGTAGGCCACTTTTCTTTGGGACAGGGGATAAAACATTGATATTCGGATTGCCAGGGAATCCTGTTTCATCATATATCGGTTTCATGGTTTGGGTATGGCCAGTATTAAATGAAATGATGGGAAGTATTAGAATAAAGTCATTTAAGGCGGAATTAACGGAACCATTCCCATCAGAAAAAATAAAATATCGTTATTTATTTGGAAAAGCTTGGGTTGAAGATGGAAAAGTTCTATGTAAACCATCAAAGAAGATTGGGTCCCATATGCTTACATCTTCTCTAAATGTAAATTGTGTTTTGGGAGCAGAGCCAAGCGATAGGCAATTAAATCCTGGAGATTCGATTGATGTAAATCTTTTGCCATGGGAAACCATGAAATGATTATTACCCCAAAAGAGCTTAATGATCAAAAAGACGATTTATTGATTATAGATATTCGTCCCTCAGACCAAAGGACTGAATTTCCATTAGTAGAGCTTAATTCATTTGTATGTGGGAATGAAGAGCTTACAGATATCAAAGAAAAAAAAGTTTTAGTTTGTCAATATGGGATTGTAACAGAAGGCCTGATCATAGAGAATGATTTGCAGAATACTTTTAGTTTATTGGGCGGAGCTGTGGCCTGGAATGACTTCAGTGATGGATATAGGGATTTAAGTCAATGGTCAAGACAAACAGTATTACCAGAGGTTGGGATAGATGGTCAGAAAAAAATATCAAAAGCAAAAGTTACAATTGTTGGAATGGGTGGACTAGGCTGTCCTGCAGCCCAATCATTATTAATTTCAGGAATTGGGTCATTACATTTAATTGATAAAGATACTGTTTCTCTATCAAACCTTCATCGCCAACCTTTGTTTACCCCAAAAGATATTGATTGTAAAAAAGTAGATGTAGCAAAAAAAAGATTGTCAGTACTGAATCCTAATGCAAATATTGATATAACAGATATGTTTTTAAACAATAAAAATGCTAAGGAATTAGTTTATGGATCAGACGTAATAATTGATGCCACTGATAATATTGAATCACGTCAAGTTATTGATCAAATATCAAAAAAATTAGATATTCCAATGGTTTATGGAGGACTCTATCGTTTTGAAGGACAGGTATCTGTTTTTAATGTAAATGGGAGTCCTGGTTATATTGAACTTTTCCCAGATACACCTTCTGGAGGGATTACTTGTGAAGATTCTGGTGTATTAGGTATGCTCCCAGGCATTATTGGAAATATTCAGGCTTTAGAAACATTAAAGCTAATTATTGGAATAGATCCAACATTAGTTGGAAAGATTCTAATTTATGATGCGATGAATCACAAAATGAGAACAATACAATTATGATGAAGGTAAATGTCAAATGTTTTTCCCAAGTACAATATGCTCTTGGTCAAACTGAATTATTAGTTGAACTCGAAAATGGTTCTAAAGCATCTGATCTTGAAAAATTAATTCGTATTAGGGCAAAGGGTAAATTAGATGATGTTTCACTTAGAGTTGCTATTAATAAGAATTATGTAAATGAAGACACTGAACTAAAAGATAGTGATGAAGTTGCATTTATTCCACCAGTGCAAGGTGGGTAAATGATCAAGGTGGAAATCATAAGGGATCCAGTAAAATTATTTACTATCAATGATGATAGGAAAGAAGATGGAGCGGAATTGGTTTTTAATGGTCGTGTGAGAAATATGGAACGTGGTAAAGAAATAATAGCTTTAGAGTACGAACAATATGAAGGCATGGCTGAGCTTGAATTAAAAGAAATAGCTCAGCGTACTTGCAAAAAATTTCCGATAAAAGATCTGTTTTGTAGGCATAGGATAGGTATTATTAATGTAGGTGAAATAAGTTTGCATGTTGTTATATGGTCTAAACATCGCCGCGAAGGTTTAGAAGCTATGAATTGGTTTATTTCTGAACTAAAAAAACATGTCCCCATTTGGAAATGGGCAATAATGATTGATAATACGCGTGTCCCTAGTGAATGTAAACATTGAATTATGCTAAATTCCTAATCTAAGATGCCAATATTTTCTAACCAATCCGTAGCAAATTTTCTTTTTTGGCTCTCAAGAAAAAAATGGTTAGTCACAGCATTTTTTATTAGTATCAGTTTTTTTTATTTGCCGACTCCTGAAGGATTATCCTCACAAGGGCATCGTACTCTAATCATTGTATTAACAGCATTGATTTTGATTATTTCTGAATCAATACCATTACCAGCTGTTGCAATATTGATATTAATAATGCAAGTAATTCTTGGCGTTGATACGGCAGATGGAGTTGCGTCATCATTTATGAGTGACGCAGTATTTTTTATAATGGGCTCATTGATGTTAGCAGTTTCAATTGTTCACCAAGGTTTGGATAAAAGATTAGCGTTAGCAATAGTCAATATAACTGGTAACAAAACTTGGAAAATAGCATTTGGGTTTGTAGCCATTTCAGCAATTATGTCATCATTTATTGGAGAGCATACAGTTGCAGCTATGATGCTTCCAGTAGCTTTATCTTTAATTAGAAATGCAGGATTAGATACAGGAAAGGCAACAAAATTATCTACATTATTGCTTTTTTCCATTGCTTATGGATGCGCAATTGGATCTATAGGGACACCTTCTGGAGGTGGCCGAAATGTAATAATGATTGGATATTTATCTGAATTTGGTCTTGGAAGAATTTCATATTTAGAATGGATGAAGTACGCCTACCCTCTTATGCTGATTGAAATCCCTATTGCAGTTGCTATACTTTGGTTTACGTTTACACCTAATCAAAAAATCATGGACTCTGCAGTTAGAAAGTTAAAAGTTAGCGTAGCAAAATCAGGTAAATTAAATAATAATCAAATCATGGCGATCATCGTTTTTATTTTAGTATTTCTAGGCTGGATATTTTTGAGCCCAATAATTGGTTTAGGAATTGTTGCTTTAACTGGTGTCTTTTTTTATTTATCATTTCGTTTGATTGAGTGGCAAGATATTACACGAAGAACAAATTGGGGCGTGATCATTTTATTTGGAGCAGCTATTTCTTTAGGGATTCAAATGAAACAAACTGGTGCTGCTTTGTGGGTTGCTGAAAATGTATTGTATTCATTACAATTTATCTTTCAGGATATAGAAATAATAAGATGGTTGTTCTCAGTTGTCTTAAGTGGAATATTAACAAATCTATTGAGTAATGCAGCAACTGTTGCCGTATTAGGACCAATAATATTGGATATGGGTGGAAATCCAATTATACTTGGAATGGCAACTTCTATTTCATCTGCTTTTGCTTATTTAACAATTGTAGCTTCTCCTACATGTATGATTATACATTCTACGGGCTTAGTTACGTCTAATGATTATTTCAAAGCAGGGTGGAAATTGTTTTTAGCTTCAATTTTTTTACTGTTTTTGACTTCAACATTTTACTGGCCACTTTTATCATGAAAATATTAATTGCAATTAGTAGTAAAGAATTTTCAGTACCTACATTAAGTGCGGGCATGAAAATTGCACAATCATTTAAAGCTAAAGCTACAATTGTTGATGTTGGAGAAAAGATCAATGATTTTAGTTTAAAAGAAGTTAGTATGGCCCAAGAACGGATGGATTCCTGGGATATTGATAGGCCTGGAGTGGATGTTTTGGAATGGGCCTTTGAATATTTGGCTCAAAATAAAATGATAAATACCTCATCAATAGATGCAGGGTTTCCTAAAAATACGCTTATTGAAAAAGGTAGTAGCCGAGCTGAAGTTTTTCTGGAGGGGTCAGCGTCTGATGATGTGAATCTAATTTTAAGGAATGGAAATATTATTGAAGAATTACGAGATGAAGTACAATCTGAAGGATATGATGTAACGATTATTGGCGCTAGTCAAAAAAGGGGAATGGCATATGATCTCATTCAATATATTGATAGTTCAATTTTTGTTGCCAATAATTATAATCCTAATCAATCATATAGAATTTTATTAGCTGTTGATGATTCTCCAGCTACAAAAAAAACAGTTAAATATGGTGTTAGAGTCGCTCAGGCATTTGGAATTGGTGTAGATATTCTAACAATAAGTACAAAAGAAGAATTTGGGGAAGATTATAAAAATGCTGCGTCATGGGCAGCAAAACTTTTAAGAAGAAGTGGGATAGAGCATAAAAATAGATTTGAAGTTGGAGACCCATCTGATTTAATTGCTTCAAATGCTGGTGAGGATCACATTATAGTAATGGGTGCTTCTTCTAGCAATCCATTAAAAACATTATTTAAAAGTAGTAAGCCATTAAAGGTTTTAGAAAACTGCAAATGTCCTATTTTAATAGTTAAATAAAAATGTAGAGGGTATAAAATTATGTTTCAAGATATTGGTTTAATGATTCTTTCAATTATAATTCTTGTTATGGTTTCTGTCCCTCCAATACTTTTTTTGGTTTGGTATATCTATGATAAAAGGCAGAGTCAGCATTCTGTATTAAGAAATTTTCCAATTTTGGGACGGGTAAGATATTTTTTAGAAATGTTGGGACCAGAGTTGCGTCAATATATGTTTGATTCGGATCATGAGGGAAAGCCATTTAGTAGGTCAGATTTTTCAAATATTGTAGTTCAAGGTAAATATTTAAAAACAGTTATAGCATTTGGTTCAAAAAGAGATTTTGATAAACCGGGCCTCTTTATACGTAACTCAATGTTTCCAAAACAAAAAGAAGAAATGAAGATTGTTTTAAATCCAAAGATTAAAACAAAGCGTTATGTAGGAACAGAAGGATTGTTTTCAAGGAAAGAACATTTAGAAGAAGTAGATGTTTCACCATGGACCCTGCCAGATAAAGATGCGATAATAATAGGTCCAAATTGTCAACAGCCATGGCTTGTGAAAGGACCAGTTGGCATGAGCGCTATGAGCTTTGGTGCATTGGGTGAAAATGCTATTAGTTCAATAAGTCATGGTCTGGGTATGGCAACTGGTTCGTGGGTTCATACAGGAGAAGGAGGTATTGCACCTTATCACACAATAGGTGGTGGGGATGTAATAATGCAAATCGGATCAGGAATTTTTGGAGTTAGGGAAGAGGACGGAACCTTTAGTTGGGAAAAATTTAAAGAAAAATCTTTAATACCAGAGCTAAAGGCTTTTGAAATTAAGCTTGCTCAAGGAGCTAAAATCAGAGGTGGACATGTAGAAGGTTCAAAAATCAATGAGGAAATTGCTTCTATTAGAGGTGTGACACCTTGGAAAACTGTTGATTCTCCTAACAGACATAATCAATTCCATGACCTTCCATCATTATTCGACTTTATTGATCAGATGCGAGAGACAGGAGGAAAGCCTGTTGGAATAAAAATTGTAATGGGAGGTCCAGATAGTGCTGATGAACTTGCAAAGTTTATGTCTGATACTAATCGTGGACCAGATTTTATTACTGTAGATGGTGGCGAGGGTGGTTCTGGAGCTACCTATCAAGAAATGGCTGATAGTATGGGTATGCCTATTAAATCTGGAATAATATATTGTGATGATGCACTTAGGAAAAATAATGTTCGTGATAGAGTAAAACTATTTGCTAGTGGTAAATTATTTAGTCCTGATAAAATTGCAATTGCGCTAGCTTCAGGAGCTGATCTTATTAATATTGCACGTGGTATGATGATTTCAGTAGGGTGTATCGGTGCAGAAAAATGTCATACAAATACTTGTCCTGTTGGAGTAGCAACAACAGATCCTCATCATCAAAAAGCTTTGGTTGTAGATGAAAAAAAATGGCGAGTTTTAAATTATGTTATAACCTTGAGGAATGGTCTCCAAACATTGGCAGCAGCATCAGGTATAGATTCATATACAAAATTCGATCGCAATCATGTTGTATATAGAGATCAATATGGAAAAGTAACATCTCTAGATTCATTATTTCCATATCCCTCAGTTTAATTTTCATGGAGGTTGAATCGACATCATAGATTTTCGTAATTTTAATTTACTAGCAACTAAAATTTTATACGTATAGGAGGAAGGTATGGAATTAATTCATCCAATTTTTAAATGGTTACATATTATAGCGGGAGTTCTCTGGATTGGATTACTTTATTTTTTTAACTGGGTAAATGGACATTTTGTCGCCACATTAGATGCAGAAACAAAAAAGAAGGTTGTTCCTGAACTTATGCCTCGTACACTTTACTTTTTCAGATGGGGTGCTGCATGGACATGGTTTACCGGCCTTATTTTACTTTTAGTTGTTTTTTATCATGGTGGATTAACATTTGATGATGGAGGTAATTGGGGAACATCCGCTTTTGTTATGATTGCAGTAACATTTCTAGGAGTTTTTCTATATGACTTTATTTATAAAAGTGGTTTAGCTTCAAATGTACGTTTAGTAACTATCTTAAGCTTCGTGCTAGTAGGAGTTGTGGTATACTTAATGAAAGAATGGGCAGGCTTTAGTTATCGTTCCTTTAATATCCATCTAGGTGCATTATTTGGAACCAATATGGCATTTAATGTTTGGTTTCGTATTTGGCCTGCACAGCAACAAATCATTGCCGCAATAAAAAATGGTGAAGCCCCAAATGGTGACCTTGTCGCTTTAGCAGGCTTACGTTCTAAGCATAATACCTATATGAGTGTTCCACTTATGTGGACAATGATCAATCAGCATACTACTGCATTGGCAGGAGGTAATTTTGGAATTACATCATCAACGAACTGGCTAGTCCTAATGTTGATTGTTGCCTTAGGATGGCATATTGTTTTTCAATTGTATAAAAAGTCTGCAAAAGTTCAAGGCTTTTAAAGAATATAAATATTATTTATAATATAATTAGGGCTCTAATTATTTATTAGAGCCCTAATTAATTTCCACTAATATCAATTTTTATATAGCAGTTTTTGCAATTGCACTATTTGTATTTTTTTCATTATAGAAAAAAATATTTAGAATAAATGATGTAATAAAATAGATGCCTACTATATAGGCAAATAAGCCTTCTAATCCGTACCAACTAAAGCTCTGATAATAAAATAAACTAAATACCAAAATTATTTTTATAGATTCTGCAATAAGAGAGTAGCGACGTTGGTCAAGTAGTGAAGTAAATGAGAAAATATTTAATATCAATATAAATGCATACAGATAATTTAATATGGAACTAAATGTAGAAAGCGATATAAAGAAGTGAAACATTAGTATATTGGTTATCGTAAGCTGTATCCATGACCATGCAATAAGGATTGTAGAGTTTTTCGTTTCATACTTTATTTGTTTTTTAGGATCATTTATGATTTCTAATGGGAATTTTTTCTCAACATCTTTTGGGCGCCATCCAGTTGGCATAAACCAGATTCGAATCTTATCAATTATTCTTTTTGCATGCCAGGCATCTTTAATGAGATGCCATAAATGTTTAAAATTAATAATAACTGGATTCCATGTTCTCATAGGCTTTAACGTTCCATAAACAGGTTTTACAGAATCAAGCTCAGGTTGAAAAGTCCCAAAAATTTTGTCCCATATAATTAGTATTTGGCTATAGTTCTTATCAATATATTCAGAATTAATTGCATGATGTACCCGGTGGTGTGATGGTGTTACCAAAATATATTCCAATAAACCAAGTTTCCCGATTAGTTGGGTGTGATACCAAAATTGCATAAATAAATGCAACGGTCCTAGAATTGCAAAAATTGAAGAGGGAATACCAAATAAGGCTGCTGGAATCATAAAAATAGCTGAAAACTTGATTGTATTTGATATCGACTGCCTCAAAGCACAAGAAAGATTGAAGTCTTCGCTACTATGGTGAATAATATGTCTGTTCCAAAATATATTTACCCTGTGATTCAATCGGTGCATCCAATATCCAGCAAAATCTTGTACGATAAATGCTATAATAACCGCTAACCAAATTGGAGATAATTGATAAATTGTTATATGCTCAACTAGCCAGGAATAGCTGATAATTACAAAGGAAAATTTTATGCCATCTCGAATTGTATTGCTTACGCCAGAACTGAGACTAGAAATCATATCTTGTGATCGATTGATTTTAATCCTTTTGACTTTAGCTACCCAAGCTTCGAGGCTAATTAATAGTAAAAATGTAGGAATAGCGAAGAATAGAGATTTTATATAGAAACTCATGATTATTTGTAAAAAGAACTTTTAATTATAAAACTGTAAACTTGAAGGATTTTAATTGGAAGAAATAAAATAGAATAAGCCTCGATTTGACCAAGGCTTATTCTATAGAAGATTATTTAATTAAAGATTTTTGATCGTTTCAATTACTTCATCATAATTAGGTTCTATTCCAGGATTTTCTGCAACCCATTTATATTTTATTACCCCTTCAGAATCAATTATAACTACTGCGCGGTTAGAAGATTCATAACCCTGTAGCCCTCCAAGGCCTTCGAATGTTACATCGTATTGTTTGATTACATCTCTGTTGTAGTCTGATAACAGTTCAAAATTAAGGTTATATTCTTCTGAAAAAGCTCCATTAGCCCATGGAGAATCAACGCTAATTCCGAATACTGTAGCATTCAAATTGTTAAAACTATCCATATGATCTCTAAATGAGCACATTTCGGTATCACATACACCAGTATATGCACCTGGGAAGAAGGCTAGGACTATTGGTTTCCCAATATGTTCAGAAAGAGATACAATTTCTTTTTTAGTATTATTAAGCTCAAACATTGGAGCCTTATCATTTAATTGCGACATTATTTTTCCTTTTATCTTTTAAAAAACGTCTTTGAAAATAAAGTAATTTTATCTAATAACTTCTTTATTATTTTTAAATAATAATAGGAATGATTACTATTTACTATTTATTTTTTTAAGTGCGATATAGTCAACAAAGACAGCTAATTCGAGAAATTGTAACAAGAACCAATTCTCATCCAACAGCTGATTGGATTTTTAAACAGACTAAAAAAATTATACCCAATATTAGCCTAGGGACTGTATATAGAAATCTAAAGCAATTGGAAGAAAAGGGCGAAATTGATACCATCTATGATGGTAATATTGTACGCTACGATTGGAACGTTGAATCTCATGACCATTTGAAATGTACTGAATGTGGGGATCTTATTGATATTCATTTCAAACATGATAAATTCAAATCAATTGTGAAAAGAAAATTTAAATTTGATGCCAATAGTGTTGAAATGAAGATTATTGGCACATGTTCAAAACACGCTAAAAAATAGGATTAATTATGGAAGAAAATGGAAAATGCCCCGTTTCGCATGGGGCAAATAGTCAACATTCACTAGGGTCAATGTCAAATAATCAATGGTGGCCAGATCAATTAAATTTAAGTATTCTTCATCAACATGATACTAAGTCTGATCCAATGGAAGAAGGGTTTGATTATCGTGAAGAATTTAAAAAACTTGATTTTCATGCGTTGAAAAAAGATTTGAATGACTTGATGACAGATTCACAGGATTGGTGGCCTGCTGATTACGGACATTATGGTCCCTTCTTTATTCGTATGACTTGGCATGCTGCAGGTACATATAGAACTGCTGATGGACGTGGTGGTGGTGGTACTGGTAATCAACGCTTTGCCCCTTTAAATAGTTGGCCAGATAATGGTAATCTTGATAAAGCTCGTCGACTTCTTTGGCCGATCAAACAGAAATATGGTAATCAGATTAGCTGGGCAGACTTACTTATACTTGCTGGAAATGTTGCGATTGAATCTATGGGGGGTAAGACATTTGGTTTTGGTGGAGGCAGACCTGATATTTGGGCTCCTGAAGAAGATATATTTTGGGGTAAGGAAAACGAATGGCTTGGAAATAATCGTTATACAGGTGAGCGAGAACTTGATAAACCGCTTGGTGCGGTCCAAATGGGTTTGATTTATGTCAACCCCCAAGGTCCTGATGGTAACCCTGACCCTCTTGCTAGCGCAAAAGATATTCGCGAAACATTTAGTCGGATGGCTATGAATGATGAAGAAACAGTTGCGCTTACTGCTGGGGGTCATACCTTTGGTAAAGCACATGGTGCAGGCTCTGAAGATCTTGTTGGTGTAGAACCAGAAGGCGCTCCAATTGAGCAAATGGGATTTGGCTGGAAAAGTGAGCATGGTTCCGGTCAAGGACGAGATAGTATAACAAGTGGAATTGAAGGTCCATGGACTCCTAATCCAACTCAATGGGATAATGGATATTTTGATCTACTATTTGGATACGAATGGGAATTAGTTAAGAGTCCAGCAGGTGCACATCAATGGCACCCAATTGATCCAAAGGAAGAACATCTTGCTCCAGATCCTGAAGATTCATCTCTTAAAGTAACCACAATGATGACTACTGCGGATATGGCAATGCGTGAAGATCCACAATACAGAGAAATCTCAAAACGTTTTCACGAAAATCCAGATCAATTTGCAGATGCATTTGCAAGAGCATGGTTTAAGCTTCTACATCGTGACATGGGACCTCGAGTTCGTTATATGGGCCCGGAAGTCCCTGAAGAAGAATTGATTTGGCAAGATCCAATCCCTGAAGGTAATTCAGAATATAATGTAGCTGCTGTTAAGGCACGTATTGAGGATAGTGGACTAACTATTCAGGAGATGGTCGAAACTGCGTGGGCTAGTGCTTCAACATTTCGTGGATCTGATATGCGTGGTGGAGCAAATGGCTCTAGGATACGTTTAGCTCCTCAAAAAGATTGGGAGGCAAATAAGCCAGAACAGCTTTCGCGAGTATTAGCGATACTTGAAGGTATTGCTTCAGATACTGGAGCTTCAGTTGCAGATGTGATTGTACTCGCGGGAAATATTGGCATCGAACAAGCCTCTGGTGCTGAAGTTCCATTTACTCCTGGGCGTGGAGACGCGAGTCAAGATCAAACAGATGTTGACTCATTTGAAGTTCTAGAACCATTTTCTGATGGTTTTAGAAATTATCATGATAAAAACCTTGAAGTTACACCTGAACAAATGTTGCTTGATAAAGCTCAACTTCTTGGCCTCACGGCGCCTGAAATGACAGTTTTAGTTGGAGGTATGAGATCACTAGGAATTAGTTCAGATGGTCATGGAATTTTTACTGATTCTCCAGGAAAGTTAACCAATGATTTCTTTGTTAACTTACTTGATATGTCAGTAGAGTGGAAACCAACAGGTAGAAATTCTTATGAAGCTAGTGATCGTTCATCAGGTGAAAAGCAAAGAACTGCTACAAGGGTTGATCTCGTTTTTGGTTCTAACTCTCAATTGCGAGCATTAGCTGAAGTATATGCGACTGATAATTCAAAACAAAAATTTGTGGATGATTTTGTCGCTGCTTGGAATAAAGTTATGAATCTTGATCGTTTTTGATCTTGATTCATATATACTGACTTTAGCATTATACTCGATTCTATATATGTAACAATTCTGAATATTTATTATTATTCAGAATTGTTACTATATCCACTTTAATTATTATCTTTGGGGGATTTCAAATAAAAAATTGCATTGAAAAATAATGATTAAGACTCTCAACAAGTGTATCCATATAATATTGGATTATCCCAAAATTGTTTTATCTTTTTTGTTTGCTGTTACAATTTTTTTTGGCAGCTATATATCAGATATAAGAATGGATTTCTCAATTGAACAATTATTCAGTCAAGATGATCCAGTAGTTGAAAGGTTTTTAACATTACGTGAAGAATTTGATGGAGTTGATAATGTTATCTATCTATTCTATAAATCCGACAATCCCTTTTCTTATGAAAATCTAATCAAGAATAGAAAAATGGTTGATTCGTTTGAATCAATTAATGGTGTTAGTAGTGTTTCTAGCTTGACAAATATTGAATTATTTAGTGAGAGTGGAGAATATTTGCTTTCACCAGTATATAATGAGATTCCCAGATCGCCAGATTCGTTAAATCTTGCACAAAAACAAATTATGAATTCCAATTTGTTGAAAAATTATCTGATATCTGAGGATGGAACGATAGCTGGTATTTTGATTGATATTGATCCAGCATTCAATGATCACGATGGTAGGGAAGAAATCTTAAAAGAAATAGATAGATTTCAACAGCTAGTTGATTGGGAATGGCACCAAACAGGACTGCCAATTATACGGACAAGATATGTTCAATATATGATTGCTGATAATATCAGATTTTTAGTTCCCGTTATCATAATGCTTTTTCTTTTTCTTAGCCTTTTATTCCGATCTTTGGTTGGATTGATTTTACCTATACTAGTGGTTTTATTGACTATTATATGGAGTCTAGGTTTTATGGTTGCTTGTGGTATAACAATTAATATTATTAGTTATATAATTCCCACTCTTTTGATGGTTGTTGGGATAAGTGACTCCGTACATCTTCTAGTAAAATACTATTCTTCATTAGATGAGTTAAAAAACAAAAGAGAAGCTTTGATACAGACATTGCAGAAAATTGGTATGGCAATTTTTTTCACAAGTATAACTACTGCAATTGGTTTTGGCGCGCTTTCGATGGTAAAGATCCAAATAGTAAAAGAATTTGGCATTTTTACTGCATCGGGAGTTCTATTTGCATTTATAATCACTATCTTATTGATTCCTCCTTGTTTAGTCCTATTAAAAACAACTCCACAATCAAAATTGGATAGATATTCAGCTGGTTTAAGAGTAAGAATTATCAAAAAATTTATCGTATTAGTAAGAGCATATCCTAAAGCCATTGTTTTGTCAGGTTTTGCTATTACAATTGTCTGGTTATTTGGAGCTCTTCAGATTAATCCTCATTCGAAACTACTTGATGACTTGAAGCCTGGAAATCCTTTATTGGAAGATATGCGTCTAGCTGAAGAAAAAATGGGTTCTGTATTACCTGTAGAAATTATTATTGAAGTGAATGAAAATGGTATGATAGAAGACATAAAGGATTTACCCGTTATATTTTTTTTAAATGATCTTTCTAAATATGTTTCGGAAATCCCTGAGGTAGGTAAGGTCATTTCAGTTAGTGATTTTCTAAAAGAGATTCATCAAGCAATGAATGGTGGAAATTCAGATTATTATGTTATTCCTTCATCAAGAGAACTTATATCTCAGTATATGCTGCTTTATGAAAGTGAATTTGAGTCATTTATCAATTTAGATTATACTAAACTTCGAATTTCTGCTCAAATAAATGATATTGATTCTCGACGGAGTGCTGAGATTGAAAAAGATATTAATAATTATATTAATTCTAGAATCCCAAATGGATTAAATGCTGAAGTGACAGGTACTGCTTTACTTGCTCTAAGAACTAATAACTATTTGGTAAACAATTTATTAGCTAGTTTTTTCATAGCTCTTTTAATCATAACATTTGTGATGATTTTCATGTTTCGCTCAGTTAAAATGGCACTAATCTCAATATTGCCTAATATTATTCCAATGATGACAATGGCCGCGGTTTTAGGGTTTTTTCAAATTCCACTTAGACCCGCGACTGCTATGACATTTGCAGTTGCATTTGGTATAGCAGTAGATGATACACTCCATTATTTAATTCGATATCGAATGGAATTATCGCAACAAAGTTATAGACAGGCTAATGATGCAACTTTATTAGGAACAGGTATTGCAATGATGTCAACTACAGCAATATTATCAGCTGGATTTTTAATACTTACTTTGTCTGAATTTAAACCTACTATTGAATTTGGAATGTTATCAGTTATAACGATTCTAACAGCCTTAATTAGTGATATTACATTTTTACCTGCACTTCTAAGCCAGATAAAACCAAAACTAAATAAATAGGATCTTATTAGAAAAAATCCTTTTATTTACCAATGCTATAAAAAAAGCATTAAATTCAGTAATCCGAGAACCCGCATTTATTTGAGATTAGTATAAAATATGTCAAAATGGACCAAAGAAGATTTTATAGACGATTTACGCAATAAATGTAATCGTGAAATTGCAAAAATTGGTGAAAAAATCATTGAATTTTCTGAAGAGCATGCGAGTGAAATGTCATGGGGTAGGGGCGACGATCATGGTACATTCACATTTCGCTGTAGTTCAGATATAGGAATGTTACCACTCTTTCATATGACATCAAATGGTCAGATAAACTTGCAAATTAATTTTCTTCGAGATAAAGAATTACCTAAGCAGGTATTACGCGATATGGTAGTAAAATTAGAAGCCAATTTCCTTCGAGATTATGATCAAGATTCTTATCCGGTTGATTCTTATGAAGAGATGGAATACTTGTTTCATACCTATTCGCAAGTCGACAAATTTTTGAGTACTATGGAAGGTGCTGTATACCGCTTAAAACAGTAAAGTGAATAATCAGCTTTATTTCTTTTGCGCTCTATTAGCAATAGTTGGTGGGGCGTTTTCTTTTTATTTTTATAGTGTTTATAAAGGTTGGATCAGTCATCGTCAGTTTTGGGTTCCTAGTTTTTGTGAATTAAACTCAAACCAATGCATTTCAATTGTAGATACTAAATATGGTCGATTACTTGGCATACCAAATGCATTTTTAGGCATTTTTCTATTTTTGATTTATGCCATAATGTTAATTTCTACAGCTTTAAACTATATTGACCCGATTATTCCAAGATTTGTTGGAGGTTTTACAATTGTTTTGGGATTGTATCTGATTTATGGATTATTTCGTTTAAAAGTTGCTTGTAAAATCTGTCTATTAGTTCATTTTTTAAATGCTATAATATTTTTTATTCAATTAATATAAATTCAATTATGGGTGGCTCACTTTATTTATTAGGGTTTGTTGTCATTATATTTATTTGCTTTGCTATCTTAATCGCAAGAGCAAATAATGATTCTTCTATGTTTCAAGATCTTGATTTAGAGGAATGGGATTGCCCTGAATGTGGCTTTCATATTCAGGCTGGTAATAAATGTATATATTGTGATTCACTTAAACCATAATTGATTTAGAAAGTTTACAGGAAATATTAATAATCACAAATTTGATTCAAAATAAAAGTTAACTTCACGTTCAATTTTTTTAAGAAATTAAATGGATATAAAGCTAAAAGAAATTAATTCATATGGAAGAGAGGTTATGATTGATCTTCCATGGAATGAGATTGAACAAGACTTTGAGAAGGCAATCAGAAAATTTTCAAAGCGTGTTAAACTTCCTGGATTTAGACCAGGTAAAATTCCTCGAAAAGTCTTGATGAATCAATTTAAACCCTCAATTGAAGCAGACTTTATTGAAAATTCAGTTAACAATTATTATTTAAAAGCGCTGAAAGAAAAGGAAATCGTCCCAGTTAATATGGGAAGTGTGAGAGACGTTAACTTCAATCATGGCGAAAATTTTAAATTTAAAGTTACTTTTGAAGTTGAACCTCAAATTAAACTGCCAAGGATGAAAAAGAATTTGCTAAAAGTTGAAAAAACAAAATATGTTTGTGATGCTGATGATATTGATCTTGCAATAGAAGAAGTTAGGAATGGACATGCTGAAGTGAAAACTATAGAAGATGGTGCGCAGTCAGGAGATTTTATTGTTTGCGATTTGCAAGAAGTAGATAATAGTGGTATTCCTATAATTGGCAAAAAACTTGAAACTAGATATGTGAAAGTGGGCCAGCCACCTTTTGACAATGAGAATGAAAAAAAATTATTAGGGGTAAAACCAAATGATTCAGTTAAAGTTATGGTCCCCATTGATGAGAAGAATAGTTTAAGTAATTTTGAATTATCTGTAAAAAATGTTGAAAGACAGATTCTGCCAGAATTAAATGACGAGTTTGTTAAGCTAGCTGATCCGAAATCAAAAGATTTATCAGAGTATCGTGAAAAAGTAAAAGAGAATTTAGATAAAGCATATGCTAATAGATCCGATGAAGCATTCAATCAAAACATATGTGATGCAATGATTGAAAAAATAAATCCAGAATTTCCACCATCTATGGCAGAATCATATTTAAAGCATATCATTGAAGATATTTCAAAAAATAATAGTGAAGTGGATAAAGATAAAGCAAAAGAAATTTATAAACCTATGGCAGAAAGAAACTTAAAATGGTATTTAATTAGAAGCGCAATTATTCAATCACAATCTTTTGAAATTTCAAAAGAAGATATTTCAAATGAGATTGAAGATCGCAAAAAAATAAACCCAGATCATGCAAAGGATATAGATAATTATTTTAAGAAGCCAAGTAATCGTTCAAGATTAAGTGATGACTTAATGGAAAAGAATATCTTGGCTTATTTAAAAGAATTTACGAAAATCAAAGAGGTCAAATTGGCAACAAAAGACCTACGTAAACAATCTGAGGTAAAATCAACATAATTATGAATAAAGATCAAATTAATCAATTGGTCCCAATGGTTGTGGAACAGACCGGACGTTTTGAAAGAGCATACGATATCTATTCTCGTTTACTTAAGGAGAGAATTGTGTTTTTAGGTACGCCTATTGATGATACGATTTCTTCTTTAATTATTGCACAACTATTATTTTTAGAAGCCGAAAATAGTGAGAAGGATATTTTTTTATATATTAATTCACCTGGCGGTATCATTACATCTGGAATGGGAATTTATGATACGATGAATTATATAAAGCCTGATGTTGCAACAATTTGTATGGGGCAAGCAGCAAGTATGGGTGCGTTCTTATTATCAGGTGGCGCAAAAGGGAAACGTTCTGCACTACCAAATGCGAGAATTATGATTCATCAACCACTTGGTGGCGCTGAAGGACAAGCTTCAGATATAAAAATTCAGGCTGATGAAATATTACGATTAAGAACAAATTTAAATAGAATTTTGGCAAAAAATACTAAGCAGACATTAAAGAAAATTGAAAAAGATACGGATCGTAATTTTTTTATGAGCTCTGAAGAAGCTAAAGATTATGGTATTATTGATACGATTTTGGCCAATAGGACTTGAATGGACAAAATTCGAGAAAAAAATGGTGTGCAAGATTTAAAAAATGTCGAAAATAATAGTATAAATCTAAATCTGCACAGACCTACAGAAATAAAAAAATATCTTGATCAATATGTTATTGGTCAAGATAAAGCAAAAAGAGCAGTAGCAGTAGCTGTATATAATCATTATAAGCGAATTCTTGCAAAAGATGAATCAGATGATGATATAATGATTGATAAAAGTAATATATTGATAATTGGTCCAACTGGAACCGGTAAAACACTTATTGCAGAGACACTTGCGAAATTTTTATCTGTTCCTTTTGCCATTGCAGATGCAACGAGCTTAACTGAAGCTGGATATGTTGGTGATGATGTTGAAAATATATTAGTTCGCTTACTTCAAATCGCTAATTATGATATTTATCAAGCTCAAACTGGAATAGTTTATATTGATGAAATTGATAAAGTTGGTCGAAAAAGTTCTAGCCCTTCGATAACGCGAGATGTTTCAGGTGAAGGAGTGCAGCAGGCGCTATTAAAGATACTGGAAGGAACGATTGCTCAAATCCCCCCTAAAGGTGGTAGAAAACATCCTGAACAGAGCTTGATACCAATTGATACAAAAAACATTTTATTTATATGTGGAGGTTCATTTGATGGACTAGCTGAAATTATAGGTCAAAGAGTTAATTCTGCTGAGATTGGTTTTACAAAAACTTTAACTAAATCTAGCAAAGAGGATGAACTTTTTAAAGAAGTTCATCCTGAGGATCTAATTAAATATGGATTTATTCCGGAATTAGTTGGGCGACTTCCAGTCGTCTCAGCCATAGATCATTTAGATGAAGCAGCTTTAATGCGTGTTTTAATTGAGCCAAAAAATTCACTATTAAAACAATATAAAAAACTATTCAAAATGGAAGGGATTGAATTAGAGTTCAGGAAAGAAGCATTGAAAGAAGTTATAAGCCTAGCAATGGAACGAAAATCCGGTGCTCGTGGTTTAAGATCTGTTTTAGAAAATGCAATGCTAGATGTTATGTTCCATCTTCCTGAGTATTCTGAAGACAGGGTATCTAAAATTACGATTACCAAAGAATTTATTATTAGGGGCAAGAAGCCATTTATCAGGCGTAGACGTCGTTCTGCATAGAATAGCTTGTTATTTTGAATATTAAATCAAAACCAATCATTTTTTTATTTTGCATTAATATTGCTTTTGCTCAGCAAAAATATTTGAGTCCAGATGACATAAAAGCTGAGTGGCAAAACTATACTTCATTCCAAAGACAGGAATTGGTGAATTTTGCAAATTTTTTATTTGATGAGCAATTTTATGAGCGTGCACTCCTCATTTATTTTCAATTTTTATATAAGTATCCTAGCGATGAACTAGAGATGGCTGCTTATTTCAAAATAGGTAAATGCTATGAATTGATGGGTAATTGGGACTTAGCAGAAAATTATTATAATCGGATAATTAAAGAATCTCCACCAGGGAGTATAGCATCAAATGCTGCAAAATATCAGTTATCATATGTGGCTCTTCAAATAGGGAATTATGAAACAATAATTGAAAAGACTTCTCAAAGTCTAGATCCATATGATTTAATTTTTCGTGCGTATGCCCACTTTAAAATGTTAGAATGGAATGAATCAAGGGTTGCATTTAAAAGTGCAGAGGCAGAATTTGATCATAATTACTATACAAAAAAAATAAGACCTTGGTATAATGCGATTAATACAGCTGAGAATGCACCTTTAAAAAGTAGAACTCCCGCGCTACTTTCATCATTATTACCTGGAGGTGGGTTCATATATCTAAAACAAAATAAAAATGCTATAGGCACTTTAGGAGCATCAGTCTTAACCTATGCTGCGATTTTTTCGGCTTCATTAGTTTCACAGACAAAACCAATTTCTATTTCGTCTAATCGTCAAATGATCGCACCAATGTCCAGTGACATTATTTCAAAAGAAGGGAAATTTTATTCATCTGAAGGTTATTTAATTCCTAATAACTTAAATTTATCTACTAATAATCGTTCTGCGTGGACTCGAACCACGGACCTCATCCTTATCAGGGATGCGCTCTAACCACCTGAGCTACAAGCCCAAAAAATACAGGTATGCGAGACCAAAAAGGTTTTGAGTTCGACCATATTCCATAATATATATGGAATTACTCCTTAGAAAGGAGGTGATCCAGCCGCACCTTCCGGTACGGCTACCTTGTTACGACTTAGCCCTAGTTACCGGCCTTACCTTCGACGGCTCCCTCTCCGAAGAGTTGGGCCACCGGCTTCGGGTACTTCCGACTTCCATGGCTTGACGGGCGGTGTGTACAAGACCCGGGAACGTATTCACCGCGGCGTGCTGATCCGCGATTACTAGAGATTCCTGCTTCATGGAGTCGAGTTGCAGACTCCAATCTGAACTGAGGCCGGTTTTTTGGGATTGGCTTGCCCTTGCGGGATCGCTGCCCATTGTACCGGCCATTGTAACACGTGTGTAGCCCTGGACATAAGGGACATACTGACTTGACATCATCCCCACCTTCCTCCTGGTTATCCCAGGCAGTCTCCTTAGAGTCCCCACCATTATGTGCTGGCAACTAAGGATAAGGGTTGCGCTCGTTGCGGGACTTAACCCAACATCTCACGACACGAGCTGACGACAGCCATGCATCACCTGTGATAGTGTCTTTGAGCAAGCTCAAAGAAAGCTTTGCTTTCACAAAGTTTTCACTAACATGTCAAGTCCAGGTAAGGTTCTTCGCGTTGCATCGAATTAAACCACATGTTCCACCTCTTGTGCGGGTCCCCGTCAATTCCTTTGAGTTTCAGCCTTGCGGCCGTAGTCCCCAGGCGGAGTACTTAACGCGTTAGCTCCGATAGTGAAGGGATCGAATCCTCCACCATCAAGTACTCATCGTTTACGGCGTGGACTACCAGGGTATCTAATCCTGTTCGCTACCCACGCTTTCGTCCCTCAGCGTCAATATTGTGCCAGAATGCTGCCTTCGCCATTGGTGTTCCTCCTGATATCTACGCATGTCACCGCTACACCAGGAATTCCACATTCCCCTCACATATTCTATTCTACCAGTTTTGATCGCAGGTCATCGGTTGAGCCGATGGATTTAACGATC
>CACHMU010000010.1 GCA_902581045.1 uncultured Fidelibacterota bacterium | reverse complement strand
TCAAAAGGTTCAAAGGCCCACTCTTATTATTTCGCATAATAAAACTCTAGCCGCGCAATTATATGGGGAGTTCAAACAGCTTTTCCCAAATAATGCAGTTGAATATTTTATAAGTTACTATGATTATTATCAGCCTGAAGCGTATTTGCCTGTTACGGATACCTTTATTGAAAAAGATATGTCTGTTAATGAAGAAATTGATATCCTACGGCTTAAGGCAACGAGTTCTTTGTTAAGTCGTAAAGATGTAATCGTAGTTAGTTCTGTCTCTTGTATATATGGAATTGGTTCTCCAGATGAGTATAAGGATAAAGTGATTGAGTTGAAACGAGGAACTCAACTCAATCGAAAGGATCTTTTAAAGAAATTGATCAATATTCATTATGTTAGAAATGATACTGTTTTTGAAAGAAGTTCTTTCCGTGTCAGAGGTGATGTCATTGAGATTTATCTTGCATATGAAGATGTTGGAGTTAGGATTGAATTATTTGGTTCAGAGATTGATCGTATTACACGGTTTCAGCCACTGACTGGTGAAATATTAAAGGATATGGATTCTGATTTTATTTATCCGGGAAAACATTTTGTGACTGACCAAGAAACGGTAAATCGTATAACCAGTGAAATTCGTCTCGAACTAATACATCGGCTTGAAGAATTACGGTCTATGGATAAGCTGTTAGAAGCACAGAGACTAGAGCAGCGGACTAATTTTGATTTGGAGATGATGATGGAAGTTGGATATTGCTCCGGAATTGAAAATTATTCTCGTTATTTTTCAGGCAGGAAGCCTGGAGAAAGGCCTTATACGTTAATTGATTTTTTCCCAGATAATTTTATGACAATAATAGATGAGTCTCATGTTTCTTTACCGCAGATTCAAGCTATGTATAATGGAGACCGTGCTAGAAAAGAGGTTTTAGTTGAGCATGGTTTTAGATTGCCTAGTGCCTTAGATAATAGGCCAATGAAGATAGAAGAATTTCATGCTAAACAGAATCAGGTTATACATGTGTCAGCTACGCCGGCTGAGCGAGAGCTTGAAATGGCAAAAGGAGTCGTTGTAGAACAGATGATAAGACCTACGGGTCTACTCGATCCTCTAGTAGAAGTGAGGCCAAGTCATGGTCAGGTTGATAACCTTATTGGTGAAATCCGATCACGGGCTGAAAAAGACCAACGAGTTTTAGTTACAACCTTAACTAAACGAATGGCGGAAGATCTAAGCGAATATCTAAGAGGAGTTAATTTAAGAGTAAGATATCTTCATAGTGAGATTGATACTCTTGAAAGAGTGCAGATACTTAGAGATTTAAGATTAGGTGAGTTCGATGTATTAGTTGGGATAAATCTTCTTAGGGAAGGACTCGATCTTCCGGAAGTTTCCCTGGTCGCAGTTATCGATGCTGATAAGGAAGGCTTCTTAAGATCAAAAAGTTCACTAATGCAGGTTGCAGGGCGGGCTGCACGTCATGTGAACGGTCAAGTCATTCTTTACGCAGATCGCATTTCTGATGCAATGGATTATTTAATTAAGGAATCTACAAGAAGAAGAAAAATTCAAGAAATATATAATCAAAAACATAAAATTCAACCGCGAAGTGTTTTTAAATCAACTGATGATATAATGGGTTCTACAGCAGTAGCTGACTCTATTAAGGAAGATTTGTCTTCAGATCCTTATGTGAATCGTAAAGGTGATGATTTTAGTAAGATGGATAAGAGATTGGCTATTGATATGATGACGCAAGAAATGCTCGAGGCTGCTGAAAACTTAGATTTTGAAAGAGCAGCACATCTAAGAGATGAGGTTGAAAAGATGAAAAAAGAAATAGAGAAAGTATTTTAAAGAGGGATAATGAATATTGAATCAATTCAAAAGAAATCCGGTATAGTTGGTCGCTCCGATGCGATTCAACAAGTTCTTGAAATGGTTTTACAGGTCGCTCCTGTAGATATTTCAGTTTTAATTACTGGGTACTCAGGTACAGGAAAAGAAATGATCGCAAAAGCTCTGCACCAAACCAGCAAACGGTCCCATGAACAGTTAGTTACAGTCAACTGCGGTGCAATTCCTGAAGGTATAATTGAAAGTGAATTATTTGGGCATAAAAAGGGTGCTTACACTGATGCAAGAGATGATAGGAAAGGTTATTTTGAGACTGCGAATAAAGGTACGATTTTTCTTGATGAAATAGGTGAAACCCCTTTAGAAACTCAGGTAAAATTACTTAGGGTTTTGGAAAGCGGTGAGTTCATGCCTGTAGGAGATTCTAAAACAAAGAAAACTGATGTTAGAGTTATCGCTGCAACAAATAAAGATCTAGCTGATCTAGTTTCAAAAGGGCTTTTTCGCCAAGATTTATTTTATCGTTTGAAAACTGTAACGATTAATTCACCCTCGCTTTCAGAAAGATTAGAAGATATTAGTTTGCTGGTAGAGCGTTTTGCTCTTGAGTTCACGCGAACAAATGATATGGTTTATAAAGGATTTATGCCAGAGGCAATCCGATCATTAAAAACGCATGCTTGGGAAGGGAATGTTAGAGAATTAAAAAACTTTGTTGAGAGTATAATTGTTTTAGAGAAGGGGGAGCGTATAACAGTAGAAATGGTTGAACGCCAATTAGGCTCAAATATTAATAGCTCTAGTAATAATCCTGCTCTTCCTGTAGTTATGTCTCAATCTTCAGATTCAGCTGAGAGAGATCTGATTTTAAGGCAATTGTTTCTTCTTAGACAAGATGTGGAATTTTTAAAACAATTAGCATCTCAAGATGCACCTCCACAAAGTAACATTGGACTTCCTCTTGTTAATCAAGGGGCTGGCGAGGTTGCACCAACTCTACATATTAGTGAAGATTCGGAATATTTTATTAAAAATAGTTCGATTGGAGATATGACCATTGAAGACCTGGAAAGGGAAGCTATTGAAAGAACGTTAAAATTCTTTAACAATAATCGTCGTGCTTCTGCAAAGTCACTGGGGATGAGCGAAAGAACTTTATATCGTAAAATTGATCAATATGGTTTAGAGAGGAAAATCAAAAATACATGATTAAACGAATAGTTTTTCAATTAGGAATCATTTTTTTTATTCAGGGATGTATGTTTTATTCCTTAGCTGGAAGTATTCCTGCTCATATCAACTCGATCGCTATTCCAATTGTTGAAAATCAAACAGCCGAATTTGGAATGAGTGAGTCAGTTACTGAAAATCTATTAAATAAGTTTAATGAAGAAAATATTTTACGAGTTACAGATGAAGACCAAGCGACTTCAATTTTAAGAGGCACTATAACACGAGTTTCTGACGCTCCTTATACTTTCACAAAAGAGGAAGCAGTTACTGAATATAGATTTACAGTTCATATGAAAGTTGAGTGGTATGATGTGAGAGACGATAAAATTCTTATGGAAAAAAATTTTTCAGGTTGGGGTGCTTATGGTCTTTCCGGTGATATAAGTACGGATGGTATAGATAATGATGGAGATGGTTTGCTTGATGGAGAAGACAATGATGAATTTGGTGATCCTCGAGAATTTGCAACATCGGTAGCTGTAATAAAAATTGCAGAAGATGTTTTGAACGAGATCATGACATCGTGGTAATTTGTAATACATTATTAAAATAAGATATGGATAATATGACAACAACAATTTCACAATTAAAGGAATTTGAAGGTAAAGAAGTTTCATTAAATGGATGGGTTTATAATACTCGATCTATTGGGAAAATATGGTTTTTAATACTTAGAGATGGTACTGGTCTTGTTCAATGTGTTGTGGTGGAAGCTGAAACAGACAAAGAAGTGTTTGATTTAGAAAACACCTTAACTCAGGAATCTTCTATTACAGTTACTGGTACAGTTAGACCAGAACCACGTTCTGTGGGTGGGTATGAGTTAGGTGTAGCCAGAATTGAAGTTCATCAAATCGCAGATGAATATCCTATATCACATAAAGAGCATGGAACTGATTTTTTGATGAGCAATCGTCATTTGTGGCTTAGATCTAAAAACCAAAATGCGATTCTTCGTGTTCGCCACCAAGTCGTCAAAGCTACACGTGATTTTTATGATAATAATGGATTTACTCTTATGGATTCTCCGATATTAACAGCGAATTCTGTTGAAGGAACGAGCACACTATTTGAATTGGATTATTTTGATCGATCAGCTTATCTAACCCAAAGTGGACAGCTTTATGGTGAATCTAGTGCGATGGCCTTTGGAAAAATTTATGTTTTTGGTCCTACTTTTAGAGCGGAAAAATCAAAAACACGTCGACATCTAACTGAATTTTGGATGATCGAACCTGAAATGGCCTATTGTGATCTAGATGAAAATATGGAGTGGGCAGAAAAGCATGTGAGTTATGTTGTGCAGTGGTGTTTGGAAAACTGCAAAGAAGAGTTAAAAGTACTAGAAAGAGATATAGAAAAATTAGAAAAGGTAGTTCCTCCTTTTCCTAGAATCACATACGATGAAGCGGCAAAAATCTTAAAAGATAAAGGATCAGATTTCACTTATGGTTCTGATTTTGGTGGAACTGATGAAACGATTATTTCTGAACAATTTGATCGTCCAGTTATGATTCATCGTTGGCCTGCTGAAATAAAGGCTTTTTATATGAAAAGAGACCCGGAAAATGAGAAATTAGCTCTCGGCGTTGATATGATAGCGCCTGAAGGATTTGGTGAGATTATTGGTGGCGGGCAGCGAGAGGATGATCATGATACCTTATTAAAACGAATCAAAGAGCATGAGCTCCCGGTTGAACCATTTCAGTGGTATCTAGATCTTAGAAAGTACGGTTCTGTACCACATTCTGGTTTTGGTTTAGGTCTAGAACGTACTGTTGGTTGGATATGTGGAACGAAGCATATCAGAGAAACAATTCCATATCCAAGAACAATGTATCGGATCGAACCATAGTTTTTTAAAATGAAAATTGCCCTTTGCCAGATCAATCCTACCGTTGGTGCAATAAAGCAAAATAAAGAACTGATTATAAAAAAATATCAGGAAGCGATTGGTTTAGGAGCTGAATTGATCGTATTTCCTGAATTAGCTTTGATAGGATATCCACCTCAAGACCTATTACTTCGAAACAAATTTATTAATAATGCAGCAGTTGCTCTAGATGAAATTGCTAAACAATCTACGATACCGATCATAGTAGGTAGTACGTTAGTTGAAAATGATCAGCTATATAATTGCTCATATGTTTGCGCGAATGGCCAAATCATTGATCATTATAAAAAAATTCTTTTGCCAACCTATGATGTGTTTGATGAAGACCGATATTTTAAATCTGGAGATCAACCAGTCACAGTTAAAATAGCAATTGGTCCTAAAATAAAAAAGATTGGCTTGCAGATCTGTGAAGATTTATGGGACCATACTTACTCAAGAAACCTTGCTGGTCAGCTAAAAAATGCTGGAGCCGAATTGATCATCAATATATCTGCTTCTCCTTATCGAGTTGATCGATTGGTAGATCGTTGCAATCTTATTAAAACAAAAGTAGATAATACTGGGATACCATTTTTGTATTGTAATCTAGTAGGGGCACAAGATGAGCTTATTTTTGATGGACAGTCAGTTGTGTATGATGGTAAAGGGAACCTGCTTGCTCAAGGAAATTCATTTGTAGAGGATACAATAATTGTAGATTTTGATAATCAAGAGCCCATTGAATTGAATGTACTGCAGAGAGAAGAAAAGATTTATAACGCTCTTGTCTTGGGAGTTAAAGATTATTTTACAAAAACAGGTCATACTGAAGCTGTATTGGGATTAAGTGGTGGTATTGACTCTAGTCTAACAGCTTGTATTGCTGTAGATGCACTGGGAAGCCATAATGTCCATGGGGTATCCATGCCTTCAAAGTATTCAAGCGAGCATAGTAAGGATGACGCTAAAGAATTAGCACAAAACCTAGGGATGGATTACCAGGTTGTTTCAATAGAATCAATCGTAGACTCTTTTGAACATTCTCTTAAAGCTAGTTATAATGGAACAGAGCCAGGAGTTGCAGAGGAGAATATCCAAGCAAGAGCTAGAGGTAGTATTATTATGGCTTTATCTAATAAATTCAATTGGCTTGTACTATCAACTGGAAACAAAACAGAACTAGCAATGGGTTATTGCACATTATATGGTGATATGAATGGGGGGCTATCTGTTATATCTGACCTATCAAAAACAGATGTCTATGCTTTATCTCGTTGGGTAAATGAGAATTCTGATAAAGAAAGAATTCCATTAAATTCAATCGATAAGCCACCTTCAGCTGAATTAAAGCCTAATCAGATCGATCCATTTGATTACGATGTAGTTAGTCCTCTTGTAACAGCGCTGGTTGATAATCAAAAATCACCATCTCAGCTGATTAAAGAAGGTGCCGACCCCGAATTAGTTGAAGATATATCTAGAAGGATACGTATCAATGAATATAAAAGACGACAAGCTGCTCCCGGATTACGCGTAACTTCAAAAGCTTTTGGAATGGGTAGAAGAGTACCTATCGTTAATAAATATGATGAATTGAGCCATGATTAAACGTATAATACTTTTTGTTTTTATTATTTCACTTTGTTTGGGTCAAAAACGTACACCAGCAATGTACTGGCAATCTTTAGAGATGAAAGAAAAGACCGCATTTATTAATGGTGTCTATGCTTCTGGCGCAAAACTGAAATTTCATCATAGACAAGAAGTCAAAAAGCAATACAATCAAGATCCTAGCTGGGTAGAGCCTTACTATATTGAACGGTTCTATGAAATTATTGACGAACATCGGTCAAAAAAGGCTGGTTATAATGTAGAACTTATTGCTAAAGCTTTGGATGCATTATACTCTAACTACGATAATACAGAGATTCCGCTCCTTGAAGCATTGCGTATAGTTTCCCTTGCTCAAGATGAAAAAACGGAAAAGGCCGATCTTTATCTATTGAAAGCCCAAAAAAGATATAAAACCTATTAATTTAAAAGAGTCACTTATTATAAAGTTTATATTCTATTTTTTATTTTTTTCATTTATAAGTGCTGATCAATTAAAAGTTCCCTCTCAATATTCATCAATCCAAGCGGCTATTGATGTAGCGTCAAATGGTGATACAATATTAGTCGCAGATGGGTTATATAAGGAAAATTTAAAAATCGATTCCAAAAAAATTATGCTGATTGGAGAGAGTAGAGATAAAACTATTATTGATGGCCAAAATAAAGAGAGTGTAATTGATTACTTTGGATATATTGATGGTGATTGGAAGCCAGGGATTCCTGTCAAAATTAAAAATTTTACCATTCAAAATGGAAAGGGACCTGGAGGAGATAATTTTGGTGGAGGAATTCAGTTGTCTCTTTCAACAAACTACTTCCTTGATAATCTGATTATACAGCAGAATACTGCTGGTGGAGTTGGACCAGCAGGCGGTGGTGGCGGTGTATCATTTACCCCAGGTGAGGGTTTGGATAGCTTATCTGTAAATAGAACAATTTTTAGGCATAATTCACCTGGGCCATCTGAGTATGGAGCATTATTTGCCGGAAATAATGATCATATTTTTGTAAACAATTGTTTGTTTTATCACAATGAAATAGCCTTTGGTGGTGGAAACTTTTCAAAAACAATGTTTAGGATATTTTCATCTACAATTGCAAAAAATAAACAGGTAGCAGGTGGTGCTATAGAACATTTAGAGTTCACTAATTCAATTGTATATCATAATGAAGAGCCTGATATATTAGATCAGCTATCTATTAGCGCCCGTTTTCAAAAATATAAATCCAACATAGAAAAAATTAAAGATGGTGATTATGATATGGGTGATCCTATGTTTGTTAATCCTCATGTTGCTAAAGATGAAAATAATACTGAACCTGATTTTCGTTTATTGGATTCATCTCCAGGAATTGGTTCAGATTATAAAGAATGGTATGATTTAGGTACTACAGGTTTTACTGATATTGATGGTAATCCACGTTTTATGCCAAATGGCTCACTGGCTGATATGGGAGCATATGAAAATAAATTAGGTGCCCCAAATGCTGCAAGACCAAGCCCTGGTTTAGTATTTGATGGTATTGATGATGGTGGAATCCTCCCTAAGATCTACTCACTTAAATCTGAACAATTTTCATTTTCAATATGGCTTAAAAAAGCGACAGGAATCCCTAGTGGTGATAAAACTAAGAATGAAGTTGTTTTTCATATCGATAAAGAAGGGGACCCAGACCTATCATTATTCTTTGGCTCTGGAAAAATTAACTTTGGCTTAAGAACAACTTCTGGTTTTGTTATGATAAAGAAGAATGCTGGCAGTTTTAATGATTGGAAATATGGCTGGGCCCATATTGTGGGTACATATGATGGTTCTATGATAAGATTGTATAAAGATGGTGTCGAAATTGCATCTGAGGAGCAAATAGGTGAAGTAATTCTTAATTCAAACCTTGAGCAAAATAATGATAAACCCTTTAGGATTGGTTATGGTGAAGTTGACGGTGGTATGCATTTTGATGGATCTATTGATGAGTTTGCAATATGGGATGATGCATTATCAGCAGCTGAGATCAAAGCATTACATAATAAAGGTTATGCGGTAGATCCAACTAGTGACCACAAGGTCATTTTAACAAACTCTAAAAATCCGGAGGAATATAAATCATCTGCTAATTTACAAGGATATTGGGCAATGAATTTGGAATCTTGTTTTGGTGGCATCGTTGCTGACCTAAGTAAAAACAAAACCGTTGGTGATTTTAAAATTACAGGAGCATCATCCACTGAAGGCAAATGTCCCCTTTCCACCTTTAAATGGGTCGAGCACAAAAGAGATACAATCAATATCACGAAAGAGAATCTAACTACAAAATATAAATTTGAATGGACCAAGAGCACGGAAACTAATGGTAAGCAGGTTTCATATTTACTCCATGCAAAGATTGGTTTTACCCCATGGCAGGAGATCAATGAAAACATAGTTGGAACTTCTTTTGAAACGACCTACCAGGAATTTTTAGAAAACGCATTTGAGCCATTTCCTATAGTTAATGCTGTAACGGCTGCTTTTAGACTTTATGCAACCAATGGAACAGATACATTGAGAATGGATGATATCCCTAAAGTGATCTATATCAGACGCTATGATTATCTATCTACTATAGACGATCAAATACCAACTGCCTTTGCACTTCATGAGAACTACCCAAACCCGTTTAATCCAACAACAACACTTCGCTTTGATCTTCCTGAGGTTAGTGATGTGAATGTGGTGATCTATAATATGCTAGGTCAAAAGGTAAGAACCTTTAATATGAATAGTATATCAGCTGGTTCTCATTCGATCAAATGGAATGCAACAAATGATCTAGGTGACCCAGTAGGTGCAGGTGTCTACCTTTATCAATTACAAGCAAAAGACTTTATGAAGACACGGAAGATGATATTGCTGAAATAGTTTTATTAGCAATCTGAGTAAATAAAAAGAATGAAGAATTATGAATAAACTATTAAAAATCTTACCTCAATTAATGATGGTTCTATTGATCTCTGGTTGTTCTTTTTATGTTGAAACAGCTAAAGTAAGAGGGATGTACGATGATGCCCAGGATGATGTTTCTGAAAAGATCGAAGAGATTAAAGAAGATCGCAATCAACGAAATAATATGATCCAATCGATTATATCTCAAATACCCAATAGTAAAATAACACCTTATCCAGAATTAAATGATAAGCTAGCTGAAATGGATAAATCTATTGATGATTTAGAGAAAGCTCAGGTTAGGATGTTATCCTTAAGAAAAAGATTTGATAAATTAACTGAAGGTAAGAAAAGATTTGAATCAGATCAGCCAGAATGGTCTAGGCATAAGAGAGTTGAGGATGGATATAAAAAGATTATGAATGGAATGCGGTCAATAATGAATAATTACTCTAGATCTGCAGAATCTTTTGATTATATCGCTGAGAAATATTTAAGGAAAGTTGATGTCGAAGACGTTAGATCAGATATAAATGAATTTTTGTCTGATTTTGATAATGAGATCAAAGCTTTTCAATCTGAACTTGATAAGCGGAGATCAAACAGTTCTGATTCTGATAACACATCTAGAGAGTCCACTTTTCAAGAAATTGATCAGATCATAGAAAAAATGAAGAATAAGCGTGAGATTTTAGAATCTATTTTAAATACATTTAACTTAGAAGTAGGAGATGAAAAAGAATTCATGACAGGGCCAGGTTTGAAGACATACACGATTACAAATGATCTAGTTGCAATTTCTGACGAATTTTCATCTTATATCAATCAGTTAGAAAAACTCACAAAAGAACTTTAGGTCTTTATTTTATATATTTTAATAATTATACTATAATAGGCTAGAATTAGAGATAGCAATAAGGTCATCATCCTGGATTATAAATAATAGCCGCAAATACCATTATGCCAATACCATAACAACCAATCTTCAATATACCTTCGGGGCTTGTCGTAAGATCATCAATCTTTTTTTCATTTTCTCTTCGCTTTTTAGTTCGTTCTCTTTTTCTGTATAAATCTTCATTTTTAGAAGCTATGATTTCTTTACTTAGACCTTCTTCGTATAATATTGCTCTATCAATATATCTGATGCGACTAGTTTGCTTATCTATCCTTTCTTTATATACGCTTGTTATTTTTTTTATATACCTAGAATGAATAAAAAGGTGGTTTTGTAAAGAATCAACTGCCATTATTGAAAGTTTAGGAATATGTTTTTTATTATTTTCTAGCAGAAAATATGCATCAACTTCAATTCCAACTCCCAAGTTATTTGCTATTATCGAATCGATGTTCGTAGAATCAATAAGATTTCCATAGAAATGGTAATTATTAAATGTTTTTGTTAATTCTATACGATGATTTGATTTTTCATAAGTTTTAGATGAAAGTGACTCATCAATAATTAAACCAAGAAGTTGACCAAGCAATTCAGCACCTTGAGCTGATGATTTATTTACATTTAATAACATAATTATAATAAATACTATTCTCTTCATAGAATAAAATATATAGCTAAAAAATATTTGTCAACTCATAGCTCATAAGCGAAACTTCCTTTTTACCTTCTTCAGTAGTTTGAGTGCCTACTTGTTCGAATCCATAGTTTTCATGAAATACCATCGAGCCTTCATTCTTTGGACGAATATTTACTTCACAGGTAATTCGAGATGATTTTTTAATTGAAAATGTTTCAAGGTCATTATAAAATGAAGTACCAAGCCCATTTCTATGATAATTTGTATCAATAACGATTCTATCAACGTACATAAATGAGTTATATGTTTTTTCAAACCATTTATAGTTCAAACTAGAATAGTCCTTTCCAGGAGACAGTGCTATCAAAAAGCCTGCTATTTTATTTTCAACCTTTAAGGTTCGGAAGTAGTCAACAATGTATAAAAAGTGTTCCATATCCTCAATAGATACACTGCTAACAGCAGGAAGTGCTTCTTGGTTCATTTTAAGTATATAAGGTAACTCATCAGTAATTGTATTAGAAATTGTAAAATTCATATTTAAAAATACGATAATTTGGCAAAACCTTTCTTTATTGTATTACTCAAGAAAGGTTGATTAATTTGCCAAGCTTTTATTGAGCCGAAAATTATGTTTAATCAGCTGGCAGAACGGTTCGATTTGATTTTCAAAAACCTTCGAGGTTTAGGGAAGATAACCGACTCAAATATTCAGCAGACATCTAGAGAGATAAGACGTGTCCTTTTAGACGCAGATGTTAATTTCAAGGTGGCTAAGGAATTTATTGATCGTGTCAAAGGTCGAGCCCAAGGGACTAAAGTCCTAAAATCAGTCAAGCCGGGAGAACAATTCATTAAGATTATTCATGATGAATTGGTCACTTTGCTAGGATCTGAATCTAAGCCACTTGATCTAGGTTCAAAAAAGCCGGGAGTTATTTTGTTGGCAGGTTTGCAGGGATCGGGTAAAACCACTACCTGCGGTAAGCTGGCTGCTATGTTGAAAAAAGATGGGAAGTCAGTTTTACTTACTGCTGGCGACGTCTATCGACCCGCGGCAATTGAACAATTAGTTAAGATTGCTGAATCGATTGATGTTCCGGTCTTCGAGCAAGGTGTTGGAGATCCGGTAGCTATTTGTCAAAGTGCAGTTGAAGAAGCGAAAGTATCTAAAAAAGATGTGGTTATTTTGGACACAGCTGGTCGTCTTCATGTGGATGGTGAAATGATGACTGAGATTCAAGAAATTGCAGAAGCGGTAGATCCATCTGAAATTTTGTTTGTAGTTGATGGAATGACAGGTCAAGATGCCGTTAACTCCGCAGAGGCATTCTCTGCTGCTTTAAAACTTTCGGGTACTATTTTAACTAAATTAGATGGAGATGCCCGAGGAGGTGCAGCAGTTAGCATAACGGAAGTGACAGGTGTGCCAATTCGATTTATTGGTGTATCTGAAAAAATGGATGGACTTGAATTATTCGATCCAAAACGAATTGTGGATCGAATTCTTGGTTTTGGCGATGTAGTTACTTTGGTTGAAAAAGCAAAAGCTGTAGTGGATGAGAAGGAAGCAAAGGAATTAGAAAAAAAAATAAAAGATGCTACATTTGACCTTGAAGATTTTAGAAATCAGCTTAATCAGTTGAAGAAAATGGGACCATTAAATCAGATCGTTGGTATGATGCCGGGCATGAACAGTAAGATGATGAAAGGTTTAGATTTAGATGACAGACAATTGTTATGGACAGATGCCATAATTAGTTCGATGACACCAGCTGAAAGAAAGAACCCTGATATCATCAATGGGTCTAGACGGAGTAGGATATCGAAAGGTTCTGGTAGATCATTGCAAGAGATTAATCAGCTTCTAAAACAATTTGCAGAAATGAAAAAAATGATGAAAAAAATGGGTAAAATGAAAATACCAAAAAATTTAAAACAACAAATGTTAGGATTAAACTAAGGAGATTTACGATTGTCAACAAAAATTAGATTAAAACGTATTGGACGAAGAAATAGGCCTTTCTACAGAGTGGTTGTGATGGACTCTCGTAACCGTAGAGATGGTTCAGCAATAGAGGAATTAGGATGGTTTAACCCTATCGAAGCGGATAAGCCTTTTGAATTAAAAGAAGATAGAATTTTAGAGTGGCTCCAAAAGGGTGCTCAGCCATCTGATGCTTTGCATGGTCTTATGAAACGTAGTGGTTTAGCACATCGTTGGCATTTAGTTCAGCAAGGGCTTGATGAAAAAACTATTGAAAAAGAAATGAAAAAGTGGGCAATGACCCGCGAAGAAACTTTAAAAAACCGCGCTTCTAAGGCTGAAGATAAAGCCAAGAAAGCAAAGGAAAAAGCAAAAGTAGATGCTGAAGCTGCAGCTCAAGCTGCGGAAGAAGCACCTGCAGAGGAAGCTCCAGCAGAAGAAGCACCTGCAGAGGAAGCTCCAGCAGAGGAAGCACCTGCAGAGGAAGCACCAGCAGAAGAAGCTCCAGCAGAAGAAGCACCTGCAGAGGAAGCACCTGCAGAGGAAGCTCCAGCAGAGGAAGCTCCAGCGGAAGAAGAATTACCAAAGGATGATGAAGAACCAGCAAATAAAGACAAAAAGCCTAAGAAGAAAAAATAGGATTAGACTGAAGGGAGATTAATTATGCAAGAATTTATAGAATCAGTAGTGAAACAACTTGTTGATAAGCCTGATGAGGTAAATGTTGAAGCAGTTGAGTCAGATCAAACTATCATTTACGAATTAACTGTAGGTGATGGTGATTATGGTAAAGTAATTGGTAAACGTGGTCGAAACATTTCTGCTATTCGAACAATTTTATTTGCCATAAATGCTAAAGAAGGTGGGAAACGCGCTCGATTAGAGGTAATCGACACAAATGAAGACTAAGCTTTTTGCAATTGCAAAAATTACACGGGCATCTGGTCTTAAAGGAGAAGTAGGTGTTCGTCCATTAATTCGTCAATTTGATGATTATGTGGCTAAGCCATTATTTGTTGGATTTGATGAAAGTTTGGCTACAGACGTCAAATTAGAAAAAGTAACTGGCGAAAATAAAAGACGTCGTTTTCTTTTTCGAGAGTTTAAAACTCGTGATGATGCTGAATCAATGATTGGGCAGCTTTTATTTGCGTCAATATCAGATAAAGATCCAATTAATTTGATTGCTCCAGATTTATTAGGTGCAACTGTTGTATCTGATAATGGAGAGATTATTGGTGAATTGTCTGATATGATGAGCTTACCTGCGAATGACGTTTATGTGATTAATAGAGGAAAAAAGGAAATATTGATTCCTGTGGTGCCAGAAATTGTCCGTGGAGTTGACGCAAAGATGGGAGTAATAACCATCTCGCCCATGGATGGTTTAATAGATTGAAAAAACAAATCGCCATTATAACACCGGTTCCTGATATGATAGAATCGGTTGTTCAAAACTCTATGTTGAGGCAGGCGATTGAAAGAGAAAAGGTTGATTTCCATATAATTAACCTTCGTGATTTTGGTGAAGGTAATTATCATCAAATAGATGATAAACCATATGGTGGAGGACCAGGGATGGTACTAATGGCGGGTCCTTTATTCAAAGCAATTGAAGATGCTATTGAAAAAGTGGGAGGAGAAGATGATCTTAGAGTCATTTTTCCATCTCCACAAGGTATTCAATGGAGTCACACTGTTGCTGAAGAAAACAGTAAAATAACTAGGCTTATTGTCATATGTGGACATTACAAGGGTATTGATGAGCGTGTAATTGAAAAATATGTCACGCATGAATACTCTATAGGAGATTTTGTGGTTACAAGTGGAGAAATTCCTACAATGATTATTATTGATAGCATTGTTCGATTGGTTCCAGGTGTAATGAATAATCTAGAATCTGCGTTAAGTGATTCTTTTGCAGAAAATTTACTAGATTCACCATTTTACACGCAACCAAGAGAAATTGAAGGTCTAACTGTGCCGAAAGTCTTATTATCTGGAAATCATAAAGAAATTGATTTATGGAGAAAAGATCATAGATTAAAAAGGACGAAAAAAAATCGTCCTGATTTAATGGAAAAAAATAAAAAAAATAAATCGGAATGAAGAAATGAATAATATTAAACCAGTTATAGAACATCAGTTAAAAACTGATGTTCCTGATTTTGCTCCCGGTGATACTGTATCTATTGATGTTCGTGTTATTGAAGGGGGTAAGGAACGTATTCAGAAGTTTGAAGGTATTGTTATTGGAAGAAAAGGTAGTGATATATCAGAAACATTTACTGTAAGAAAAGTTTCTGGAGGAATTGGGATTGAACGAATTTTTCCAGTGCATTCACCTATGGTAAATAAGATTGAAGTTAAGCGTCGTGGAAAAGTACGTAGAGCTAAATTGAATTATTTGAAAAAATTAACTGGTGCGAAAGCAACTCGCATTGCTGAAAAGCGTTAATTTAGCCTATATAATTTTTTTAAAACCCTCATTACGTAGCTATTGAGGGTTTTTTATTTATGAATAGATTTGAAAAAACTATACTTGCAATTACTGGTGGAAGCCATCTATCAGTTCACGCTTTAATGTTAGCTTTGCCAAGTTTAATTCCAATTATTCGGAATGAATTTAATGTAGGCCTAGATACACTTGGTTTTGTAGTAACTATAAGTGCATTTATGTTTGGCTTGGGAGCTATTCCTGCAGGATGGGCTGAAAAAAGATTTGGTGGTAGACAGCTTTTATTGATTTATCAATTTGGTTCATCTATATCGGCAATATTAGTAGCATTATCAAGTTCTTTTGAGATGATGGTAATCTCACTTGGGCTTATGGGTTTCTTTTGCAGTATTTATCATCCAGCTGGGCTAACGCTTATTTCTCATAGGGTAAATAAACTAACAAAAGGTATGGCGGTTCATGGTATATTTGGATCAACAGGGTCTGCTTTAGGACCAATATTAGCCACCGCAGTGGCTGCACTTATATCTTGGCGGGCATCATACGCAGTTCTAGGAACTTTTAACGGGATTTTAGCTATTAGCACATTTTTTGCTATACCATATCGTAGAAGGGTAGACATATCTGAAGAAGAATTTGCTAACCATAAGGAAAAAACAAATAAGCCAGCCTTGATACTATATTTTTTAACAAATGCTTTTTTAGGTATGGCTTATTATGGTTTTACTACATTTATGCCTGTTCACTTCGCAGATAATACTAATTCTTTTTTGCCTTCAATGTCTGCTAATATGAAAGCTGGATTGTTTCCAACAATGGTATTTATTGCTGGAATTGGAGGACAGCTAATTGGAGCGAAAATAGGTGATAAGTTTCATAAGCCTACTGCGCTAATATGGATAATTCTAGCAAATATTCCATTTTTCATACTTATGGGCTATACTACAGACCTACTTTTAGTATTATCAAGTTTGCTGCTCGGTGTAGCTTATTTTAGCAATCAACCAATAGGTAACACTCTGATAGCACAGTTTACGCATAGCCAGAATAGAGGATTAGGTTATGGGATTAGTTTTTTTCTAAGTTTTGGGATTGGATCATTGGCGGCAGGGTTTAGTGGGATAATTGCTGTAAAAATGGGTGTTTCAGCTGTATTTCCATCGATGGGTATATTACTCATTCCGAGTGTTATATTTTGCTGGTTTATGCGAAGAGCGGCTGTAAGGGGTTGATTCAATATATTAATTAATATATTTTCTTACCAATATGGCTCAAAAACAACTCAAAGAACTCCCATCTATATCTAAAGTATTACTTGAATGCAGTGATTATAAGCACTTAAATAGTAAATATTTATCATATATCATTAAGAATGAACTAGCAGTCTTTCGAAAATTAGCAATAAAAGGGAAATTGCATTTAGATAGAGATGAAATTGTTAATGAAATTTTATTGATAATTGATCAATTATCTAAGCCGAGTATGAAGTCTATTATTAATGGTACAGGTATTGTTCTTCATACTGGACTAGGTCGTGCTCCAATGGATAAAAAGATTGCTAAATCTATTGTTGAACGTGTATCAGGTTATACGAACTTAGAGTTTGATTTAATATCTGGTAAGCGTGGTGATAGGCAGGATCATATTACGGGTTTATTATCTTCGTTAACTGGTGCAGAATCTGGAATGGCTGTAAATAATAATGCTGCGGCAGTCCTTTTATCTTTAAATGAATTAAGTGAAGGAAAAGAGGTTATTGTTTCTAGAGGACAACAAGTTGAGATTGGAGGGACATTTCGCATTCCAGATGTAATAGAAAAAAGTGGCTGCTTGATAAAGGAAGTTGGATCTACAAATAGAAGCCATTTTAAAGATTATGAGGAGGCAATCAATAAAAATACAGGTTTAATTCTTTGGGTGCACACTAGTAATTATCTTGTGAAAGGTTTTACAAAAGAGGTTCCATTAAGTGAATTGGTTCAGTTAGGAAAGAAAAAGCGTATACCTGTTATGGCAGATCTTGGTTGTGGAGAAATATTTGATTTATCATTTAAGGGTATTCCTAAAAGTATTATGATACAGGATATTGTTAAAACTGGTGTTGGAATAATAACATTTTCAGGAGATAAGCTTCTTGGAGGTCCTCAAGCAGGATTAATTGTTGGAAAGAAAAAAATGATTTCTAGATTAAAAAACAATCCTATTGCTCGTGCTGTGAGATGTGATAAATGGACTATATCTTTTTTAAATGAAGCGCTTAGATCTTTTGTTGACGATGGACCCTCGAAGAATAATTTAACTAATTTGCTTTTAACTACATCCAGAAAATCATTAAAGAAAAAAGGTGAAAAGGTTTTATCACTTTTAACTAAGGAAAAAATTAAAGATTTAGCGATTTCACTAGTTAATTCTGAAGTTGAGGTTGGTAGTGGTTCATTACCTTTGGAAAAGCTTGATAGTATAGCTTTAGAATTCAAACCAAAGAATATATCTACAACAAAACTATCATTAAAGTTTAGAACCGCATCCATACCAACTGTAGGATATATTAATGGAAACAAATTTTATATTGATTTAAAAACAATTATTCCAGGACAAGAAAAAAATCTAGCTGGAGTTATTATTGATTTATAGGAATAAAGATGACACAAATTGTTGTCGGTACTGCTGGCCATATTGACCATGGGAAAACAGCCTTGGTCAAGGCTCTCACTGGTACAGATACGGACAGCTTATCTGAAGAAAAATCTAGAGGTATGACTATTGATCTAGGTTTTGCATACCTAGATCAAACAATCACTATAATTGATGTTCCTGGTCATGAAAAATTTATCCGAAATATGGTTGCAGGTGTATCTACTATTCACATTGCTTTAGTTGTTATAGCTGCTGATGATGGAATTATGCCTCAAACACGTGAGCATTTACATATATTAAAACTATTAGGCGTAAAAAAAGGTATTATTGCATTAACTAAGACAGATTTAGTTGATGATCCAGATTGGTTAGATTTAGTTGAATTAGATATTAGAGATATCATATCTAATATCTTTGAAAATGATGTAAAGATTATTCGAACCTCTGTAGAAAATGGAGAGGGAATAGATTCATTAAAAAAAGAAATCAATTCTCAATCTAAATCAACAAAGGTCGGATTGGATCGTGATTTTTTTTATTTACCTATTGATAGAGTTTTTACAAAATCTGGATTTGGAAAAGTTGTTACAGGTACTGTTTTATCTGGAGAAGCAAAAAATAATCAAGAATTAGAAATTATTCCTGGAAATCATAAAGTTAAAATTAGAGGTATGCAGTCTCATGGTAATGAAACTTTATCTGTGGAGATGGGAGACAGAGCTGCTATTAACCTTTCTGGCTCAGAATTAGGTGATTTATATCGTGGAAAAGTAATTGCTGATATTGATTCAGTAAAAACAACACAAAGGCTTATTGCAAATGTTTCCATTATTAATGATACGAAATGGAAATTGAAAAACAATCAACGCGTACATATCCATATTGGTACAGCTCAAGTAATAGCAAAAGCATTAATCTCAGAGAAATCGATAGCTAAATCTCAATCAACTAATGTTTTGTTTATTTTAGATAAGCCAGTTGCGGCAATTATGGATCAGAGGTTTATTATTCGTAGCTTTTCACCAATGGAGACTATCGGAGGATGTATTGTTTTAGATCCAAACCCCATGCAAACAAAGCAATTATTAAAACAATGGACGAATCAATTAGAGTTAAAACCCTCTAAGCGATTTAAACAATTTATTTCTTATAGTTGGAAGAATCCTAAATCACTATTGAAGTGGTCTTACCATTTTAACACAAATAAAACTCAGATAGCTGAATGGATATCAAAAGAGGATATCGAGAATAAACATGACTTATTGTTTACAAAGGAAAAATATAAATCATCAATTGATACAGTAAAAGAATTTCTAAAGCAATTCCATTTAGATAATCCTTATCAAGAATCATTATCAAAAGAAGAATTAAAAAAGAAAACTCAATTTAGTGAAAAATGGCTTTCTTTTATTTTAGACTCTATTTCAGATATTGTTATAAAAACAAAAGGATCTTTCGCATTAAAGACTCACTCTGTTGTTTTATCAGACAAGGATTCTAAATTATCATCAAGATTAGAAAAATCGTTAATTGATTCAGGTTATGAACTTCCAAGTGCAGATACTCTTTTTTCAGATGAACCTCAAAAAGCACTAGAATTACTTCATATTTTAAAGAAAAATGGTAGAGTTATTGAAATTCAACAAGGTATGTGGATTCACATTAGCCTTATAGATAAATTAAAGAATGATCTATCTAAATATTTTTCAACAAATAAAGAAATGAAAGTGTCAGATTTTAAAATAATAACATCTACGAGTAGAAAATCTGCAATACCACTTCTAGAATATTCTGATAATCAATCATTTACTGTTAGAGAAGGTGATTATAGGATAAAAGGAGAGGTAATTGACTAAATCATCAGGGACACCTTTAATGAAGCAATATTTTGATATTAAATCAGAATATAATGATTCTATTGTATTATTTAGAATGGGTGATTTTTATGAAACTTTTAATGATGATGCAAAGATAACTGCTAAAATACTTGGAATTGTTTTGACTAAGAGGGCAAATGGTGCTGCTGCTGATGTACCATTAGCTGGTTTTCCGTATCATTCATTAGATAATTATTTATATAAATTAGTTAATGCTGGTCACAGAGTTGCAATTTGTGAGCAGGTTGAAGATCCCAAGCTATCAAAGGGGATTGTTAAACGTGAAGTTATAGAAGTAGTTACTCCTGGTACAATTACAGCTGAACAAGCTATAGATCAAAAAGCAAATAGATATTTAGCATCTCTTCATTTTAGCAAAACTAATGTAGGTTATGCAATTTTAGATCAATCCACAGGTGAATTTTTTATAGGTGAGTGTGAGAAAAATAATATATCCGAATCTTTAAGAAAATTTGCACCACGAGAAGTAATTATAGGTGAATCAGTTATTTATTCAACTGAAAAATGGTATTTAGAATTAAAACCATTTGTAACAAAAATAGATGATTGGGTTTTTACCTTTGATCAGAGTTATAGGAAATTAATAGATCATTTCCAGGTAAAATCGCTTAAAGGATTTGGCTGTGATAGTTATAAAGATGGAATTACTAGCGCTGGTGCGATATTGTATCATGTGACTGAATCATTAAATGGTTCGATAGATCATATTTGTCATTTAAATCCGATAAAAAATACTGGTATCATGGGTTTGGATGGATTTACAATTCGTAATTTAGAAATTTTTAAAAGTCTTTCAACACAAGGAACTCATGGTACTTTGATCGATGTTTTAGATCAAACCATCACTTCTGGAGGGGGTCGCCTTTTAAAACAATGGATGAATAAACCATTAGTAGATAGAAAAAAAATCAATTTTAGATTAGACATAGTAGAAGCATTTTATAATGACTTTGATCTTAGAGATGAAATATCAAAATTATTGAAACAAATATCTGATATTGAAAGAATTCTTGGAAAAATAAATAATGGTAAAGTGACTCCCAAAGAAATCAATGGATTATGTATTAGTCTAGAGCAGATTCCAGAGATACAATCAGCATTAAAAAGGTCTAACAATAAAAAATTAGTATTTTTTAATAAGTCATTCAAGAATACTGATAGAATATTTAATAAAATACTAAAAACACTTGATTCTGATGCGCCTTCAAAGATTAACCAGGGAAACGTTATTCTTAAGGGAGTTAATAAAGAATTAGATGAGCTACGTTTGTTAAGTACCGGTGGTAAAAAATGGATAGCAGACCTTCAGACTAGTGAACGTAAAAGAACTGGTATTTCATCTTTAAAAGTTGGTTATAATAAAGTTTTTGGGTATTACTTGGAGGTTACTAAAGTTCATTCAGATAAGATTCCCGATGATTACATTAGAAAACAAACATTGGTAAGCTCAGAAAGATATATCACCCCTGCTTTAAAAGATTATGAAGAGCGAATATTAACAGCTGATGAAAAGATCAATGTTTTAGAATCTTCTATATTTAATGATCTTTGTAAATATATAATTAATTCTGCGCGATTATTACAGCTAAATGCATTAGCATTAAGTAAACTGGATGTATTATTGACATTTGGAGAATTATCAAAATCAAATAAATACTGTAGACCAAAATTAACTGATAAAAAAAATATTAATATAAAAAATGGTAGACACCCTGTGGTAGAGCAATTAATACCATCTACTGAACGATTTATTCCTAATGATCTGGATATGGATATCAAAAAAAATCAAATCCACCTTATTACTGGTCCTAATATGGCTGGGAAATCAACATATCTTCGCCAGATTGGTCTAATAGTCTATATGTCACATTTGGGTTGTTTTGTACCTGCAAATTCTGCTGAAATTGGAGTAGTTGATAAACTTTTCACGCGTGTTGGTGCAAGTGATAATCTTGCTGGAGGTGAAAGTACATTTTTAGTAGAAATGAATGAGGTTGCAAACATACTAAATAATGCGACAGATAAAAGTTTGATCTTATTAGATGAAATAGGTCGTGGTACTGCAACATACGATGGATTATCTCTAGCGTATGCAATAACTGAATATATACATAATGAAAAATCTTTAAGAGCTAGAACTTTATTCGCGACTCATTATCATGAATTGACAAACCTAGAAGAAAATCTTCAAAGACTAGAAAATCATCATATTGGTGTTAAAGAGCATGGGGATAAAATTATTTTTCTTAGACAAATATTGCCTGGTCCAGGAGATAAGAGCTACGGAATCCATGTAGCTAAAATGGCTGGATTGCCAAAACAAGTAATAATGCGTGCATCTGTATTATTAAACTCGTACTTAGATACTGAATCAGCAGACCAAGAACACACGCACGTATTATCAGCTGATCAATTATCCGTATTCGCTGAACAAGATATCGAATTAAAAAATGAACTTAAAGAAATAGATCTATTATCATTAACACCACTTGAAGTAATTAGCAGATTAGATGAATTAAAGAAAAAGTATGATCTTTAAACTATTTGCTAAAAAAAGATTATTTCTTCTTTTATTTTTTCTATCTTACTCTAAAAGTGAATCATATTGGGTACGTTATGGATGGCAAGTATTCAATAGCGCTGGAGATGCTCGTATATTATCGCTAGGGGGAGCTGCTGTAACTGATTATGGTACAGCTATATCGCCATTGTTTAATCCTGCTGCATCAAATAGAGTAGGCTTGCATAATATAAATTATACTCATCAAAGTAGATTAGCAGGCATGATCAATAGCGATCTCATTGGTCTTCCAATAAAGAATTTTTCCAAACCATTTAATCTTATTATTCTTCATGAAGGTATTGATCAAATACCAGATACTCGAGATATTTTACTAGACTTTGGAATTGATGGCATCCCAGGCACTGGAGATGTTGGTGAAGGTAATGGTGTTTTAGACGATGGTGAACGTTTAGATGAAAGTAAGTTAACATATTTTTCTCAACGTCAATTAGGAATTCATGTTAGTAGTTCTTTTGAGATTAATAGTGTTGAAGCTGGGTTTGCTATTAAGACGTTATATCATTCATTAGATAAGTATTCAGCAACTGGAATTGGTTTAGACATTGGATTTATTGTATTTCCATGGGAAAATGGTCGATTTGGCTTAACAATTAGAGATGTAACCACGAGTTGGCAAGTATGGGATAATGGTACTGTAGAACGTTTTAAACCAACAATTATAACAGGATTGGCTCAAACTATTGTTTTCCCAAAGAGTAATATAAAATTAACAGCTATGTCAAATATGTTATTAGATGCTGGTGGAAAAATGATTGATGATAATTTCAGATTAGGCAATTATGGTGGAAAACTCATATTTGGATTAAATGCTATATATAATAATCAATTAGCATTGAGGATAGGAAGAAATAGTATTGGTTCTTTTACGACTGGTTTAGGCATTAGTTGGGAAAATTTATCTTTAGATTATGCTTTCTTAAATGAACCGTCAGGCTCAGGATTAGGTTCAACCCATTTGATATCAGTATCTGTTAGTGCTGATTGGGTTAAAAATTATATTGAACAATTATAATCTTTAATTACTGATATATTTTACAAAGAAAATTTGTTAATAATCCAATCTGGAGCATATTTAAGTATTGGTATAGCTAATAAACGCATCTGCCATGGGAAAATATAAACTTTTTTCCTTCTATCAACTGCTCTAATAATTTTTTTCGCAGCAACATCAGTATCCATTAAAAACGGCATATAAAAGTTATTTGAATCAGTCATTTCACTTTTTATAAATCCCGGGCATACGGCAGTAACTGAAACTCTGTGTTTTTTTAGAGCTGATTGCCAACCTTGGCATATATTTCTAACCGCTGCTTTCGATCCACTATAAGCAGAATGGTGAGGAAGTCCTCTAAAGCTTGCGATAGAGCTAATAACGGCAATTTTACCATGTTTTTGGGACTTCATATGCGGAATAAAAGGCATAACTGTGTTAGTTACCCCCAGAATATTGGTTTGAAGAATTCGATTCATGGTTTCAGCTTTTCCTGAACTTAGTTGGTCAGGACTTCCAATTCCAGCATTTGCATAAACAGTATCCATTTCACCGGGTAGTTCGATAAAATCATTTATGGCTTCGATACAGTTTTCTTCATTGAGAACATCAAGTTGATAAATTTTTGTTCCACCACCCAGTTTGGTGCATTTAGAAGCAACTTGATGTAACTTATCTTCACGTCTAGCAGCTAGCCCTACAAAATAATTCAATTTTGAATAGGCATATGCTAAATATTCCCCAATTCCACTACTGCTACCTGTAATAAATACTTTTTTCTTCATTGTTTAAGTTAGGTCTAATTTTTTCTTAAATTATTATTGATTTTATTGTAATCCAATGATTTGTGATTGGTCGATAAACAAATGTAAATTTCTCGACTTTTTTCGGACTAAAATATATGATTCAAAGTATGACGGGGTATGGGCGGGGAACCGCTGGTAAAGGTATAAATAAGATAACTTCTTTAGTTAAAGTAGTTAATGGTCGTTACTTAGATATTAAGATTCGTGGTATTGAAATTGAACCTAGTGATTATAATGAAATCAGAAATCTTCTTGTCGAAAAACTAGTAAGAGGTACTGTTCAAGTAACAATAGAAGTTGAAAATAAGAATAACCTTGAAACTCTTTCTTTTAATAAAGATAGATTTGAAGCTATTGAAGGTATTCTTATTGAAGTTCAAAAAAAATATGGACGTCATTTGGAAATGAGCGATATTATTAATTCTAACGATTTATTTTATTATAGTGAACCTCAATCATTGGATTCTAAGTTATTAATTAACTCTGTAACTAAAGCTTGCGATGAAGTTAATACAATGAGAAAAAAGGAAGGTGGGAAGCTAAAATCAGATCTTGATGGTCGTCTAAATATTTTGATAAAGTTATTATTAAAACTTGAAAAACAAATACCAGAGGAAACTAAGAAAAGAGCTAAAAAATATAGAGTTAGAGTTGGAGAATTAGCTCAAGATATATCAATCGATGAATCTAGAATTATACAAGAGATAGCTATCTTAGCTGAAAAAGCAGATATTACTGAGGAAGTTGTACGTTTAAAAAGTCATTTTGATCAATTTAAATCAATAATAGCAAAAACTGAGCCTGTTGGTAAACAGTTAAATTTTTTAATTCAAGAGATAAGCCGAGAGATGAATACAATAGGTTCTAAAACCTCATCAAATGATTTGATTAATACAATAATTATTATGAAGGATGAATTAGAAAAAATACGGGAACAAACGCAAAATATTTTATGAAAAATTTAGTTATAATATCAGCACCATCAGGGGCCGGAAAAACTACAATTTGTAAAGCATTGCAAAAGCTTGATCAATCGATAAAATTTTCTGTTTCTTATACCACAAGAGAAAAAAGATCAAATGAAATAGATGGTGTGGATTATAATTTTATTTCAAAAGAAGATTTTCTTGATGGAATTGATAATGGACGATTTGCGGAGTGGGAAAAAATTCATAATGATCATTATTATGGAACGATGATTGATACTTTAACTAAATCAATAAATTGTGATAATATATTATTAATGGAATTAGATGTAAAAGGTGCTCTTTCAATAAAAAAATTGTATCCTGAAAAAACCTTATCATTTTTTATTCAACCCCCAAGCTTAGAAGAATTAAAATTACGTTTGCAATCTAGAGGTACAGAAACAGATAAAAATATAGAAAGAAGATTAGAAAGACTTAATAATGAGTTAAGTTACAAATCATTTTTCGATTTTCATGTCATTAATGATGACATAGATAGGGCAGTTAATGAAATCTTAAGCATTGTAAAAAATAAAAACAAAAATAAAGGAGTATATAATGGCTCTTGAACCGTTATCCATTAAAAATATGGAAGAAAAAACCCAAGATATTTATGAAGCAGTGGTTATTATGTCTAAGCGAGCTAAGCAGATATTAAGCGATCGAGTCGTTGATGAAATGATATCATCTGCTGAAGAAGAAGTTGAATTGGGAGTATATGACCAAGTCGTTGAAAAGACACCAGAAGATTATGAAGAACTTGAAAAAGTAACTACTCTAGCAGTAAATGAATTTGTAGATGGAGATATTGAATGGACGCATGATGAGGAAGAAGCTGTATAGGTTATTTTAATTGATTTATTTAGAATATGAGTAAAATTCTAGATGACCAATTAATTAATTATCTTTGTCAAATAAAAGATGTATATGGAGATGAAATATATTTTGAGAATAACAATACTCAAAAAAATAATTTAGAATCTGGTTTTTCATCGAGTATTTCTTCATTTGAAGATCAAATAAATAAATGTCATAAATGTGATTTAGGTAATTCAAGAACTAATTTTGTTTTTGGAGTTGGTGATGAAAATGCATCTTTAATGTTAGTTGGGGAAGCGCCGGGTGAAAAAGAAGATCTTGAAGGTGAGCCATTTGTTGGTCGTGCAGGTAAATTATTAGATAAAATTCTAAATGCCATAAATAGATCCCGTAATAAAGACGTTTTTATTTGTAATGTATTAAAATGTAGGCCACCAAATAATAGAGATCCATTGCCAATTGAAGTAAAAGAATGTGAACCATATCTAAAACATCAAATTAATTTGATTAAGCCAAAACTAATTGTAGCTTTGGGTAGAATTGCTGGAAAGACTCTTCTTGGTGTGGATAAATCGTTGAAAAGTATGCGCGGTGAGATACATAATTATTATGATATACCGCTTATTGTAACATATCATCCTGCTGCACTATTAAGAAACCCTAATTGGAAACCTTTAGCATGGGAAGACTTTAAATGGATAAGATCTATTATAGAAACATCATAAATGGCAAGAAATAAAACAGATTTAGAAAAACAACCACAATCTATAGAAGCAGAAGAAGCTGTCCTTGGATCTATGCTTACTTCTAAAGAGGCTGTAAGTAAGGTTACTCAATGGGTTAATAATCCAGATTGTTTTTATAAAGATGTACATGCAAAAATATTTTCATGTATGCTTGCTCTTGAAAAGCAAGGTGAACCAATAGATTCAGTTTCTGTTTCTGAACAATTAAAAAAAGAAAAAAAATTAAAAAGTGTCGGAGGATCATATTTTATAACTGGCTTATCACAATCTGTTCCAACCACTGCAAATGTAGAGCATTATGCAAAAATTGTTTTAGAAAAATATGTTTTACGACAATTAATTGAAGTATCTAATGATGTTTCAAAAAACGCATTTGATGATAGCCAACCTGTTGGTGATATTTTAGATTTTGCAGAATCCAAGATATTTAATATAACAGAAAAAAGACTTCGTGGACAAAAATTTGAAAATATTAAACCAATTCTACATGAGGCTTTTGATGAATTAGAGCAAATTGCTTTAAAGCCTGGAAGTGTTACAGGCGTTGCTTCAGGTTTGATAGATTTAGATGACATAACATCTGGTTTCCAAAAAGGTGAGTTAATTATTGTAGCCGGAAGGCCAGGTATGGGTAAAACTGCATTAGCCCTTTCTATGGCTAGAAATGCAGCACTTCTAGATAAAACAGGCATTGGTATGTTTAGTCTGGAAATGGCGAACCATCAATTGGCTATGAGACTATTATGCGCAGAAGGGCGAGTTGATAGTCATCTTGTTAGAACAGGAAAACTTCCAAAAAATCAATGGAAAAATTTAAGTCTTGCTGCAGGTCAATTATCTGAAGCCCCTATCTATCTTGATGATACGGCTGGGATGTCAGTGCTTGAAGTAAGAGCAAAAGCAAGACGTTTGAAGGCAGAGGAAGACATAGGTTTAATTATAATCGATTACTTACAATTAATGAGTGGTCCTAGAGGTGCTGAAAGTCGTCAACAAGAAATTTCACAAATTTCTAGGTCATTAAAGAATTTAGCTAAAGAACTAGAAGTTCCAATTTTAGCATTATCACAATTATCAAGAGCTGTTGAGAATAGAAGTGATAGACGTCCACAGTTATCTGATTTAAGAGAATCTGGGGCAATTGAGCAGGATGCTGACGTAGTAATATTTCTGTATCGTCCTTGGGTATACACGCAAGAAGATGAAGATAGAGGTGCGGCAGAAATTATTGTCGCAAAACAACGTAATGGACCAACAGGCAAATTAGAAGCTACATTCATTGATAGGTTCGCAAGATTTGAAAATATATCTACTTATGCAAATGTAGAAGAAGATTCTGTGTTTTAGATGGCAAATCCAATCTCAAAATTCGCACCTTTTTTAGTTGGAGAATATCCAAAAAAATTTATGGAATTAGTAGATACTGTTACCCATCAAGAACAAATATCTCAAGAAGAATTAAAAATTACTTTATGGAAAGCTTATGAGTTTGGAGTTAGAAAGCATGAAGGACAAAAACGTAAATCTGGCGGTTCTTATTTCCATTCACATTGCTTAGAGGTTGCAAAGATTTTAGCTTCATGGAATATGGATCATATTACAATTATTGGTGGAATGCTACATGATACAATAGAAGATACAGATACTACCTTAGATGAAATTAAAAAAGAATTTGGCAAAGATGTTGCCAGTTTAGTTAATGGCGTTAGTAAGCTTGGAGGTATTTCTTTTTCTAGTCGAAAAGCAAAGCAAGCTGGAAACTTTATGAAGATGCTTATTTCTGTGGCGAAAGACCTTAGAGTAATAATAATAAAGTTTGCCGATAGATTGCATAATATGTCAACGATAAAACATTTATCTAGGATCAAGCAGCATCGCATAGCAATAGAAACAAGAGATGTATATGTCCCATTAGCTCATAGGCTAGGCATGGCTCAGGTTAAATGGAAGTTAGATGATCTTATTCTAAAGACTTTGAACCCTAAAGCATATAAAGATATTGATTCTAAGCTCAAATCATCAAATAAAGAGAGAGTTAAATATATAAAATTAATTACTAAATCACTTTTAGATGAATTGTCAAATTATCAAATTAAGCCACAATTATATGGGAGACCAAAGTCAAGGGCATCTATTTATGGAAAAATGGTAGAAAGAGGAAAAGCTTTTGAAGAAATTTATGATATTTTAGCTGTTAGGTTAATAGTTGATAAAGTAGAAGAATGTTATTTAGCATTAGGTGTACTTCATCAAATCTTTAAACCTATTCAAGATAGATTTAAAGATTTTATAGCTATGCCAAAGAGCAATGGATATCAGTCAATTCATTCAACCGTTATTGGCCCCAAAGGTAAGATGGTTGAAATACAAATTAGGACAAGAGAAATGGAGCAAACGGCTGAAATTGGAATAGCAGCACATTGGAAGTACAAAAGTGACAATGTTCATTCTGAAAGTATTGATGGTCATGTAAAATGGCTTAGAGATTTATTAGAAATCCTTCAAAATGAAGAAAATGACCCAAAGGAATTTATGCATTTGCTGAAAATTGATCTTTTTAGTGATGAAATTTTTGCATTTACACCAAAGGGAGATTTGGTTCAATTACCGGCAAAATCAACACCAATAGATTTTGCATATCATGTTCATACTGAAGTGGGTCATACATGTCTTGGGGCAAAAATAAATTTTAAAACAGTGCCATTAAATACAGTTCTTAGTAATGGTGATACAGTTGAAATCCTTTCTAGTGA
>CACHMU010000009.1 GCA_902581045.1 uncultured Fidelibacterota bacterium | reverse complement strand
GCTATTGTCATTAGTGAAAGGTTAGTGAAAGATGATTTTTTTACTAGTATTCATGTTAATGAAATTGAGCTGGAAGTTCGAGATACAAAGCGCGGTGAGGAAGAATTAACCGCTGAGATTCCCAATGTGGGAGAGGATGCCACTAAGGAATTAGATGATCGTGGTATTGTTCGTGTTGGCGCTAAGGTTAAAGATGGGGATATATTAATTGGAAAAGTTACACCTAAGGGTGAAACAGACCCTACCCCTGAAGAAAAACTTCTTAGAGCTATATTTGGAGAGAAGGCTGGTGAGGTTAAAGATGCTTCAAAAAGAGCAGAGCCCGGAGTTAGTGGCGTTGTTATTAGTACAAAGCTATTTGAGAAAAGAAGTAAATCTGCACGAGTAGAAGAAAGAAAAAACATCATTGAGCTTCAAAAAGAATCTTCTTTAAAAAAGAAAGAGCTCAAGCTTTCTAGGGATGAGAAACTTTTAACTCTTTTAAAAAATGAAGTTTCTAATGGAATAAGAGATGTATCATCTGGAAGGACATTGATAAAAAAAGGTACGAAGCTTACCCCAAAGAGGTTGAAGAATTATAATTTAGAAAGATTTTCCCATGAAGATCAATGGGTTGAGAAAAATGATTCGTGGAAAAAGCTCAAAGCTGTATGGCGTTCGTTTTGGAAAGAGTGGCGTCTTATTGAAGATTCTCTTGAACGGGAGGTTTTTAAGCTTAGAATTGGAGACGAGCTTCAGCCTGGTATCCTCAAATTAGCCAAAGTTGATATTGCAAATAAGAGAAAAATTCAAGTGGGAGATAAAATGGCTGGTCGTCACGGGAATAAGGGGATTGTTGCTACCGTAGTACCTGAAGAAGACATGCCATTTTTAGAAGATGGTACAGCAATAGATGTAGTCTTGAATCCTTTGGGTGTTCCATCAAGAATGAATCTGGGGCAGCTCTACGAAACTATGCTTGGTTGGGCTGGTGAAGCATTGGGTGTTAAATATTCAACTCCTGTTTTTAATGGAGCTACTCCTTCTGAAGTGACAGCTGAGTTAAAGAGAGCAGGGTTGCCTTTGTCAGGTAAGACTCAATTAATTGATGGTAGAACTGGAGAAATTCTTGATAACCCTGTAACAGTTGGGAATATATATATGATGAAATTAAGTCACATGGTAGATGATAAGATGCATGCCCGTTCTACTGGACCATATTCATTGGTAACCCAGCAGCCTCTAGGAGGCAAAGCACAATTTGGAGGTCAGCGTTTTGGAGAGATGGAATGTTGGGCTCTTGAGGCTTATGGAGCAGCACATACTTTACAAGAAATTTTAACAGTAAAATCAGATGATGTAGATGGGCGATCAAAAGTTTACAACGCTATAGTTAAAGGTGAGGATCTACCACCATTTGGTGTGCCTGAGTCATTCAATGTTCTTATAAAAGAGCTTCAGGGACTTAGTTTAGATATAGAATTAGAAGATTAAGGGAGAATTGTTTTGACATTCATTCAAACAAATAAAGTAGATACTAGTAGAGGTTTTTCATCAATTCGAATTGGTTTAGCTTCTCCGGAGGGTATCCTTCAAAAATCATATGGTGAAATATTAAAGCCAGAGACAATTAATTATCGATCATATAAGCCAGAAAAAGATGGGTTGTTTTGTGAAAAAATCTTTGGCCCAGTAAAGGATTATGAATGCCACTGTGGGAAGTATAAAGGTATTAGATATCGTGGGATTATTTGTGATCGTTGTGGAGTTGAAGTTACTCGAAAAAAAGTTCGTCGTGATAGAATGGGCCACATTACCCTTGCTGTACCGGTCGTTCATATTTGGTATCTTCGCTCAATTCCTTCAAAATTAAGTTATCTTGTCGGTATATCGACTAAAGACCTTGAAAAAATTGTTTATTATGAGAAATTCTTAATTATTGAGCCTGGCAAGAGTGGTAGAGAAAAATTTGAAATGATTGATGAATTTGAGTTTATTGAATTAGAGAGAGAGTATGGTTTTGATGCTGTTTCAGAGGAAGATAGGGATAATGATGATTACTTTTATGCGGCAATGGGAGGAGAAGCTCTTAAGGAAATGCTATCTAGAATGAATTTAGTAGAATTACGTCGAGATATGGAAGATGTACTTAAAAATTCTAAATCTAAGCAAAAGCGCGAAGAAGCCCTCAAGCGATTAAAAGTGGTAAAAACTTTTTTGGTTGATATTACAAATGTAAAAAAAATAAATAAACCTGAATGGATGGTTGTTTCAATTTTACCTGTTATTCCTCCTGAGTTACGTCCACTTGTTCCTTTAGATGGAGGTCGTTTTGCTGCCAGTGACTTAAATGATCTCTATCGACGAATAATAATACGCAACAATAGATTAAAGCAATTGATGGAGATAAAGGCACCCGATGTGATTCTTAGAAATGAAAAAAGGATGCTTCAAGAATCTGTAGACGCTTTGTTCGATAATAGTCGTAGGAAAACTGCAATTAGAAGTGGTACAAGAAGACCCTTAAAATCGATTTCAGATATGATTCGAGGTAAGACAGGTAGGTTTCGTCAAAATTTGTTAGGTAAGCGGGTTGACTATTCAGGAAGATCAGTAATCGTCGTAGGTCCCGAGCTTAAGCTTCATGAGTGTGGTCTTCCCAAGAATATGGCACTAGAGCTATTTAAGCCTCATATGATAAGCGAATTAATGGGTAGGGGTTATTCTCAAACACCTAGGGGTGCTAAATTGCTAATTGAGGATAAGGATCCAATCGTTTACAAAGTTTTAGAATATGTTGTTAAAGATCACCCGGTTTTATTAAATCGCGCTCCTACTCTTCACCGTCTTGGCATACAAGCATTTCAGCCAGTACTTGTTGATGGGAAAGCCTTGAGAATTCATCCTCTTGTATGTTCGGCATTTAATGCGGATTTTGATGGAGATCAGATGGCTGTTCATGTGCCATTATCTGTTGCTGCACAAATGGAAGCCAGAGTACTTATGTTGTCTAGTCATAATATTTTACATCCTGCAAATGGTAAGCCATTAGCATTACCATCCCAAGATATGGTTCTAGGTACATATTATTTAACCCGAAAGAGAGAAGGAGCAAAAGGCGAAGGGAAAACATTCGGCTCTTTTGATGAGGTTATACTTGCCTATGAGAATAAAGTTGTAGATGTAAATGCTTCAATAAATGTTCGTCATGCTGGTATATGGTTCAAAGATACCACTGTAGGTAGAGTTATAATAAATTCTATTTTACCTGATGAAATGGATTTTATTGATGACCTGATTGATAAAAAAAGGCTAAGTGAATTGGTTAATGAAACTTATTTGGTAGCTGGGAATAAAGAAACAGTGATTTTTCTTGATAAGTTAAAAAATCTAGGATTTAATGCAGCCACGCAAGCAGGTTTATCTATAGCAATAAGTGATATCATGATTCCAGATGCAAAGGATGAAATTATAAATTATGCTCAAAAAAAGGTTGACGATATTCAGAATAAATTTAAACGTCATGTCTTAACTGATGGCGAAAGGTACAATAAGGTTATCGATGTTTGGACTCATGCTACTAATGATATTGCTGCAACAATGATGGAAAATTTAAAGTCTAATGATCAAGGTTTTAATCCAGTTTACATGATGGCTGATTCTGGGGCACGTGGCTCACAAGATCAAATTAAACAGCTTGCTGGCATGCGAGGCTTAATGGCGAAGCCTAAAAAGGCAATGACTGGTGGAAAAGGAGAAATTATTGAATCACCTATTACTTCAAACTTTAAAGAGGGTTTGTCTGTTCAAGAATATTTTATTTCTACCCATGGGGCTAGAAAAGGATTAGCCGATACCGCATTAAAAACTGCTGATGCAGGTTATTTAACTCGCCGGTTGGTTGATGTAGCTCAGGATGTAGTTATTAGTGAAGCTGATTGTGGCACAATCAATGGAATTTTAGCAGACGACTTGAAAGAGGGAGAGGATATAATTGAGCCATTGGCAGATAGAATTTTAGGTAGAACTATATTAGAAAATTTTATTGAAGATGGAAAAACTATTATTAAAGCTGGTACGATGATAAAAGATAGCGAGGCTAAGGCTATATCTGATAGTAACATTGAATCATTGCGAATTAGGTCTGTTCTTACATGTGAATCTCTAAGGGGTGTTTGCGCAAAATGTTATGGTTGGAACCCTTCAAATCACAAATTAGTTGACTTAGGCACTTCTGTTGGAATTCAAGCTGCTCAGAGCATTGGAGAGCCTGGGACACAGTTAACTCTTAGAACATTTCATATCGGCGGAACTGCCACCCGAATAATCGAACAATCTGAAATGATAACACAGCGGGCAGGGGTAGTTCAATTTTCTGATAATCTTGAAGTAGCAAAATCAAAAGATGAATTTGGGACTGAAGTTTTAAGATGTATGGTTCGTCATTCAAAAATCACTATTAAGACTAAAGACAAAAAATCTAACTCTGATTTTAATGTGCCGTATGGTGCGAATTTAAATGTTGCTGATGGTGAGAAAGTTAAGGCTGGGGCAGTACTTTTTAATTGGGATCCATATACAGATGTTATTCTAGCTAGACAGTCGGGGATAGTTGAGCTTAGAGATTTTATAGAAAATGAAACATATCAAGTGGAAGCTGTTGAAGGCGGCAAAAAACAAATGGTAATAATTGAATCCAAAAATCGCAATTTGAGTCCTCATGTCGAAATTGTTAATAAAGATGGTAGTATACTTGCAGGTGGAACGATTCTTCCAGTTACTGCGAATTTAGTTGTTCGGAAAGGTGATAAGGTTGCTCGAGGCCAAACTTTAGTAAAGATTCCGCGCCAATATGGTAAGTCTCGTGATATAACTGGAGGCCTCCCAAGGGTTACAGAATTATTTGAAGCTCGTAAGCCAACTGAGCCAGCAGTTGTAACGGAGATTGATGGTCTAGTAAAATTTGGTGAAACAAAACGTGGAATTCGTAAAATCCAAGTTGAAGGTGTCGATGGCTCAACCAAAACATATTCTATTCCTTATGGTAAGCATGTTGTGGTACATGAGGGTGATAGAATTACGGCGGGGACTTCACTATGTGAAGGAAGTATTTCTCCAGCTGATATCTTAAAAATATTGGGGCCGAATAAAGTTCGAGAATATTTGGTTAATCAGATTCAGGAAGTATATAGATTGCAAGGTGTAAAAATTGACGATAAACATATTGAGGTAATTGTTCGTCAAATGATGCAAAAAGTAAGTATAGATGAGCCAGGAGATTCTCATTTTTTACATAAGGATAGAGTGAATCGCGCTGAATTCTTTGAAACAAACGAAAAACTTCAATCTATGGTTGTCGTTACAAGTAGTGGTGACTCTGAATTAGAAGAAGACATGCTTGTTGATAAAAAGGAATATCAAGAAATAAATAGAGCTTTAAAAGAAAATGGTAAAATTGCTGCAAAATCTAGAAAAATTAAGCCTGCGACATTTGATCCATTGCTTATGGGAATAACTCAAGCCTCTTTAAATACCGAGAGCTTCATTTCTGCGGCATCATTTCAAGAGACTACTAGAGTATTAACAGATGCTGCTACATCAGGTAAAGTTGACCATCTCCGTGGTTTAAAAGAAAATGTTGCTGTTGGACGCTTAATTCCAGCTGGTTCTGGATCACCTCATTTAAAGGACTTATTTGTTAAAGAAAAAAATATTGTTTCAAATGAGGTTTCTGAACCTGAGAAAATCGATGAAGAAAGTTAGGCTTAATAAAAAAGATGTTATGCAAAAACAAATTGATAAAATGCTCTTGTCAGTATTAGTTTCGCAGGCTTAAATGGAAGTGAAATGCCGACGATAAATCAATTAGTAAGACAAGGTAGAAAGCGGGTAAAGAAAAAAACTGCAAGTCCTGCTTTAAAAAGTAGTCCTCAAAAAAGAGGAGTATGCACGCGCGTATACACTACAACACCAAAAAAACCTAATTCTGCTTTGCGTAAGGTAGCGAGAGTTAGATTAACAAATGGTATTGAAGTGAATGCTTATATCCCAGGAGAAGGTCATAATTTGCAAGAACATTCTATTGTTTTGATTGAAGGTGGGCGCGTTAAAGATCTGCCGGGAGTACGTTATCATATTGTAAGGGGAACATTTGATACAGCTGGAGTATCTGATCGTAAAACTAGTCGCTCACGATATGGAGCTAAACGACCAAAAGCATAAACTATGAGAAGAAGAAGGCCAGATAAGAGAAAAATTTTACCAGATCCAATATATGGTGATTTGGAAGTTGCTAAGTTTATGAATTATTTAATGATGGGTGGAAAAAAAGGTGTGTCAGAACATATTTTTTACACTTCAATGAGCACAATTAAATCTCGGACAAAAAAAGAAGGAATGGATATATTCAAACTAGCAATAAAAAATGCTTCTCCTATGCTTGAAGTTAAAACTCGAAGAATAGGTGGAGCTAATTATCAGGTCCCAATTGAAGTTTCCAAACACCGTCAATTTTTTCTCGCTTCGCAATGGATTATTAATTCAGCTCGAAGTCGATCAGGAAAGTCTATGGCTGAATGTTTAGCCTCTGAATTGATTTCAGCTGCAAGTGGCGAAGGTGGTGCAATAAAAAAGAAGGATGATACCCATCGAATGGCTGAGGCTAATCGTGCATTTGCTCATTTTAGGTAGATAAAAATAAAATGAAAAAAATACCTTTAAAAGATGTTCGAAATATTGGGATTATGGCACATATTGATGCTGGAAAGACAACCTTAACCGAAAGAATTTTGTTTTATACTGGCCGAACTCATAAGTTGGGCGAAGTTCATGATGGTGGAGCAACTATGGATTGGATGGAGCAGGAAAAAGAGCGTGGGATTACAATCACTTCTGCTGCAACAACCGCAATATGGAATGATCACAGAATCAATATAATAGATACTCCTGGCCATGTTGATTTTACTGTTGAAGTTGAGCGCTCTTTACGTGTCCTTGATGGCTCTTGTGCGGTTTTTTGTGCAGTTGGTGGGGTTGAACCTCAAAGTGAAACCGTATGGCGTCAAGCTGACAAATATAATGTTCCAAGGATAGCATTTGTAAATAAAATGGACCGAACTGGAGCCGATTTTTATCATGTTTTAGATATGATAAAGGATAGGTTAGGTGCTAACCCACTGCCTATAGTTTTGCCAATCGGTGCTGGAGATATTTTTACAGGAATTATTGATTTAATTACAATGAAAGCAATTCTTTATAATGATTCATCTTTGGGTGCGCATTTTGAGATTGCTGAAGTTCCAACTGATATGAAAGATGAGGCTGAAAAATGGAGGCACCATCTAATTGAAGAGACTGCTAGTTATGATGAACATTTGCTTGAGAAATATTTATCTGAAGAAGAAATAACGGAAAATGAACTTAAAGCTGCAATAAGAAAAGGTTGTATTGATAATACATTCATTCCAACACTTTGTGGCTCAGCATTTAAAAATAAAGGCGTGCAGAGACTATTAGATGCTGTTAATGATTTTTTACCATCTCCTCTGGATATAGGTGCAATTAATGGTTTTGATCCGAATGATAATGATATTGTAATGAGTCGTGAGCCAAATGATGATGAGCCATTTAGTGCATTAGCATTTAAAGTCATGACGGATCCTTATGTTGGAAGACTTACTTTTGTCCGCGCATATTCCGGAATATTGAAATCTGGATCTTATGTTGCTAACCCAAATACAGGGAAAAGGGAGAGAATCAGTAGGATTTTATTAATGCACGCTAATAAGAGAGAAGAAATAGATACAGTTTCTGCTGGTGAGATTTTTGCAGCTGTTGGCCTAAAAAACACCAATACTGGACATACGCTTTGTGAAGAAAAGAAAGAAATTTTGCTTGAATCAATGGAGTTTCCTGAGCCAGTCGTTGAGGTCTCAGTAGAGCCAGCAACAAAAGCTGATCAAGATGCTTTATCTAAAGGTTTATCTAAGTTGTCTGAAGAGGATCCAACATTCAAAGTTTCTATTCATCCAGATACAGGCCAAACAATTATTGCTGGAATGGGAGAGCTACACCTTGAAGTTTTGGTTGATCGCTTGCTAAGAGAATTTAGCGTAAAAGCAAATGTTGGTACCCCGCAAGTAGCATATACAGAAGCAATAACTAAACGTGTTGAAAAAGTTGATGTTAAGTTTGCTCGCCAATCTGGAGGAAGAGGACAATATGGGCATGTAGTAATTAATGTCGAGCCAAATGAAGTTGGCAAAGGTTACCATTTTGAGAATAAAATTGTTGGTGGTGTTATTCCTCGTGAATATATACAACCCGTTAGTGATGGTATTGAAGATGCATTGAAAAATGGTGTTTTAGCTGGATACCCAATTGAAGATGTTAGAGTTGAGTTGATTTTTGGCTCATACCATGATGTTGATTCATCTGAAATGGCATTTAAAATTGCTGGTTCAATGGCAATACAAGAAGGTTGCAAGAAGGCTAAGCCTGTCCTTATGGAGCCTATGATGAAAGTTGAAGTCGTAGTGCCTGAAGAATATCTTGGTGATGTTATGGGAGATATAAATTCACGTAGAGGAAATATTGAAAAAATGGGGCAGCGTAAAGATGCTCATACTCTTAATGCTATTGTGCCACTTGCAAAAATGTTTGGTTATGCTACTGATTTAAGATCAATTACTCAAGGTCGTGCAGTTTTCCATATGGAATTTTCAAGCTTTAAAGAAGTACCGAATTCAGTAAGAGAAGAAATTATTGAGAAAGTTCATGGAAAGGCTTCTTAGCTAGAAAGAAAATTATAATGGCAAAGCAAACTATACGTATAAGTTTAAAAGCATATGATCATTCATTGATTGACAAATCAACTGAAAAAATTGTAAAAACTGCAAAATCAACTGGTGCTCTTATTTCTGGTCCTATTCCATTACCTACAAAAAGAACAATTTATACAGTCCTGCGCTCGCCTTTTGTTGATAAAAAATCTCGTGAGCAGTTTCAAACTAAAATTCATAAAAGATTAATTGATATTTTGAATTCAACCCCTAAAACTGTAGAGGCACTTATGAAGTTGGATCTTCCAGCTGGTGTTGATATTGAGATTAAGGTATAGTTCTATGCGTGGTCTAATTGGCAAGAAAATAGGAATGACGCAATTTTATAATGATCAAGGTTCAATAGTACCTGTAACTGTTATTGAGGCTGGTCCATGTGTCGTTACTCAGATTAAGACCAAGAATAAAGATGGATATGATGCAATTCAAATTGGGTTTACTAAGATGAAAGAAAAGCATTCTAATAAAGCATTAAATGGACATTTTAAAAAAGCAGGTTCTGAAAGAATGAGATTTTTAGCTGAATTCTCCCCTGTTCCAAAATATAAATACGAAACCGGACAAAAATTCGGAGTATCTTTATTTAAAGAAGGTGAATATGTTGATATAGCTGGCACTTCAAAAGGAAAAGGCTTCTCTGGAGTAATGAAACGCCATGGTTTTGGTGGTGGTCCAAAAACTCATGGACAAAGGGAGCATCCAAGATCTGCTGGCTCTATTGGTCAAGCATCTGATCCATCTAGAGTGTTTAAAGGGATGAAAATGGCTGGTCAATATGGTAATAAAAGAATTACAACAAGAAATCTTGAAGTTGTCAACGTAGATGTAGAAAATAATAAAATTTTGATTAAAGGAGCTGTCCCTGGTTCAAATAATGGGATAGTATACATATCTAAATAAGCTATAATGAAGTTAAATATTTTAAACAGTGATGGAAGCGAAGGGAAAGCTGTAACAGTTGATAAATCTGTGTTTGGTATAAAGCCAAATGAAAGCGTTATTCATCAGGCTGTGATTACTGAGCTAGCGAATGAGCGCCAAGGTACACATGCTTCAAAAAATCGATCAAAAGTTAGAGGTGGTGGTAAAAAACCTTGGAAGCAGAAAGGTCGTGGTGTTGCTCGAGCTGGAACAATTAGGTCGCCAATTTGGAGAGGTGGTGGTACAGTTTTTGGGCCGCAACCGCATGATTATAAAACTAAAATATCAAAAAAAATGAAAAGATTAGCTCGTCGTTCAGTATTGTCATTTCGAGTAGATAATGGAGATATCTTAGTTGTCGATGAAATTTCTATTTCATCTCCTAAAACAAAAGAATTTATTGAGTTTTTAAAGATATTAAATATCTCTGGCAAAAAAGTCACAATACTTGTTGCAAGCCTTAGTGAAAATCTTTTTTTATCTTCAAGAAATGTGCCAAATATTTATTTAGTGGAAGCAACATCTGCAAGTACGTATGATCTTCTTGATTGTGAAAAATTACTTTTTGATAAAGCTGGTTTAGCGTTGCTAAATAAAAAATTGATGGTGTCTAACTAATGTCATACAAAAAAATAATTATTCGTCCTTTATTTACTGAAAAAATGAGCAGATTGGAAGAACTGGAAAAAAAATATGCTTTCGAAGTTCTAAAAGGCTCAAATAAAATAGAGATTGCTAGAGCAATTGAAAATAAATTTGATGTTAAAGTAAAAAAAATAGCAACAATGAATTTTATTGGTAAAGAGAAAAATATGACAGTTCGTAGTGGTGGAAGAACAATTAGGACAAAAGGAAAAAGGGCAAGTTGGAAAAAAGCAGTAATTACATTAATGGATGGTTATGAAATAGATTTGTTGAGTGGCGAGGTAGCTAACTGATGGGGATAAGAAACTTAAAACCCACAACGCCAGGAAGTAGATTTGCATCTCGATCAGATTTTTCAGAGATAACTAAAAGTTCTCCTGAAAAAAGCCTTACAGTAGCTTTGAGAAAAACAGGTGGTAGAAATAATAATGGTAGAATAACTGTAAGACATCGTGGTGGTGGACATCGGCGAAGGTACAGAATTATTGATTTTAAGCGTGATAAATTTGATATTCAAGCTAAGATTGTATCTATTGAGTATGATCCAAATAGATCTGCAAATATTGCGTTACTTTTTTATGAAGATGGAGAAAAACGTTATATTCTTTCACCTTTTGGAGTTAAAGTTGGTGATGAGATTTTTAGTGGAGAAAATGCTCCGTTAAAAATAGGGAATGCATTACCTTTGAAAAAGGTTGCAACTGGAATGTTTGTGCATAATGTAGAGCTTGAGCCTGGTAGAGGAGGCCAATTAGTTAGAAGCGCTGGTTCTGCAGCTCAAGTTATGGCTCATGATGATGGTTTTACAACATTGAAGCTACCATCTGGAGAAATAAGACAAGTTCGTCAAGATTGTTTTGCAACTATTGGTGAAGTAGGTAATAAATCTCATGAGCAGATAGTTTCAGGTAAAGCTGGAAGAACTAGATGGCTAGGTAAACGACCTACCGTCCGTGGAGTAGTTATGAATCCCGTTGATCATCCACATGGTGGAGGTGAAGGTAAATCATCTGGTGGTCGCCATCCAGTTTCTCCTTGGGGTACTCCAACGAAAGGATATAAAACGCGCAAAAAGAATAAGAAATCCAATGAATTTATTTTAAAGAGGAGAAAGTAGATTGGCTCGATCGTTAAAGAAAGGACCGTTTGTAGACTCTAAGCTTCAAAAAAAGGTTGAAAAAATGAACGAAGCAAAAAAGAAAAAAGTTATTAAAACTTGGTCGCGGCGTTCTATGATTACACCAGATTTTGTGGGACATACTTTTGCAGTCCATAATGGAAATAAATTTATTCCTGTATTTATATATGAAAATATGGTAGGCCATAAGCTTGGTGAATTTGCGCCTACAAGAACTTTTAGGTTACACTCCGGAGATAGAAAGAGTTAAGTATGGAAGCGAAAGCAATAACTAGACATATTCGACAGTCTCCTCGAAAAATTGGAGTGGTGTTAGATGAAATTCGTGGCTTAAAGTTTGATGAAGCACTGAATTATTTACACTTTTCAAAAGCTAAAGCCTCTGTTCAAATTGAGAAAACATTACGATCTGCCTATCATAATCTAATAAATAAAATAGAGGATGAAAAAATCGAGACTGAGACACTCAGAATTAAAGAGTGTTATGCTAATGGAGGCGCTCATATTAAACGTTTTCGGGCAGCATCGATGGGGCGTATTTCTAGATTAAATAAGCCTACTGCTCATCTAACAATTATAGTCTCTGATAATAAAAATTAAGGAGTATTGATTGGGTCAAAAAACACATCCTGTAGGTTTTAGATTGCAAATAAATAAAGATTGGCGATCCACTTGGTTCGCTGGTAAAAGTTTTACATCGGGTCTTGAGGGAGATTTGAGAATTAGAAAATATATAAAAGCAAGACTTCCTAATGCTGGAATCTCAAGAGTTGAGATTAGCCGATCTTCAAAAACTGTTACTGTAACCATTCATACTGCAAGGCCAGGTATTGTTATCGGGAAGGGTGGTGAAGAAGTTAATAGACTAAAAGATGAGATTAAGCAGCTTACTGAAAAAAATATTCAACTAAATATTTCTGAGGTTAAGCGACCTGAGCTTGATGCGGCTTTAGTTGGCTCCAATATCGCACATCAGTTACAAAAGAAAGTTTCTTACCGTAGGGTAGTAAATAAAGTAATCCAATCGACAATGAGAATGGGTGCAGAAGGAATAAGGATAAATGTAGCTGGTCGTCTTGGAGGTGTTGAGATAGCACGAAGTGAGAAATTCTCCCAAGGGAGAGTCCCATTACATACTTTACGTGCAGATATAGATTATGTTCTCACTGAAGCTCAGACACAGTATGGGATAATAGGTATAAAAGTTTGGATTTGTAATGGAGAGTCCTCAAGGAAATAGTTTATGCTTGAACCTAAAAAAGTAAAATTTAGAAGACACCATAGGGGAAACCGTAGAGGCGTTGCCAAAGGCGGAAATTATGTAGCTTTTGGTTCATATGGACTAAAAGCTATGGAATCTGGATGGATTACTAGCAGGCAAATTGAAGCATGTCGTGTTTCTATAACCCGTGTTATACGTAAGGTTGGTAAAATGTGGATACGAATTTTCCCCGATAAGCCAATTACAAAAAAGCCAGCAGAAACTCGTATGGGAAAGGGAAAAGGTACCCCAGAATATTGGGTTGCAGTTGTAAAACCAGGTAGAATTTTATTTGAAATTGAAGGAGTAGATAAAGAAGGTGCAGAAAAAGCTTTTTATAATGCTTCATATAAACTACCTATCAAAACTAAAGTTGTAGCTAGAAGAGATTTATAATGAAAAGCCGTGATTTAAATGATTTAAATATTTTAGAAATTGATACAAAATTGGATGAGAATGAAGAAGCTTTGCAAAATTTAAAATTTCAAAAAGCCATGCAACAGCTTGAAGATCCTTTGAAAATAAAGTATTTAAAAAAAGAAATTGCTCAATTAAAAACTTTAAAAAGAGAGTTTGATATTGGTATTAGAGAAAATAAGAGTTAATAGAATTTATGGTAAATAAACGAAAACAAACTTTGGTTGGTGAAGTGGTTGGTGATAAAATGGAAAAAACTGTTGTGGTTCTAGTTACAAGAAAAATTGCACATCCAGTTTATGGGAAATTTGTAAAGAAATCTAAAAAATATTTGGCCCATGTGGGTACCATCCAACCTAAATTAGGTGATATTGTTAAGATAAGCGCTATGCGACCCATTAGTAAAAGAAAAAGATGGTGCGTAAGTGATATTATTAGAGAATCGGTAAAAATTGGTTAATAATTAATGATACAGCAAGAGACAAGGCTTAAAGTAGCTGATAATTCTGGCGCACGTGAGGTACTATGCTTCAAGGTATTAGGTGGCAGCCGTCGTCGTTATGCTTCAATCGGTGACTTGATTGTAGTTACAGTTAAGCAAGCCATTCCTGATGGTATGGTAAAAAAAGGTCAAGTTACACGTGCGGTTGTAGTAAGGACAAAAAAAGAGATACGTCGCTCCGATGGTTCATATATTCGTTTTGATGATAATGCAGCTGTGCTATTGAATTCAGCTGGTGAGCCTAGAGGAACTCGCGTTTTAGGGCCAGTAGCACGTGAATTGCGTGATAGTGGTTATATGAAAATTGTATCCATGGCACCGGAGGTAATATAATGAATATTACGACTGGAATGACTGTTCGTGTAATTCGTGGTAACTACAAAGGTCAGGAGGGGAAAATACTTTATGTTTTTCCAAAAAAAGAACGTGTTATTATTGAAGGGGTTAATTTGATTAAACGGCATATGCGCCCATCTCAAGATAATCCTCAAGGAGGTATAGTCGAGAAAGAAGGTTCTATTCATGTTTCAAATGTTATGTTAATTCATAATGGAAAACCAACAAGAATTGGATATAAAAAATTGGATGATGGTTCTAAGGTTAGAATTTCTGTTAGAAATCGTGAAGAGATAAAATAAAATTATGGCAAAAAAGAAAAAAAATAATTTTAGCTCTAATCTTAAAAATAAATATTTGAATGAAGTTATTACAGCTATGGTTGAACGTTTTAAGTATCAAAATATTATGGAGGTTCCTAGCTTGTCTCATATATCAGTAAATATGGGAATTGGAGATGCAAAAGATAATCCAAAAAAATTAGAAAGTGCTATCCAAGAATTAACTTTAATTACCGGTCAGAAACCTTTAACTACTTTTTCGAAGAAAGATATTTCAAATTTTAAGATTCGTAAAGGATTTCCTGTCGGTTGTAAAGTTACTTTGCGTGGCAATAGGATGTATGATTTTATGGAAAGACTAATTAGTATTGCATTGCCGAGAACTCGTGATTTTAGAGGTCTATCTTTTAAATCATTTGATGGTAGGGGGAATTATTCATTTGGTGTAAAAGAGCAAATTATTTTTACTGAAATTGATTATGATAAAATTGATAGTATCCGTGGAATGGACATAACATTTTCAACTTCAGCTAATTCTAATGATGAATCTTATTGGTTATTAAAACTAATGGGTTTGCCATTAAGAGAAAAGTTGGTGAATAAAGAGGAAATTGAGGTAGCTGATGGCTAAAAAATCACTTATTGTTAAAGCAAGAAGAAAGCCAAAGTTTGCATGCCGAAAATACAATCGTTGTTTTAACTGCGGTCGTCCTGATGGTTATATGAGAAAATTTGGTCTTTGTCGTATTTGTTTTAGAGAAATGGCACTTAAAGGAGAAATCCCTGGTGTTACAAAGGCTAGCTGGTAATAGGAGAATTATTTTATGTCTATGACAGATCCAATTGCTGATATGCTAACACGCATTAGAAATGGAATGGCAGTCGAAAAGAGATTTATTGATATTCCATCTTCAAATTTAAAGAAACGAATTGCATTTGTTTTAAAAGAAGAAAAATATATTAATGATTTTATGTTTGTTGATGATAATGTTAAGTCAACGATTCGAATCTTTTTAAAGTATGACCATAAAGGTGATGCTGTGATTTCTGGTATAGAAAGGGTAAGTAGACCTGGCTTACGTGTATATGTTGGTAGAGATGAGATTCCTAGAGTGCTAGATGGATTAGGAATATCTATTTTGTCAACTTCAAAAGGTGTGATTTCAAACAAGACCGCAAAGCGTATTGGTGTTGGTGGTGAAATCCTTTGTAGGGTTTGGTAGGTTAGCGATGTCTAGGGTTGGAAAAATGATTATTGAAATTCCAGAAAAAGTTAATGTTAATATTGATTCAGATTTAATTGGCATTACTGGTCCTAAGGGTACTATTGATATATCTATTCACAAAGATATGAAAGTTTTGCAAAATAATGATACTTTATTAGTTGAACGTCCTTCTGATTCAAGAATTCATCGATCATTACATGGAACCACTCGTCAATTAATTGCAAATGGTATACACGGTGTTAATGAAGGTTTTATAAAAGAATTAGAGATAAGAGGCGTTGGTTATCAAGCTAATATGCAGGGTAAGCACCTTGTTTTACAGCTAGGTTATTCGCATGACATTATTTTTGAGCCTCCCGAAGGAATAGATATTAAAGCAAATAAAACTGAGATAATAGTAAGTGGTATTAATAAACAGTTAGTTGGTGAAGTTTCAGCTAAAATAAGATCTTTTAGGGTTCCTGAACCTTATAAAGGTAAAGGCATAAGGTATAAAGATGAATATGTCAAAACAAAACAAGGTAAAACAGTAGGCGGGGCGACTGCATAATGGAAAAACTTTCTATAAAAGAAACACGTAATTTGCGTAGACGTAATAGAAGTAAAAGAAATAATCTTTATCACCAAGAACGTCCACGTTTGGTCGTGAATCGTTCAAATAAGCATATCAGGGCTCAAATCATTGATGATCATAGAGGGCAGACTTTAGTATCTGCTTCATCTAATGATAAATCAATGATTAAAGATATTTCAAAGGCGAAAAATAAAACTGAAATTAGCACTAAGATTGGTACTGTTATTGCAGAAAAGGCTATTAAAAATAAAATTAAAAAAGTTGTTTTTGATAGGAATGGTTATCCATATCATGGTCGAATTAAAGCAGTTGCGGATGCCGCAAGAGAAGCTGGTTTAGAATTTTAAAAAATTAGGAAAATGTATGATTAATCCTGCAGAACTTGATTTAAAAGAAGAATCTGTAATTCGCGTTAGCCGAGTTGCTAAAGTGACATCACGAGGGAAGAACTTTCGTTTTGGTGCGCTCGTAGTCATTGGTGATGGTAATGGGCATGTGGGTATCGGCCAAGGAAAAGCAGGTGAAGTCATGTCTGCTATTAATAAAGCGAAAGAGGAAGCAAAACAAAATATCGTAAAAATTCATTTAGTTAATAAAACAATTCCTCATAAAATTATTTCCCGATATAGCGCTAGTCAAGTAATGTTAAAACCTGCCTCCCCTGGAACTGGAATAATTGCAGGTGCAGCTGTAAGATCTATAATGGAGCAAGTTGGAATTCAAAATATTTTAACAAAACGTTTTGGCTCAAATAATCCATTGAATGTTACTAAGGCTACTATGAAGGCATTAACTGATTTACAAGACGTAGTAACAGTAGCAAATAAGCGCGGTATGAAGGTAAAAGAGGTTTTTAATTAATAAGTTTTTTATGTCAAAACAAAACAAAATAAAGATAACACAAATTAAAAGCCAGATAGGCTATAAGGAAAAAGCTAAATTAACTCTTAAAGCACTTGGCCTTCGAAAAATGAATCAAACTGTCATTAAAGAAGATTTGCCATCTATTAGAGGTATGATTAAAACCGTAGATTATTTAGTTCATGTTGAGGAAGTGCAGTGAAGTTAGGCGAGCTAAGAAAATCTAAAGGATCAACCCATAGCAAGAAAAGACTGGGGCGAGGTCATGGGTCTGGCTGGGGAAGAAATGCGGGCAGAGGAGATAAGGGTTATCATTCAAGATCAGGCTCGAAGCATAGACCTTGGTTTGAAGGTGGCCAGATGCCATTGCACCGTCGACTTCCCAAGCGTGGCTTTTCTAATTTTTTATTTAAAAAAGAATATCAGGTAGTAAATATTTCAGATTTAGACAAATTGGATGAGGGAATTGTTGATGCAAATACTTTGAAAAATAATGGAATAGTTAAATATTCTATGCGCCCAATTAAAATATTAGGTGACGGTGAGTTAAATAAAAAATTTGACATTACAGCAAGTGCTTTTAGCAATTCAGCTAAACAAAAAATCATAAAAGCTGGTGGAAAATTCACAGAACAATAATGATTGAAAAAATAAAAAATATTTTTGCAATTCCTGAATTAAGGAAACGTGTGCTTTTTACACTAGGCATCCTTGTATTAGTACGTTTGGGTGCTCATATACCTATTCCTGGAATTGATACAGATACACTTTCTGCCGCTTTTCAAGGCTATCAAAATACTTTATTGGGGCTTTATAATTTATTTGCAGGAGGAGCATTTGAAAAGGCAACTTTATTTGCGTTAGGTATTATGCCTTATATCTCTGCATCAATTATAATTCAATTAATGAGCACCGTAGTGCCTTATTTCCAACGATTGCAAAAGGAAGGTGAAGCAGGAAGAAAGAAGATCACACAAATTACGCGTTATCTTACTGTTTTAATATCAGCAATGCAAGCTTATGGAATTGTTGCAGTCTTTTTACCATCAATGTCAGCAGGTGGTCAATCAGTTGTAATAAATCCTGGTTTTAGTTTTATTTTTACAGGTACAGTTAGTTTGATTACAGGTACAATCCTTTTAATGTGGTTTGGTGAAAGAATAACTGAGCGTGGTATAGGCAATGGGATTTCTTTAATTATTATGGTTGGTATTGTTTCTGGGCTCCCTAATGTAATTGTAGCTGAAATTGCTTTGATTAATGAGGGGGTAAGAGGATTGCTTAGTGAGGTTATATTATTAGGGATAATGTTTATTGTTATTGCTTTTGTTGTTCTTCTTACTCAAGGCACAAGGAAGATACCTGTATCATATGCAAAAAGAGTTGTAGGTCGAAAAGTGTACGGTGGCCAATCAACACATATACCCTTAAAAGTAAACACAGCTGGAGTAATGCCAATTATTTTTGCACAATCAATAATGTTTATACCAAGTACAATTGCAACTTTTTTTAGCGAGAATGTTTTTATGCAAGGTGTGATGCGGTGGTTCTCTTTTGATCATCCATTCTACTGGTTTATATTTGGAATAATGATAGTCTTTTTTACATATTTTTATACAGCTATAGCATTTGATCCAAATCAGGTATCTCAGCAAATGAAACAACATGGTGGATTTATACCTGGAATTAGACCAGGTAAGAAAACTGCAGAATTTATAGATAACATTCTTTCTAGAGTTACTCTTCCAGGCTCATTCGCATTAGCTCTTGTCGCAATTTTCCCTTACATACTCATGAAATCAATGGATGTAAGTTATGATTTAGCATCTTTTTTTGGTGGCACCAGTTTATTAATTATTGTTGGTGTTGCCTTAGACACATTACAGCAAATCGAGTCTCATTTAATGAGCCGTCATTATGATGGATTTTTAACTAAAGGTAAAATTCGTGGTCGGAGGAGAATGTAGTGGTTCGTATCAGAACAGATCGGGAAATTGAATTAATTGCTATTAGTTGTCAAATAGTATCAGATACACTTGATATGTTAACAGAGTATGTAAAGCCTGGAATCAAGATTACAGATTTGGATAAAAAAGCTGAATCCTTTATCCTTGATTGCGGTGCCCGCCCTGCATTTAAAGGTTATATGGGATTCCCAGCAACATTGTGTGTTTCAGTCGATGACGAAGTTGTTCATGGAATACCTAATGATAGAATATTGCTTGAAGGGCAAATTGTTGGTATTGATTGTGGTGCAGAGAAAGATGGCTATTATGGAGATCATGCTCGTACGTTTGCAGTAGGTGAAGTTTCTGATGATAAAAAAAAATTAATGAAGATTACTCAAGAATCACTTATGAGAGGGATTGCTGAGGCTAAACCAGATAATTATGTTTCTGATATTGGGCATGCAATTCAATCATTTGTTGAACCTCATGGTTATTCTGTTGTTCGTGAACTCGTAGGGCATGGAATAGGAACTGATTTACATGAAGAGCCTCAAATTCCTAATTATGGAGAGCCACGTCAAGGGTATAAGCTTCGTGAAGGAATGTGCATTGCAATAGAGCCAATGATTAATATGGGACTAAAAGAAATAAAAACAGATTCTGATGGTTGGACAATTAGAACATTAGATGGAAAGGTCTCAGCACATTTTGAGCATACGATTGCTATTACAAATAATGGGCCAAAAATTTTAAGCCAAAGGGATCCTATTAATGGCTAAAGAACAAGCAATACAAGTAGAAGGGGTCATTAAAGAAACATTACCGAATGCTATGTTTAGAGTTGAAGTTGAGATAGGAGAGAATGCTCATGAAGTACTTGCTCATGTAAGCGGTAAGATGCGAATGCACTTTATTAAAATTTTACCAGGTGATATTGTTAAGCTTGAAATATCGCCTTATGATTTAACAAGAGGCCGCATTACTTACAGAAATAAATAGGTAATTATGAAAGTAAGATCATCAGTTAAGAAAATTTGCGCAAAATGTAAAATTATCCGACGTAATGGGGTCTTAATGGTTATATGCGATAACCCTAAACATAAGCAGAGGCAAGGATAGGAGTTTAAATATGGCACGTATTTCAGGTATAGATATTCCAAAAGAAAAAAAAGTACCTTATTCACTTTGTTATATCCATGGTATAGGATTTACGACCGCTAAGGAAATATGTAATATAGCCAAAATTGATTTAGATTTGAGAGTAAAAGATTTATCAGATAACCAAGTTGCTTCTGTTCGAGAAGCAATAACGAATATGGATCTTAGGATTGAAGGTGAAAGAAGAACAGAAGTTTCGATGAATATTAAAAGGAAAAGAGATATTGGTTGTTATCAAGGATTAAGACATAGACGTGGTTTACCTGTAAATGGACAAAGAACAAAGACTAATTCAAGGACAAGAAAAGGTAAAAGACGTACAATTGGTCTAGGTAAGAAGGTAGTAGTTTAGATAAGAGATTATAGGAATTAAATGGCACAGCAACAAAAAGAGAAAAAAAAGAAAAAAGGTAAAGTTGAAGCTGCAGGCGTAGCACATATAAAAGCAACTTTTAACAATACTCATGTTACTTTAACAGATAGATTTGGTAATGTAGTTGCTTGGTCAACTGCAGGAACTAGTGGATTTAAAGGTTCTAGAAAAAGTACTGCTTTTGCAGCTACTATGGCAGCAGAGAAAGTAGGACAGGAAGCTGTTCAAATGGGGATGCGTTCTATAGATGTTAAGGTTAAAGGGCCTGGCGCTGGTCGTGAATCAGCAATTCGTGCCCTTGCTGTTGCTGGCCTAGAAGTTACATCTATTCGAGATGTTACTCCCTTGCCTCATAATGGATGTCGTCCACCAAAAAGAAGAAGAGTATAAACGAGAAATTTTATGGCAAAAACTAATATTCCTAAAGGCAAATTAGTTAGAAAATTTGGGGAAAATATTTTTGGTAACCCCAAATATGACAATTTGTTAAATAAAAAACCGTATACTCCTGGCCAACATGGTCCGACTCGGAGAAGAAGACTATCCAATTACGGCACCCAGCTAAGAGAAAAACAAAAAATTAAGGCAATGTATGGAGTATTAGAGAGGCAATTTCGTAATTACTTTCATAAAGCTGATAAGATGAAAGGCGAAACAGGTTCAAATCTACTAATACTATTAGAATGTAGACTTGATAATATAGTTTACCGACTTGGCTTTGCTTCAACAAGAGCGCAGGCTCGTCAAATGGTTTCACATGCTCATTTTCTAGTTAATAATAGAAAATGTAATTATCCATCTGCATCCATAAGTCCTGGTGATATTATAAAAGTTAGAGATAAATCAAAGAAGCTAGATATAATTATGGATTCAATGAAAAGAATAAAAGGTGATATTGGTTTGCCATGGTTAGAATTAGATAAGGCAAAAATGACTGGAACGTTTCTTGCTCTTCCAGAGCGTGAAGAAATGGCTCTTACTGTAAATGAACAATTAGTAGTAGAACTCTACTCTAAATAAAATAAGGTATTTAAATTTTATGAGTAAAAAAGAATATAAGCTTAAAATTAAAACAGAAAAAAAATCCTTAACAGGAACATATGGAAAATTTGTTTTACAGCCTCTTGAAAGAGGTTATGGAGTTACCATTGGAAATGCTTTAAGACGTGTACTCTTAACAAGTTTGCCTGGAGCGGCCATAACTAATGTGAAAGTGGAAAATGTTTTGCATGAATTCTCAACCATACCTGGGGTTAAAGATGACATGTCTGATATTATACAAAATTTAAAATTGGTGAGGTTTAAATTATCAGATTCAAATGTAGATAATTTAAATATAGCTTTAAAAGGTAAAAAAGTGTTCACTGCTTCAGATATTCAAGCAGCTACTGATGAATTTGAAGTTTTAAATAAAGATCTTTATATAACTGAACTAAACTCCAATGGTAAAATAAATATTGAACTTAGAATTGGTGTAGGAAAAGGTTATGTTCCCGCTGAAGAGAATGAATTGCCAAATGCTCCTATTGGTACCCTAGCAGTTGATAGTATTTTTAATCCAGTTAAAAAAGTATCATATAATGTAGAACCTGTCCCAGGAGCAAAAGACCCAATTGAAATACTAAGTATTGAATTAGAGACTGATGGTTCAGTTACTCCTGAAGACGCAATTAGTTATTCAGCGACTGTATTGATGGATCATCTTAGAATGGTTGAGGCGATTGCTAAACCGGAAGTTCTTGAAGTAACTGAAAAAATCAGTGAAGAAATCATTAATATAAGGAACCTTTTAAATTTAACTATTGATGAAATGGAGCTTTCAGTTAGAAGTCATAATTGTTTGCAAGCTGCTGGAATCAAATATATCTATGAATTGGTTAGCAAAGAAGAAAATGAAATGTTAAAGTATAAGAATTTTGGTAGAAAATCTCTTACTGAGTTAGTTGAAAAGCTTGATGAAATGGGAATAAGCTTCGGAATGGATGTTGATAAATATTTAAAATTGGAAGTTTGAACTTTTATGAGGCATCAAAAAAAAGGACGGAAGCTTGGTGTTGACCCTTCTCATAGAAAAGCTATGCTTAGAAATTTAGCATCTAATCTAATTGAGCATAAACGTATAAAAACAACTGATGCACGTGCTAAAGAGTTGAGAACTTTTATAGAACCATTAATTACTAAAGCAAAAAGAGGTGATTTAAATTCAATTAGACAAATATCTAAGAAATTGCCTCGAAAAGAAATAGTAAATCAATTAATTCATGATGTTGCACCTAGCTTTTTAGAACGAAATGGTGGATATACTAGAATTATAAAATTAGGATTTAGAGATAATGATCGTGCATCTGTATCAATAATTGAATTTGTTGATTTCAAAAAGACTGATGAAGTGAAAGAAGTTGCAAAACCAGAATAGATTTGAAAATAAATATACACACTTACTTTTTTTTAAGGGCAATGTTTATACTTGCCCTTCTTTTTTCATTAATTTGGCCATTAGATAATCAAACTAGCCAATTTGAAGGTAGATACCTTTGGGTAGTTAGAAATACTTTGACTACAAAGCAGAGCATTGATCGCATGCTCGATTTTGCTACGTTAAATCGATTTAATCATTTGCTAGTACAGGTTCGTGGTAGAGGAGATGCTTATTACAAATCAGACCTTGTTCCTAAATCTCATTTTATTCAACAGATTGATTTTGATCCATTAAATTATTTGATTCCTAAAGCAAAAGAAAAAGGTATAAATGTTCATGCTTGGGTAAATACATATATTTTGTGGTCATCAAATAAGAAACCATTACAAGAAGACCATATTTTATATAAAAAACCTAAATGGATGGATCAGAATAACAATTTGGAAATGAATATAAATAATGAATTAAAAAAAAATAATTACTCAAATAATGGATATGAAGGACTTTATTTAGCGCCTAATCATCCAAAAGTAAACTCATATTTAGTTCAAGTTTTTAGGGAATTAATTGAAAATTATGATTTAGATGGTTTACATCTTGATTATGTAAGATATCAAGATTCAGAATATGGCCAAAACCCTCAAGCAATTGAGTATTATAGTAAATATAACAATTCTATTACAGAGTCAGATATTTCTAGAATGAATCCATCAGAACTTTCTCTTTGGAGTTCTTATCGAAGGAAATCAGTTACAGATTTGGTAAAAGAAACAAAAAAAATGCTTAATTATGTAAATCCTAATATTGAATTAACAGCTGCTGTTAAACCAAATTTATATCAAGCTAGAGAAAGATTTTTTCAAGAGTGGGATGTTTGGATTGCTGCTGGATATATAGATAAGGTTTTAATTATGAATTATGCTAAAGATTTAAAAGTTTTTGCTTCAAATATTGACATTATTTATGACAACTTGCCTTCGAAATATTGGGGTAAGATCGTGATGGGAATCGCTACGTATAATCAATCACCAATAGATGTGATTAATAAAATCAAATATTCTAAAGTAACTAGATTCAAATCTATATCATTTTTTTCTTATAATGTTATTGAACAGAATCCTAGATATTTCCCCCCAATAAAAAAGATACTTTATCCAAAGTAATAATCCGAAGACTATATGGCTACGAGAATTATAAAAGCACCAACAGGTAACCATCTCAATTGCAAGAATTGGCAAATCGAAGCACCTTACCGTATGATTCAAAATAATTTAGATCCTGATGTTGCGGAAAATCCAAATGAGCTAGTTGTATATGGTGGTAAAGGTAAGGCAGCGCGAAATTGGGAATGCTATGATTCAATATTATCTACATTAAAGAGTATGAATGAAGATGAAACTTTAATTATTCAATCAGGGAAACCTGTTGGGGTTTTAAGAACACATATAACTTCTCCTCGTGTTTTAATTGCAAACTCCAATCTTGTCCCTAACTGGGCTGACTGGGATAATTTTAATAAATTGGATAAACAAGGCTTGATGATGTATGGTCAAATGACAGCAGGCTCATGGATTTATATAGGTACACAAGGTATACTTCAGGGTACATATGAAACTTTTGCTGCTGCTGCAAAACAACATTTTAATTCCGATTTAACTGGCAAACTAGTCGTAACGGCAGGCCTTGGTGGCATGGGAGGTGCTCAGCCTTTAGCAGTTACTATGAATAATGGTGTTGCAATATGCATTGAAATTGATGAAAAATCGATTGAACGTCGATTATCGACAAAATACTTGGATACTTCTACAGATTCACTCGATAAGGCTCTAGAAATGGCTTTAAAAGCAAAAAAACAACAAAAACCATTATCTATCGGTTTACATAGTAATGCAGCTGATATTATTGCACAAATAGCTGAAAAAGATATAGTGCCTGATATAGTAACTGATCAAACATCGGCTCATGATGAATTAGATGGATATATTCCAAATAATATGTCATTTGGTGAAGCCCTTAGATTAAGAGAATCTAATCCTGATCTTTATGTTAAAGAAAGCTATAGGGCTATGGCTGAGCATTGTGAGGGAATTTTAAAATTAAAAAAAATGGGAAGTATTGCATTTGATTATGGAAATAATCTTAGAGGTCAAGCACAAAAAGCAGGTGTTAAAAATGCTTTTGACTTTCCAGGCTTTGTGCCAGCATACATCAGAGATTTATTTTGTGAAGGTAAAGGTCCTTTTAGGTGGGTAGCTTTATCAGGTGACCCAAATGATATTTATAAAACAGATGAAAAAGTATTAGAAATGTTTTCTGATGATAAAACATTAGTGAGATGGATTAAATTGGCTAGGGAAAAAGTTAAATTTCAAGGTTTGCCTTCCCGTATATGTTGGTTAGGGTATAATCAAAGAGCAAAGTTTGGTTTAGCTTTAAATGAGATGGTTGGAAATGGAGAACTTTCTGCTCCAATTGTTATTGGTAGAGATCATTTAGATTGTGGTTCTGTCGCGTCTCCTTATCGTGAAACAGAAGATATGAAAGATGGCTCAGATGCTGTAGCAGATTGGCCTTTATTAAATGCGATGACATCTACAGCTAGTGGCGCTACATGGACATCTATACATCATGGTGGCGGCGTTGGGATGGGGCTTGCAATTCATGCTGGCCAAGTAATATGTGTCGATGGAACTACTGAAATGGCAAAAAGGATAGAGGCCGTATTAACAAATGATCCAGGCATGGGTCTTTTACGGCACGCAGATGCAGGATACGATGATGCAATTAAAAATTCAAAAAATTGGAATATTAATATTCCAATGATTAATGAGTAATATAATTCAAATTGACAATATTGGTTGTTTGTACACAGCTAATGAAGATGGTGTTCAATCTTATAAGAATACAACCATAACAATTGAGGATGGATTAATTAGATCTATTGGAGAAAAAAATGAAGATAAATCCATTGATTGTAATGGTAAAATGGTTACCGCTGGTTTTGTAGATTCTCATACTCATCCAGTTTTTTTTGAAAATAGGGCAAATGAGTATTCAATGCGATTGTCTGGCTTAACTTATGAAGAAATAGCTAGAAATGGTGGCGGGATAATATCTAGTGTCAACGGACTACGAAATGCTTCAGAGGATGAATTGATTGCAAAATTAGAAGATCGCGTTGATAGATTTTTGCAAAATGGTACTACAACAATTGAAGCAAAGTCAGGTTATGGGCTAGATACAGATTCTGAGCTAAAATCTTTATCAGTCATAGACCAAGTCAATCAAAACCACTCTATAGATATTATACCTACATTTATGGGAGCCCATGCCATTCCAATTGAATATAAAAATAATCCTGAAAACTATATTGATCTAATATGTGATGAAATGATTCCTGAAATCTCTAAGCAAGGAGTCGCATTATTTAATGATGTTTTTTGTGAAGAGGGGTATTTTAATGTAGATGATACAAGAAGAATTCTAAATACTGGAATAGAATATGGGTTAAAGCCAAGGATGCATGCAGATGAATTTGTGGATTCAGGAGCAGCTGAACTTGCAGGTGAGATAGGTGCTTTTTCTGCAGATCATCTAATGGCTATTAGCGAAAGAGGTATTGAATCTCTTGTGAATAATAATGTAATTGGGACTCTACTACCTGGAACAACATTTTTTCTTGGAAAAAATACTTATGCTCCTGCTAGAAAGCTTATTGATTCTGGTATAGATGTTGCATTAGCGACCGATTTTAACCCCGGTAGTTCAAATATTCAATCAATGCCATTTATAATCAGTTTAGCTTGTCTATTTATGGAGTTAACAGTTGAAGAAGCATTTAAAGCGGCTACGTATAATAGTGCAAAATCTTTGGGGCTGGAAAATAAAGTGGGGTCAGTTGAATTGGGAATGAAAGCGGATTTAATTATTTGGGATTTAGACTCTTTAATTGATATACCTTATTATATTTCTAATCACCCAATTCAAAAAGTTATAAAGAATGGGAAAATAGTATTTGGTGCTTGACTAGAAGATATGTCTTCTTGTAAAATTCCAGCTGATTAATAATAGGATATGGTAAATAAATGAACTTAAGAAAAATTCTCATATTATCTATTGTTCTTTTGATGGGGACACAGACTCTATCAGCAAATTATGCTTTTTATCGGAAGGTAGCAAATACGTGTAAGTTTTATCGTATATCTGTCGATGAGAAAAAAATGATTTTAACACAGAATCTTGATGGTTCTTATAGCTTTTCAATTGAATTGGAAAGTACTACCAGAAACAATTTTGAAATGCCAATGCTTGTCGCATTCATTTCTGTAGGTCAAGCTATAAACCATCAGCAATCATTTGCAAAGAAAAAACCGGGATATTCGCCTGTTATTCCAGGTAATACCGCTGTGTCAGTGGTAATCCCTTTATCAAGAGAAAATACAATTATCACCGCTAAAGCGACTGCAGAGCAAGTACGCCAACTTACAGATGGAAAGATTGATACTGCTGGTTTTATGCGATTGATAAAAAATTCAATTGAAACATTGTAAAAAGGAGGAAGAATGTTAGATCCTACCAGTTGGAGTGGCATGTTTGCACAATATGGTCGTTCCTTATTATGGGCTATTACAGCCGCGATTGGTTTCGGCTTAGGTGTTGGTATATCTTTGAAGGTATTTGATTGGCTATCAACAGATATTGACGAATGGGAAGAGATTAAGAAGGGAAATATGGGTGTCTCATTAATTTTTGTTTCGTTAATCGTTATGGTTGGTTTGATCGTATATAAAGTTATTTAATTTTATATACTACCAATATTCATCATTAAAAAGCCCTGCCAATGCGGGGCTTTTTTATTGATTTACTATAGTCCAAAAAAAATATCCCATAATTCCACCACATAAAGTATTTAAAAAATTTACCATATTATTATCAATTACTTTTAAACCGCTTATCCTTAATGCAGGTAAATCACAATGGTTATTGCCCTCAGAATGTTCACCACACTCTTTACATAAATACTTTGCCTGAAAAAATCTTCCTAAAAAAGAATCAAATACTGAGCCACTAATTCCAGCAATTGCTATCGGCAAGAAGATATTTTTATGACTAAAAATTATTTGACCCAAAACTGCAATTAATATGGCTCCTATAATTGAACCAATTGTACCTAATAAAGTAATGCTACCTGATGTTCCTTTTGGAACAAGTTTTTTAGAGAAAATAAGTTTGGGTTTTGATCTTGAATGAAAACCAACTTCAGTTCCCCAAGTATCTGCTGTAGCAGCAGCAATAGCACTTAAATAAAAGATTAAAGAAAATGATGATTTTATAAAGATATTCTCGATGGCAAAAATAGTTGCTAAACCACCATTTGAAAGGATTTGCAATAGATTTCTTTGAGATTTTTCTTTACGATTAAAATGTGACAATATAGATGATGATATAAAGAAGAATATGAGAGGTATAATCCAATTCCATCCTCCAGATCCAAAAATAATCATTCCCAATAGGTACCCTCCAATTGCCCCGCTAAGTGATAATGACTTTTGTTTATAAGCAATTGTGAAAATAATAATTGATAAAAAAGTCCAAATTATCAAACTGGTTAAGTTTCCATGTGTAAAATTAATTAAGTATATCTCGTAAGATAAAAATGTGATAATTGGTATAGAAAGGTTATCAGATCCCCTATAGCTTACTAATTCACTTAAAGTAGCTGAAAATGCAGTAAATATGGCAAGCCCAAGTAATACTGGTATTGGAATCGAATAATTCGAACCATAATATTTTAATAATAGATCAGTACCTAATAGAATTATAAAGAATGAAGAGGTAAACATTGCTGATGAGCCTCGAATCGACTTTTTATCAATCCAAGGTGTGAATTTATAATTTTGTTGAGATCCAAATATTGCAGCAATTGGATCTGCAAGAGTTAAAACAAGGATTGATAAGATAAATGAGATCGGCTTATCCCACCAGAAAAAAGACAAGATTAAAACTGAACAAGGGAAATATATCGTTCCGTAGCTCTTTCGTGAAGTAGCATTCATGCTTTTAAATTTTTTAGACAATAAAAGATATGTATTAATTACTATAAATAAGGAAGATAAGACAATTATCTGATAATTAACTTTAAATAGTATCGGGCAAAAACATATTATTAAACCTATGAAAATATGGACAAATTTACGGGTCGATTCAGGGGGCCTTTTGAAATAGTTTCTTATGAATTCAGCTAGCCCCAATACAATAAATATTGAAACAAATATTATTACAAATAACGTCCACTGATTTATTGATAGAATTGAATTCATAAGAATAATAAAAACCCCCTCAAAAAATAAATGAAGGGGTTCCTAGTATTTAATGATTTAGAAAAATATTATCTAACTCGAGAGCCGTTTTCGTTTAGTAGAACTGGATCTCCATATCCTAAAGATTTCAGCCCATCCATTTGAGTTTTTGCATCACCAACAACTAAATAAATCATCTCATCAGGACGAATATATTTTTTGACTAATTCATTATGACTTTGAATCGTCATATTACGGACTTGATCTTCTTCATTTTTTATATAATCAAAGGGAAGACCATAGGTGGCAATATTTGCAATCATTCCTCGAAGTGCACCAAGTGTTTCAAAGCGGCGAGCATTTGATTTTAGAGTAACATTTTTAGTGAATTCAAGATCTTCTTCAGTAATTGGATTACTGTAATTGGTTAACAGTGTTTTAAAAATATTAACTGATTCTTCAGTTGTATTTGATCGTACTGCAGAAGATGCTGTAAAAGTTCCTGGAAATTTTGATCCAGAAAAGCCCGTTCTAGCACCATATGTAAATCCTTTTTCCTCTCTTAAAACCATATTCACATCACCGCTAAAGTTTCCTCCAAGTTTCATATTCATAATCGTAGTCGAATAAAAATCCTCATGCGTTCGAGGAATTCCTAAATATCCTATTCTAATTTCAGATTGCTTAGCATTCGGAACATCTACAAAATATACTTTAGCATTCTTATTTGGTGACGGAATTTGATAGTTAGGAAAGTCAACTTCCTTAGCATCCCATCTATTAACTATGTTTTTAAAGGCATTAACAGCCTCACTGCGGCTAATATCTCCTACGATACTAATCGTAGCTAGATCTACAGAAAAACTAGCATTAACGTAGTTTTTCAAATCATCTAGGCTTATTGACTGTACACTTTCGACTGTTCCAAGAGTTGTATTAGCAAGAATATGAGAGCCATAATTCAACTTATTAAATACTCTAGATGCAATTGTAGAAGGAACAGCGCTTCTTCTTTTAATTAATTCAGCGGTTTGACGTTTAACTCTTTCAAACTCGTTGGAATCCCATCTTGGTTCAAAAAGTATTTCTTCAACAAGGGCCAAAGTTGGCAAAAAATTTCTTTTTAGAGTGTTTACATTGATATTAATTGATTGTTTTCCCGTAGACATATTTATAGAAGAGCCGAGGGCATCAATTGCTTCTTCTAATTCGATTGGTGTTTTATTTGCAGTGCCCTGCATCATGATATCAGTAACAAGATTCGCTACTCCAATTTTATTTGGGTCATCTAAAAGCATTCCACCTTCAATAGTTATACCAAAACTTACAAGAGGCAATTCATCATGTTTTGCTCCATAGATTGCAATTCCCTTTTCATAATCGTGTTTCCATACCTTAGGTAGATTAAGTCTTGGTTGCGGACCATCTATTGGTTTCGAAGATCTATCGAAAGTAGAGGGTATTTTAGCAATATCCATTCCGCCAGACCCTGCTGACTTAGTTACATTTTTAACGATTTTCTCTTCTTTAATTGGAAATAATTCAGACCCGTCAGCTACGAGGTCAACTTTACCTCGGGGAACAAAACTCGTCAAGACGTAATTTTGATTTTTGACATACTTCTCATATACTCTTTTGACATCACTTATATTTACATCAAGAACTTTTTGGAGTTCAACCGCTATTGCATCAGGTGAACCATAGTATTCATTGTAATATGCTAATTGATATCCCTTACCGAGCACAGATGAAATGCCATTATAAAAACTTGTTTCATACTTCGCTTTTAATCTTTCTAAATCTTCGGTAGTAAAACCATCTATCTCAAAGCGCTCAAATGCTTCAAAAATAGCATTTTCAGCTGCAGTAAGATTTGTTGATGGAAATCCTGTTAAAACAACATCAAACGTACCCGCAACTTCTTGAGTCCCACTACGAGCATAGACTGAAGGAGCTAATTTTTTTTCTTCAACGATAACTTTATAAAGAGGTGATTTTTTACCATCTCCTAAAAGTTGACCTAGTAGTTCAAGCGCAGGCGCATCAAAGTGACGTTGATCAACTGATGCAAAATTCATTGTTAAACGAGGAGAACGTGCAAAATTATCTTCATGGTAAACCTTTTTTGTCTTGCTTAGTTTAACTAGTTGAGGTTCTGGGTCACCATTATCAGGTCCAGGTTTAATTTCACCAAAGTATTTTTCTACTAAAGATTTCACTTCACGTTTATTAATATCTCCTGCTATTACCATTGTGGCATTATTAGGGCCATACCATTGCTCATAAAATTCTCGTACGTCAGTCAAAGTAGCGTTTTGCAGATCTTCTAATTCTCCAATTGTTGTCCAATTATAAGGATGGTCTTCAGGGTACATATTTTTGATCATAACATAATTTGAATGACCATAAGGGCGATTATCTACTCTTTGACGTTTTTCATTTTGAACAACCTCTTGTTGGTTTTCAAAAGCCGCTTGAGTTACAGTTGATAATAGCCAGCCCATTCTATCAGATTCTAACCAAAGAGCCGTTTCAAGTGCATTTTTAGGAATGACCTCATAATAAACGGTCCCATCTTTGCTAGTACCTCCATTTAATGTGCCACCAGCATTTTGGATGATCTTAAAAAATTGATCTTGACCTACATGTTGCGATTCTTGGAATAACATATGTTCGAATAGATGAGCAAAACCAGTTCTGCCAGGAATTTCACGATTAGATCCTACATGATATTGTATGGCGATACCAACTATTGGATCTGATTTATCTTCATGGAGAATAATGGTCAAACCATTGTCTAATTGATATTTCTCATAATCTATTTTAAATGGGGTTTTCTCTCTTTCATTGCAACCAATGAATAAGATAAAAAGTAATGGAATAAAATTTAGAGTTTTCTTAAGCATTTAAATTCTCCTAAAAATGTAACAATTTTTGAATGGTGCAAAATATAAAATTTATATTATTAAAATTTACATTATTTGATTCACTGAACATATTAAAATTAACTTTCTACTAAATATTTGAGTTTAAAAAGTACTACATAGAAGCAAATGAACTCAAAAATATTTTTTATTCTTCTTAATTGAATAAAGGAAATACACTAAGATGAAATTTTTCAGATTAAACCTTTTAGCGCTTTTCATCTTTTCTTCAATTTTTTCTCAAAATAAAGAAAAAATACTTTTTGTAGGAAACAGTTTCACCTTCTATTGGAATCTTCCTTCTATTGTTGAATCTATGGCAGCAGAAAAAGAAATTTATCTTGATATCCATCAATCAACAGCTGGAGGAGCATCGCTTAAGCAGCATTGGTTTGGAGAAAAAAAATTAAATACTAAAAAATTAATTGAGAGTGGGACGTTTTCAAAAATTATTTTGCAGGATTATAGTTCTAATCCAATATTAAAGACTAAAGAGTCTAGAGAATATTTTAACCGTTTCATCCAATTGATAAAATCAAATCAAGGTCAGGCGATTATCTATGGAACGTGGATGTTTCCAGCAATTTTTAATAAGAAGTATAAAAGCGCTGACCCGATTCAAAATGCATTGGAACCTATTTCAGTAAAAACAAGTTCACCAATTGCTCCAGTTGGTACTGCATTTCGATTATTTCAAGAAAAACATCCGGAAATTCCAATTTTTACTAGCGATAATAAACATCCATCTGCAGTTGGGTCATATTTAGCAGCATGCGTTTTTTACAAGATTTTAACAGGAAAAAGCCCTTTAGGATTACCTAGAAGGTTTGACAGAAAAGATGAATATGGTAAAAAAATATTCTTAATGATGGTTGAAAAAGATACAGCTGCCAAGTGTCAAGCGATTGTTGACAAAATGTTGTTGAAATAAAAAAGCCCTGCTTTAATGTAACAGGGCTTTTTTTATAATAGTTCTATTTTAGTTTTAATTAGAAGGAATATGTAGCTGTAATTGTAAAAACATTATATTTTACTTCAATCAGGCCCGAAAGCGCATCACCAAGTTCATCTCCTGTAGATTTCATCTCCAGATTATGAATGGTGTATAATGCTTCTAATCCAATAGGAAGAATGGGTGGTTTAATTCTCAAACCACCACCAAAAGCCAAGCCAGGATCATAAGCATCAGCTCCATCACCCATCGGCATTGAATATCCAACACGTATGACACCTCTCATCATTGGCATCCCAACAGGTATTTTGCCAACAGCATAGCCATAGAGCATATCAATACCTTCGTCTCCAGCTAATGAATATTCAGCTCCAACACCAACTAAACTTAAAAGCATTTGTTCATAGCCAAGTGTAAAGCCCATTCCTTCAGCTTTTTCACTTTCACCACCAAAGCCAGCAAGGCTAACATCCATTTCTCTACTGATATCTGCTCCAAGTCGTAACTGAGCAGATACAATTGTGCTGATAGTAATTAATAAAAAACTAATTTTTTTCATTTTATAGATTCTCCTTTGGTATTTGAACTTTAATCTAAAACAAATACTCTCAAGATTCAATTGGCTGTTTAGTAAGCTTTATTACAGAAATTTATTCAGAAACTCCTTAATAAAATACCGCCATTGTTCACTAATATGGGGCTATTTATATAAGAAAAAAGATAGTAGCGGAGGAGGGACTTGAACCCCCGACACGTGGATTATGATTCCACTGCTCTAACCAGCTGAGCTACTCCGCCATTTTTATTTTTAAAGAGGTAGAAAAAATTACTCTTTTTAATTGTTTTAGTTCAAACAATTTATATGAGATTTTTAAGAATAAACATTTAATTTCCATCGAAATTTTTGGTTTACTATTAACAGTTCATTTTATTAGGAGTACCATATGCACAGTTCTATTGAAGAATTTATGAGTCATATTGAGGCGAAAAACCAAGGCGAAAAAGAATTTCATCAAGCAGTTCATGAAGTTGTTGATTCTCTATGGGATTTCCTGAATGATCACCAAGATTATGTTCATGCTAAAATCCTGGAAAGAATTACCGAGCCTGAGCGTGTAATAATGTTTCGAGTGCCTTGGCGAGATGATAGAGGTGACACGCAAGTTAATCGTGGTTTCCGTGTAGAATTTAACTCTGCAATTGGGCCATATAAAGGTGGTTTACGATTTCATCCTTCTGTGAATTTAGGTATTCTTAAATTTTTAGGATTTGAGCAAGTCTTTAAAAATAGCTTAACTACACTCCCAATGGGTGGCGGTAAAGGAGGGTCAGATTTTGACCCTAAGGGAAAATCAGATAATGAAGTAATGAGTTTTTGTCAATCTTTCATGACAGAACTATCAAGGCATATTGGTCCTGACACAGATGTTCCCGCAGGTGACATAGGTGTTGGCGGTAGAGAAATTGGATATTTATTTGGACAGTATAAAAGAATTTCAAATGAGTTTTCTGGTATATTAACTGGAAAAGGTCTTAATTGGGGTGGAAGTTTAATTCGACCTGAAGCAACTGGCTATGGTTGTGTTTATTTTACTGAAGAAATGCTAAATGCAACTAATGATTCAATTAAAGGTAAAAATGTTACAATCTCAGGGTCTGGTAATGTCGCTCAATATGCTGCAGAAAAAGTAAATGAGCTTGGAGGTAAGGTTATATCATTATCTGATTCAGGAGGATCTATTCATGATCCTGATGGTATAGATGATGATAAGCTTGAATATATCATGGATTTAAAAAATATAAAGCGGGGGCGAATAAGTGAATATTCAGAAAAATACAGTGTTTCTTATATGGAAGGTGAGAAGCCATGGAGCATTCCATGTGATATCGCATTGCCATGTGCAACGCAGAATGAAATAAGTGGGTCAGATGCTAAAACATTAGTGAAAAATGGTTGTAAGGCAGTATCAGAAGGTGCCAATATGCCTTCTGATCCCGATGCAGTTGAAGTATTTTTAAATAATAAATTATTGTTTGGTCCAGGTAAAGCAGCAAATGCTGGTGGTGTAGCAGTTTCAGGTTTAGAAATGAGTCAGAATTCAATGCGTCTATCCTGGTCAAGACAAGAAGTTGATGAAAAGCTTCGTGGTATTATGAAAAGTATTCATGAAGCTTGCGTTAAGCATGGGGCAAATGGTGAGAATGTCGATTATGTAAAGGGTGCCAATATTGCTGGATTTATAAAAGTAGCTGATGCGATGATTGATCAGGGAGTTGTTTAAGAATCTCTTTATATTCCTGAAGTCTCGTGTTCATCCATTTTTTCTTCAATTGGCTCTAAGGGCTTAATTATATTTCCCTCACCTGTTTGGCCATCAATTGTTACTGTAATTGGCTTATCTAGCTTAATCCATTTAATATATTTTGACTTTTTCTTTACTTGTTGAGTATTGATCCAATCCATATCAATCTTGTCTGATCTTTTCTTATGATTGATAGTAAAATATCCTATCCTCATAGAAGTTACATTCTGAAAGAAATGGCTCCCAAATGATGGATCTACTGGGAATGAATCCATTCCATATTCAACAATCACTTTTGCCTTAGAAATTTGATCCCATTCAACAGGTATTCCAAGCCATGGGTCAGCCGATCCCCATCTACCAGGGCCAATAAGTACATATTGTTCAAGATCACTTAATTCATTGTTAATCTTTTCAATCTGTTTAGCAATTAATTTTGTTTTACTTGGATCGAAATTTTTAGGATCTACAATAATTAAATTATTGATATTTTCAATTAATCCATTTCCTAAAGCAACAGAGCTTTTACATAGAATATTTTTCTTTTGAATAGAATCAAAATCTTGTATTCGATCTAAACCGCCAACAACCATTGGTTTAATTTGTAATAAGCAAAAATCAGTTAAAGTTTCTTCAGTATCATGCATATTGATTGCAAATTCTATTTCAACAGGACATCCTAAGGAAGATTCACCCAACTTTAGTAAATCTAATAGTAGGTCAGTTATTGGCAAGGTTTTCCATTTTAATAATGAGGGAAAAGTGATCACTCTCGTTCCATCAAAGCGAAGTGAATCTCTAACAACATTATCTTCATTTGATACGACACTTGCAGACCAGTCTAATTCGCCATCTTTTTCAGCAATATTTAAGTCAAATAGTGACGTATTTTCATCTAAGCCATGTTTAAGGAGTTTCATTCCTTTATTAAGGTCTAATGCATAAAATTGATTTTGAGAATTATCAATTGTAGAACGTACAGAAAAATATTGAGGGATTATACCAGGGTACTTGGGTGAAAATCTAAGAGATTTTTCGCCTTCTGCGATGGTTCTTCCAAGTCCCAATGCTAAATATGCTACACCTTCTTTTCTTTTCATATATGACACTGGATAATAATTAAAGCTTTGAGCTAAGCCGCTTGCTGAAGGATAAAAGCGATTTGCGTGAGATTTTCCAACTAACTCCATAACGATGACAGCCATCTTTTCCTCTTCATGATGGTGGACTGAACCTTCAATTAAAGATTTGGGTTCTTTTAAGTATGTTGATGCATAGACAAGCTTTATTGCTTTAGTTAGTTCTTCTAATCTTATTGTTTTTGACTTATTAGAATTTGGTAGCATATAAGTTGCATACATACCAGCCAAAGGTTGGTATTGAGAATCTTCAAGCAAACTTGATGAACGAATCGCAAGTGGAAAACGTATAGTTGATAGGTATTTTGAAAGCGTTTTAGTTAATTCTTTACTCAGGGAGCCTTTTAAGAATGAATTAATGATTGATTTGTCTGATTTATTTTTAGCAAATGCAATCTTCCATAAGTTGTTTTCATTCATAAAATAATCGAATTCATCTGTGCCAATTACTGCAACCTTTGGAACTCTTAAATTTATTTTATCAAATTTTTTATTTAAGCCACTCTCATTAATTAAATTTATGGCAAAAGCCAAACCTCTTGCTTTGCCCCCTAGCGAACCAGTAGACAGTCTAACAAAGTCAATATCTTCACCTTTTGACTCTGCGTTGTATTGGACCAAACTTCTTCTGCTTCTTGTATTTACACCAGATTCTAAATGGTCAAGTATTACTTTACGCAAATCTTCTATATTATTAAAATCACTTATTTTAATAGGTCTTAGATTTGAAGCAATATTAAACTCACCTCTCACTGCTAGCCAATTAGAAAAATGGTTTTTTGATGCGTGATATCTCAAAGTTTTTGATGGAATAGTTTTAAGTATTTTTTGGAACTGCTTGAGGTTGTTAGCTCTAGAAATTTCATTTCTTTTTCGATCTCGAAAAATAAAGTCCCCAAAACCAAAATTGTTGATTATAAAACTTTCAAGATCTTGCATCAAGGTCGTTGAATTTTTATCTATAAATGAAGCATTAACTTTTTTTGCATGTTTTTTATGCTCAGAATTTGTTGATTGGAGTAAAACTGGCATGTCAGAATCTTTATTTCTGATATATTTTATTAACTTTAATCCTGCATCTGAATCCATTACTCCTTTTTTAGGAAACCGAACATCAGAGATAAATCCTAAAATATTGTTTCTATATTGATTATAAATCTCTATCGCTTCTTCGTAGGTAGATGTCAAAATAATTTTTGGTCTTGCTCTAAAAAGAAGTAGTCTATCAGTATCCGAAAAACTTTTGCTTATCAAATCTCTCGCGTGTTTTAATGCAGTTCTATATAATAAGGGAAGAATTATTGAATAATATCGAGGATCATCTTCAACCATAATTATCGAGCGAATATCTGCAATATTATAATCTCGTTTTAAATTCATTCTATCTTCGATATTTTTTATAATAGCAGGGAAGACATTTGCATTACCTGACCAAATATATACTTGATCTATTGTTTTTTTCATTCTTTCATAAGGTAGCGTCGTTATTTCTGATTCGTCAAAAGCTAAAAGTATAACTGGCTTGTCTGGATAATTATTTTTCACTTTTTCCCCAAAAGTTATTGGATCCATATCTGATATTCTCATCATAACAATAACTAAATCATAACTTCTATCAGAAAGCATTCTTAAACCAGTAGTTGCATCTTTAGCATGCCAAACTCTTGGAGCATAAGAAAGATTCATACCTAAATATTCATAAAGTATTTGTTGAGTAAGACGACCATCCTCTTCAAGAATAAAAGC
>CACHMU010000008.1 GCA_902581045.1 uncultured Fidelibacterota bacterium | reverse complement strand
CCACATGATCCTGCGACGGCATACATGGCAGTAACACGATATAAGTTAGATGATTTTAAACCTTATCTATACAAAACTAGTAATTATGGAAAATCCTGGAAATTAATTTCAAAAGGAATTCCTAATGATGCATTCACTAGAGTCGTCAGAGAAGATCCAATGAAAAAAGGGTTATTATATGCTGGAACAGAAACAGGTATGTATGTATCATTCAATGATGGAAGAGATTGGCAATCCTTTCAATTGAATCTTCCTATTGTTCCAATAACTGATCTAGTGGTGAAAGAAAATGATCTTGTAGTTGCAACTCAAGGTCGTTCTTTCTGGATCTTAGATGATCTAACACCACTTCATCAATTAAACAATAAAGTTGCTGGTTCAAAATTACATCTATATAAACCACGAGATACTTACCGATTAAATGCTGGTGGAGGATGGGGTGGACCTAGCCCAACTTGGGGCGCTAATCCACCAAATGGAATAATGACATTCTATTATTTGAATGAAGAGTTAAATAAAGATAGTGAATTTAAATTAGAATTCATGGAATCAGATGGAGATGTAATAAAAACATTCACAAATAAAAAAGATATGAAGAATCCATCTCCAATTGCAGATACAAAAAAAAGGAATGAATCGTTTTGTATGGAACATGAGATATCCAGATGCAAAAAAAGTTCCTAATGCTGTTATGTGGGGTGGTACACATATTGGACCTAAAGCAGTTCCTGGACAATACAAAGTTAAAATGACTGTTGATGGAAAAAGCCAAACTCAAACATTCAATATTCTCAAAGATCCTAGAGTTAGCACAACTCAATCTGACTTCCAAGATCAATTTGATCTATTAATGGATATTAGAAATCGCACAACTGAAATAAATGAAAAAATTCTAACAATTCGGAGCATAAAGGATCAGATTAATACGCTTACTAGTTTGATGAAAGAATCTGGATTTAAAAATGAGAATTTAACTAAAGCTGGAAAGGAATTAGTAAAATCCTTGTCAACAATTGAAGAAGAGTTAATTCAAGTAAAATCTAAATCAAGACAAGACCCTTTGAACTACCCAATTAAGTTAGATAATAAAATCGCTGCATTGGTTCGTGTAGTTTCAAGTGTTGATGCTAAGCCAACAGCACAATCTTATGATGTTCTTGAAGACCTTGTATCTCAAGCTCAAGTTCATTATAAAAAAAATTAAACAAGGTTCTAACAGATGATTTGTATAGGTTTAATAATATGGTAAGTGATGCAGCGGTGCCAGCGGTAATGATCATTCCTTCAGAATTAAGTGTCGAAAAATAAAACCTGATCGAAGAAAATAATAAAAGGCCTCTCGTAAATTTCGAGAGGCCTTTTTTATTATTGAAAATAAATGATGAATTCAATCCTTTGGAAACCAAGTAAAAATCAAATAAAAAAACTCTCAAATGGAGGCTTTTCGTCTCCAAGTCAATTCACGGTTTGATATAGATCTTAAGGACTATACAGATCTATATGATTGGTCAATCAATAATATTGCAGATTTTTGGAAAGCAATTTGGGGGTTTATGTCAATTGAATTCTCAAAAAATTATTCTTCTATTATAGATAATGACAAAAAAATGCAAGGCGCAAAATGGTTTTCAGGTGTAAAAATGAATTATGCCGAAAATCTATTAAGAATAAGAACAAATAAATCTGCTATACTATTTAAGAATGAAAATAATTTAGTTAAAACTGTTTCATATAATGAACTTTATGATTCAGTTGAAGGAATTTCTTCTTCACTTCGAAGTAACGGAATAAAACCTGGAGATCGAATTGCCGGGTTTATGCCAAATATTCCTGAAACTGTAATTGCAATGCTGGCGACTTCTTCTATTGGAGCTATATGGTCTTCATCTTCACCAGACTTTGGAATCCAAGGCGTCCTTGATAGATTTAAACAGATAGATCCGAAAATATTATTTGTAACGAATGCTTATTATTACAATGGTAAAGAATATGATCTTATAGAAAAAATAAATGCAATTGTTAAGGAACTACCATCACTAGAAAAAGTAATCATTACTCCATATGTAGATAATAGTTTTGATAAGTCAAAAAATAAATAAAGGAGTACTCTGGGATGAATTTATTGATGGGAATCCATCTCAACTTATTTTTGAGCAACTTCCATTTGACCATCCGCTTTATATAATGTATTCAAGCGGCACAACTGGACTTCCAAAATCTATTGTCCATGGCGCAGGCGGAACATTAATTCAGCACCTAAAGGAGTTAAGACTTCATAGTAACATATCTATTGATGATACTGTTTTTTATTTTACTACTTGTGGCTGGATGATGTGGAATTGGCTTTTAAGTAATCTAGCAATCGGGTCAACAATTGTTCTTTATGATGGTAATCCATTCTATCCCGACCCGAATTCAATGTGGGATATGGTTGATGAGTTTCAAATTACACATTTCGGTACAAGCGCAAAATTTATTGATGCGTGTAAGTTAGAAAATGTATCACCAATATCTTCACATTCTTTGGAATCAATGAAAATAATATTATCAACGGGATCACCTTTGATTGAGGAAAGTTATGATTATGTTTATAAACAAATAAAACGCGATGTTCAGCTCTCATCAATTTCAGGTGGTACAGATATCATATCTTGTTTTGCGGGGGGAAATCCAATACTACCTGTTCATAGAGGGGAAATACAATGTAGAGGATTAGGTATGGCCGTTAAATCTTTTGATAACGATGGAAAATCATTATTAAATCATAAAGGCGAATTAGTGTGCACAAAACCATTTCCATCTATGCCTATTTATTTCTGGAATGATCAAGATAATGAAAAATATGATAATGCTTATTTTAAAAAATTTCCGGGGATTTGGAATCATGGTGATTTTATATTAATCAATGAACATGGTGGTGTTCAAATTTTTGGAAGGAGCGATGCTACATTAAACCCTGGTGGTGTAAGAATTGGTACTGCAGAAATTTATCGCATAGTTGAAAGTTTTGAAGAAGTAGAAGATAGTCTTGTAATCGGTCAAGCATGGGATGGGGATGAAAGAATTATTTTATTTTTAAAATTAATTGAACCTGATTCAATCAATCATGATCTTATCAATAAAATTAATACCTCAATTAGAACTAATTGCTCACCAAGACACGTACCCAGTATTACCTTAGAAACAAAAGATATTCCATATACAATTAATGGTAAAAAAGTTGAAATTGCAGTTAAAAGAATTATTGAAGGTGACGAAGTAAAAAATAGAGATGCATTATCAAATCCTGAATCATTAGAACTTTATGAAAACATCCCCGATATTTCGTAATGGATACTTTGAGTCATGCTCTATGGGGAAGAGGACTATTTGGGTATAGAGGGCTTGCATGGCCTTCATTTTTTTTTGGCGCAATGCCCGACCTTTTTTCTTTTGGTATTCTAATAATTTATAGATTGATTTCTGGTGATTATTCGCATGTGATTGGGGGCGGACCTCCACCATTAAATTCTATTCCATGGTGGGTATTCATCAATTATGATATATCGCATAGTTTTGTAAGTGCATTTCTTTGTATCGCAATAGTTAGAAGATTTAATAAAAATATTGCATTTGCAATGTGGGCTTGGCCTTTCCATATTCTACTTGATTTTCCCTTCCATAGTAAAGCATACTTTCCTACAAAATTACTTTGGCCAATTACTGATTTTTCATTTGATGGGATTCCTTGGTCAAGACCTGAAGTTTGGTTTCCAAATCTAGCTGGAATTATAATTTTATTTATTTATAGAAGATATGAAAAAAAGAAAACTAATAAATTAACATAGTTGTTTATCAATCGAATCATAAACAAGCTTAACTCTTTCTACAGTACCCGTTTCCAAACAATAAATATCACATTTTGAAAATGGTTTTGCATAAACGTGTAGACTTACCGCATCCTCAGAGTATACGTTTTCAACTGAATGAATTTCTGCGGGTCCATCTAGATGACCACTTTCTCCTTTAATTTGTTCTGTCATATTTAAAGTAAGTGGATCAAGAGATTGTAATAAATAATTAGATACTCTTAAGGCACCCGATTCTACACGCATCCAACATTTTTCACCTTCATGTCCATGGATTGGAGCAACCTGACCAGCTTTCCAACAAACTAATAGAATTTCAAAATCATCTTCTTTATAAATTAAATTGCGGCAATACTTTTCATCTTTGAAGTGTACATAATCATTTAAATTTTTATTAGATATAGAATAATTATTTAAATATTCAGAAACTTTCCCAATTGGAAAATCTTCGACAGCGAAAGTTTTTAATTGATTAATTAAATCATCCATTTTTAAAAATTCTTTTTGCACCTATTGTTAGAATTGGAATAACAAAAATAATCCAGTAACCCCAAGTTATGGCTCCATAGCCTTTTGCAATCAAACCAATCAGGCCAACTGCATTTGCAATAAAAATGGAACCAATTAATAGAGCCACTCCTATTAAGGCTCTCCAATGATCCTTTAAGTTTTGGTTTACTGAAAGGATTCTCTCATTAAATCCGTGTATCAAACTTACTCCAGTTTCAATAAAGGTACCAAATAAGACAACTTGAAAGATAATTTTAAAATAATTCCAACCAATTTTATCTAAAATAAGATTTACTGGTACACTCTCAGAGATTATTAATGGGTACTGGCTTAACATAGCCAAAAACATTATTAGCGCTGGTACCATACCAATTACTCCTGCAAATACACCAGATAGTATTGCTTCTTTTCGAGTTTCAAGATGACGAACGCAAAACAAGATTGCTGGAGCTAAGCCAATATTATATGCCGCATATTTGATTCCACCTATTGCCAAACTATTTCCCTTTTGCTGCAAAGAAAAAGTCGATGAAATTTCTGTGCTGAACATATTAAATACTGCGATAAACATTATAATAAATGCAGCATAAAGAATTATTGACCATATCGATAATAGCTTTTCGATTAAGCTTGTGCCATAAAAAACAATCAATCCAACCAACAGCATCATAATAACTACACCAACAATTTCTTTTACTTGAAACATTTCACTGAAAATTTCACCGGAAGCTGATCCCATAACTGATACGACCAAAACTAACCCAACTAAATAGAGATATTCATAGCCAATCCATAACTTACCTAATAAGTCTTTTAGAAATGATCGATATTCATAATGTTTTCCGATTCTAGAGAATTCAAAACAAATAGCTAATACAACACTCCAAATAACAGTAGCTATTCCCATATTTATCAATCCATAAACGGGACCTTCAGAAAGAAAAAATTCTACTAACTCACGACCTGTCCCATAACCTCCACCGATTATTAAACTTTGAAAAATAAAACCAGGTAGCAAATATTTATTAAAAAATGAAGAACTCATTTAATTATTTTATCTTTAATAAATCTTACAATTTCATCTACACCACTACTGAGTGGTAAAAAAACCGGAACCCCAAGTAATTCATTAATTTGTTTCTTTGATTTTTTCAGCTCATCAAATGAAGTGTTTTCTTCATTCAATCCTATCCCAATAACTTTAGTACCAAATGATTCAATTAATTTTACCTCTTCAATTATATTTGGAATCTTACATTCAAACTCTTCAAGGTCCACAAAATATTCTCTACCAATTGGATGAACAAGAATAATATGTTTCGCGTTCCCAGATAAAATGAATTCTGAGCCTCCAGGACCTGATGGATTCCGCAATGATGATTGACCTTCTAATAAAATTAGATCAGGTGCAGATTGCTCTACACATTCTAAAATAGCCTTCTCAAGCTCTCCACTAACAAAATCATTTGGCGTTGCATCAAAAATAAATCCATGTTTATATCCTTGCATCCATCCAGTCTGACCAGTATAAATCAATTCAGCATGAATATTATTTTTAAGACAGTTTTCTAAAACAAAACGTGCTGTAGTTCGTTTCCCAACAGCACAATCCGTTCCAAGGACTGCAACTATAGGTGTTTTGACATTAAGAATGTCACCAGTCCAAAATTGTAAATCTGAAACTGGCCTAGGTTTTCTTATATCAATTAATTTTACATTATTTTTATCAGCTAATATTTTAAACTCATTATCTTCACTAAGATAATGATGCAGTCCAGAAATAATGGATAATTTATACCTTATTGCTTCGGCTAATTCTTTTCTACAATCTTCTGGTAGTACGCCTCCAGGAAATGCAACACCAACCACACAAACTTCAGCTTTTTCAGTTGAATTCTTAATAAAATGTTGAATTGATTTATAAACTGGAATACCGACTTTATTTCCATCTAATACTTCACCGGCATCTTTCCCATAATTAAGTGAATCAATAACTGCTAGAATTTTAAATCTTTCTGTTCCACGGAGAAGACCGTGAGCTGTCTTTGCAAAATTTTCTGCTAATAAATTATGCGTAAAAACAATTGCATTTTTCATACTAAATATTCATTCCATCAATATAATTAACACCAAGACCTGGCTCCATCGTAGGAATTAATTTCCCTTCTTTTAACATAAAGCCACCAGATACAATATCCCTTGCTAAATCAAAACTTCCATCTAAATCTAAATATTTTGTTTTAGTACTTGATAATGCAATATGTAGAGCAGCTGATATGCTAACAATACTTTCATCCATACATCCCCACATTAAATCAATATTATTTTGATTTGCAATATAAGCTATCTTTCTTGCTGGATATAGCCCTCCACATTTCATCAACTTAATATTAAAGATTCCAAAGAATTTTTTATTGTTAGTTAATCTAATTGCATCTTCTGGATTGTGAAGACTCTCATCAGCCGCACAAATGTCACTAACTGATTCAGGTATTTTATGCATATTAGAATCATGATCTCTTGGAAAGGGTTGTTCAATTAGCTCAATATTCTTTTCTTTAGTCTTATTAACAAATTTGTTGAGATCTTCAATGCTATAGCCTTGATTAGCATCAACTCTAATTGAAATTGAATTCCCAACAGTTTCCCTTACTTTATGTATTAATTCAATATCATGATCTACATCACTACCTGTTTTGATTTTTAAAAAACGAAATCCATTTGACACATACTCTTTAGCTTCATCTGCTGATTCTTTAATAGATTTTATTCCCATTGTAACAGATGTAAATAAACCATTATGGCATTTACCAAAAAAATCTATTAAAGAAATATTATGAAATTTACTATGTGCATCAAAAAGTGCGATATCTAAAGCAGCACGTGCAGCTGGAGTTGAAGATAATCTATTATTTATTGATTCACATATTTCATCAATAGAATTAATATTTTTATCTATTAAGAGTTCTTCAGAATGATTTTCTAATGCATTTACGCATGATAAAATATTCTCACCAGTCACAAATTCTGCTGGCGAACCAGCTCCTATTCCCCATGTGCCATCTTCTAATTGAATATGAACAAATACATTTTCAACAGAATCTATTGTTTCGTAAGAAATTGTATATGGACGAGATAGCTTAAGGTCTTCTGACCATATTTTAACACTTTTTATTTTCATTAATTTTTATAACCAGGTCCTCGTACAACTCTACCCGGCATGGCACCAGTATGTTCACCATTTTTTAAGACCTGAATTCCATTAACAAAAACATGATGCATCCCAGTAGCTAATTGATGGGGGTTATCAAATGTTGCATGATCAGAAATAGTATTCGGATCGAACATTACTATATCCGCATAATACCCCTCTTTTAATAAACCTCTATTTTTTATTTTAAGTTTTTTTGCTGATAAACTAGTCAATTTATAAATTGCTTCTTCTAATGAAATAACTTTTTCTTCACGAACATACTTTCCAAGTAAACGGGAAAAGTTTCCATAGGCTCTTGGATGAGGGTTATATTTTAAAAAATCACCTTCAGGCGCTATCGATCCTGCATCAGAGCCAAAACTCATATAAGGTAACTTAATTTGCTTTTTTACATTTTCTTCCGACATTAAAAAATAAACAACATCAACTCGGCTACCATCTTGAATCACAAAATCCATCGCCACATCTGCATAGTGTTTTCCAGTTTTCGCGGCTACTTCTTCCAATGTCATACCAATATATTTTCGTAAATCTGGATTACGAAATCCTGCAAATAGGACACCATCAGGACCTGCTAAAAAACCTAGATTCTCCCAGTCTGCTGCATCAGAGGTCATTTCTTTTTTTACCTTAGCTCGAATTTTTGGATCTTTTAATCTTTCTACCCAATTATCATAGCCACCTTCTTGAACCCATGGTGGCATGTGTGCATTCAATCCTGTTGCGCCTGCAATATAAGTATACATATCAGCTGTAATATCTAATCCTCTTTCTCTTGCAGCAGCAATCTTTTCTATCACCAAATCCATTTTATAGTGGTTTTTTACACCACCTGCTTTCAAGTGATAAATTTCTGCAGGAATATTTGCTTTTTCAGCTATTGTAATTAATTCATCTAAAGCTTCTAACAATTGATTACTTTCACTTCTCATATGCGATATATACATACCTCCATATTCAGAGGCCACTTTACATAGCTCAATTAATTCTTCAGTGGTAGAATAAAACGCCGGGGCATAAATCAATGAAGAACCAATACCTAAGGCACCTTCTTCCATAGCTTGCCGAACTAGTGAACGCATATTATTTAATTCATTTTCAGTTGGTGCTCTATCTTCGAATCCTATCTCATGAATCCTTAATGTTGTGGCGCCCAAAAAAGAAGCTATATTTGTTGAAACTCCTCTTCTTTCAAGCGACTCTAAATATTCTCCAAGTGTTGTCCAATCAATTGTATAGCCTTTAGCGTTTTCTTGATTTGCTTTTTTCATTGAATCATTTAATGGACCCATAGAGCCACCTTCACCATAAACTTCTAATGTAACACCTTGTTTTATATCACTTAATGAACGGCCATCTTGAATTAGTGATGTTGTCGCCCAACTAAGCATATTAATAAATCCTGGAGCAACTGCTAATCCTTTAGCATCAATTTCATTACTTCCTTTTTCAGCGATTTTTTCTTTCACCAAAACAATTTTATCATCTTTAATTGCTACGTCAGCAAGAAAAGGTGGTAAGCCATTTCCATCATAAACCATACCATTTCTTATTACAACATCATATTTTTCACAGCCTATCGTAATCAATAATGAAAAAACAATTAAAAACTTTTTAGTTATCATTTAACGACCCTACCTATTAATTATTGTATTTATTCATCCAACCCATTATATGCTGTAGCTTACTTATATGGTGACTGGGACGTACAGAAATTCCATGTGGTTCATCTGGAACACGTACTAAAACAGATTCAACTCCTAACAGCTGTAAAGCTGCATAATACTGTTCAGAGTCTGGCATAGGTGTACGATAGTCTGCCTCTCCAGTTAATACCATTGTCGGAGTTTTAACGTTCTTAACTACAGACAAAAGATTTTTGCTTTCATATTTTTCTACATGATCCCAAGGCATACCTGGAAACCAATAGTTTGCTGTCCATGGAATATCAGAATAAAGAACAAAACTATACCAATTAATTACAGGATATACAGTGACTGCAGCTTTGAAACGATCTGTACGACCAATCATCCAACATGTTAAAACACCACCGCCACTACCACCAGTAACAAATAGGTTCTTCTCATCAATATATCCTTTTTTTATTGCTGCATCCACTCCAGAGTTAAGATCATAAAAGTCATCTCCAGGATAATCATGGTGAATTAATTGAGCAAACTTTTCACCATAACTCGTACTTCCACGTGGGTTAGTATAAAGGACAACATATCCATGAGCAGCCATCATTTGTTTTTCTAAATAAAATCTATCGCCATAATTGGAGAATGGGCCACCATGTATTTTAATAATTAAAGGATATTTTTTTGATGGATCAAAACCTGGTGGCTTCATAATCCACCCTTGTATATCCAAACCGTCATGTGAAGATTTGTACCAAATCTCCTCAACTTTCCCAAGCTCTTTATTGGCAAATAAATCCGCATTAACTGTCGTAATAAGTTTGGGTTGTCCTCCTTTTATATTTCCCACAGCCAGGTCGGAAGGAATATCAGGGCGAGTAGTTAGCATAACAAATTTTCCATTAGATGCTATAGAATAACCTCTTCCAAGATTAGATGCCATTATATCTGTTTTACCATTTAATGTGGTTTTTGCTAGCTTTGTGTTTCCTTCTGTAGCGTAAGTAAATATGATATTTTTATTATCTCCAGACCAACTAAGATTAGAGACCCCTCGGTCAAGTTTCGTTTTGATCTCCTGAATTTTTTTTGTTTTTAAATTCATTATATAGATATGAGAAATTTGAGTTGCCATCATCTTATTATCATAACCGGTATATGCTAAGTATTTCCCATTAGGTGATGGTCTTGGATTTCCATCTGGGCCATCTCTATTAGTAAGTTTATCCATGGATCCATCTTTAATACTTATCTGGAAAATATCACTTTGACGATAACCTTGAGCTTCCCATTCATCATTCAAATTAGTTGATACATAAATATGTTCACTATCACTAGACCATACAGTTTGTCCACCTCTATAAGAAGCAAAATTGAATCGACCAGAAGTTAATTGACGAGCTGTTCCTCCTTCTGATGGAACGATGAACAAATGTTTATATCCCTTTAAATACCCAACGCCATCAAATCTATATACCAACCGATCAATTACTTTAGCTGGAGTTGCCCACTCAGCTCCTTTAGGAGGAGTAGGGAGATCAACTTTAAAATCTGCACCTCTTGTAACGGTTCCAAAAAATGCAATATGATTGCCATCTGGAGACCAACTTACACCATGAGGACCAGTTTGAACATTTGTCAATATAGTAGTTTCACCTGTATCCATCCATCGCTTGTGAATCTGGCTAGAACCGGAAGAACTAGATACATAGATTATCTGTTTACCATTTGGAGACCAGCGAGGTTGACTATTACCATTCTGCCCACTGGTAAGTGGACGATTATCGCTACCATTAAAATTAATAATCCATATATTTGAGTAACGCTTATCTTTCATAACATCACTACCAGAACGAACATAAAGTATCTGTGAGCCATCAGGAGAAATTTGAGGATCAGATACACCTTCCATCTCAAAAATATCCATTGGTTGTAGAATATTATTATTTTCAGCATTAATTATATTGATAAAAAATAATATGCATATAAAAATAGATATTTTTCCATTAGTTGACGTAAAATTATTTTTCATAAAACCTCCTAATATTTTTTTAACTTAGTGCTTGATCAAGGTCATCGATCAAGTCAGATGCAGATTCAATTCCTACAGCTAAACGAATTAATGATTTATCAATACCTGAGTCAATTAGTTCTTCATCACTAAGTAGTGAATGAGATGTTTGAACTGGTCTGGTAACCAATGACTCAACGCCACCCATACTTGCAGTACACATAGGAATTTCTAATTTGTTCATTACCTGATCAGCCTTCTCAACTCCACCATCTACTATAAAGCTTAGCATGCCGCCAAAACCGCATAATAATTCCTTAGCTCTTTGGTGGCTTGGGTTTGATTCTAAACCAGGATAATTGACTTGTGAAACCATTGAATGGTCGTTTAAAAAAGTAGCAATCTTCATTGCATTACTGCACTGCCTTTTTATTCTTAATGATAAAGTTTTCATTCCACGATGTAGTAAAAAGCATGCATTTGGATCTAGGCATCCGCCAAGATGATTTAATTTTGAATTGATTTCTGACATATGTGGCTCATTACCAATTATTGCCCCAGCAACAATATCTGTATGACCATTTAAAAATTTAGTTGCAGAATGAAGTGATATATCAAACCCTAATTGAATTGGACAAAATAATGCTGGGCTAGCAAATGTATTATCTATCATAGAAATTAAATTGTGTTCTTTTGCAAAGCTTACAACTTTATCTAAAGGTGCTACTTCGATCAATGGATTTGTAATTGTTTCTACATATATAACTTTAGTGTTTGGTCTCAATTTGTTTTTCCAATCTGATGGATCCATAGCATCTATAAAGTCAAATTCAATGCCATATTTTGGTAGGTCATGCTTTACATAATCAGCTGTTCCTCCATATAATGTCTTATGAGCCAATAGATGATCACCTGATTTTAAAAATGTTAATAGCGATGTTGTAATTGCACTCATTCCTGATGAAGTAACTAGCGCACGGTCTCCTCCTTCAAGGATTGCTAACTTCTCATGTAATACAATATGATTGGGTGTATTATTTAATCTAATATATTTTAGATCATCATAACTTTTTTGACCTGAATACTCAAAAGTTGAACTCTGAAAAATCGGGACATTTGCAGCACCTTCGATTCGGGGGTCTGGCTCACCCGAATGTATGATTTTTGTATCAAATGAAATATCTTGTTTTTTCATGATATTAATCTTTTCCTTCTTTTTTAACATATTTATCTAGCCAATTCGCCGTTTCCCATAAAACATGCATAACTGATTCCCTTGCTCTATATCCATGACTCTCGTGAGGAAGCATAACTAATTTTGCAGTAGCTCCATGTCCCTTTAATGCATGATAATATCGCTTACTTTGAACGGGGAAAGTTCCAGAGTTATTATCTGCTTCACCATGAATTAATAGAATAGGCTCATTTACTTTATGTGCGTGCATAAATGGAGACATTCCAAAATAAATTTCTGGAGCTTGCCAAAATGTTCTTTGTTCAGATTGAAACCCAAATGGAGTTAAGCTTCGATTATAAGCACCACTTCTTGCAATCCCGGCCTGAAAAATATCAGAATGGGTTAATAGATTAGCAGTCATAAATGCACCATATGAATGCCCACCAATTGCGATCTGATCTCTAGTCGTAATATTTTTTTCTACCATAATATCTGCTGCAGCTTGAGCACTTGCTACTAACTGCTTAACAAAATTATCATTTGGCTCTTGATTTCCTTCACCAATAATTGGCATCGTTGCTCCCATTAAAACTGCATACCCATATGAAAGCATCAACATTGCTGAAGAAGATGAAGATGCTGGATTAATTGTTGAAAACCGATAAGGTGAACCAACAACCTGTGAAGCAGCTTTAGATGTTTTAAATTCTCTAGGATAAGCCCATACGAGCAGTGGCAGCGGTCCATCCTCTGGTTTTCTTCCTGGCGGTAGATAGAGTGTTGCAGACAAATCAATTCCGTCGTCTCTCTTATAAGTTATCATTTCCTTATAGAGACCTTTCATTTGTGGATACGGATGTTTAAAAGATGTGATTTCCTTCAATGAATTATTCTTTGTTCTTCTAATATAATAATTTGCCGGTTCATCTTTTGATTCACGCCTAGTAATAATTGTACGTTCTTTTTTATCCATAAGCGCAATAGCACTTTCATAATATGGAGCTTCAGATCTCCATAACCGCTTTGATTTTTTAGTTTGTAGATCAAATTCATCAAAAAATGGCATATCACCTTCTGGGGAAGCTCCATTTCCAGACATAAAAATCTTTCTACCACCTTCATCTAATAATATTAATACAGATCTCCCAAAATTATTCAATTCTCTCATTGGGAATCCTGGATCATTGTATCTATCTTCATATGAGCGATCAATTATTTTTCTATTTTCTCCTTTAGATGGATTAACATGCCATGTAGTTGTTCTGCGCTCTGCCCATTTTCTCGCCGACACCAAAGCCGTTTCTGCATCTCCCCAGTAAATACTTGAATATCTTAATTCAAGCTTTATTAACTCTTTGGGACTGCTGTTAAATGGTTTATTAATAGTAAAAACCTTATCCCTAAACGGCACATTTTTTCGAGGGTTACCATCATCAAGCGCCTCAACATAATATATTGTTGAACCTTCATCCGAGCGCCATCCAAAAGATCTTGGGCCAGTAATTACGCCATCTCTACCGATAGGGACATTTTCCGCAAGAGGGACATCACGAAGTGTATGTATAAGCTTACCCTCATTAGTAAGAATTTCTACAAGAAATGGAAACCTGCTTAAAGGAACTAAATACGAGAACGGACGATGAATGGTTTCCATTAAAATATATTGACCATCTGGCGATGGTTCAGATCTACGGATAATGCCTGGTTTCCCAATTTTTTTTGCTTTACCCTTCATATTTACCTTAACAAGCTGAGAAGTCATATAGTACTCAAAAAGCTTTTCATCATATGGATTAGTGAGTAAATCTTGATATGTACGAGCAGGTGCAACTTTTCCTAGATTTTCTTGAATCACAGGTGCGCCAGGTACTCTTGAAGCTTGTGGAGCATTTCCTCTATTATCTATAACTGTTTTTACTATTAATTCTTTGCTATTTGATATCCAATAGAATGGGGATCCCCAAATAGCATTCAAAGCAGATTTTAATAATAATTTACCCTTTCCATTTTTTACATTAACAACATATAGATTTATCTGGGTTCCTTTTGTTACAGATAAGGCTATATGTTTTCCATTCGGAGACCATGTTATATTTGAAATTCTACCATCACTAGGCAAGCCTTTAACTTTCCTTTTTTTACCGGTTTGAATATTTTGAATAACTAAACCTGTATAGTAACTGCTTCGACTTCTTCCATTTGTAGCTGGATTCATACGTAAGCCTGCCAATCTTAACTCAGGCTGAGACAATTCTTCTATTGAAGTCAAAGTTGATCTCTCCATTATTAATATTTGTTTTTTATCTGGTGAAATACTTACACCAGGTGTTGCTGGCGCATCTACAATATCTGCAATTGCTTTTGGCGGCATTTTGTAATCATTGCTCCCAAAAATAAATACATTGAATATCAAAAAAATAAGTATGTAAAAGGTGAATGTTCTTCTCATAATATCCCTCCTCAAGGATCATATATATTATTTCATTTTATTATAAGAAAATAACTTTATTTTTTATCCTTAAACAATGGTCGACTTATAAATAAATATTCAGCCTTGTATTATAGAATAAATCACCCTTATCATTAGTCCTTCAAATTTGCATGATATCCATTTAGTTAGGAGGCTTTAATGGCAAGTTTACATTCATCCATCAAGGAAAATGATTTTCAGTTTTATGGATTAGTCGTCTTAAGAGTTTTAATTGGATGGCATTTTTTATATGAAGGGGTATCCAAATTAATCAATCCATACTGGTCATCTGCAGCATATCTTTTAGACTCGAAATGGATTTTTTCAGGATTAGCAAAAACAATCGTTTCAAACCCAACACTCCTTACCATTTCCGATAATGTTAATATGTGGGGACTCACCCTAGTTGGCGCTTCTTTATTGCTTGGGCTATTCTCAAAATATGGATCACTCGCTGGGATGACATTTGTTTGCTTATACTATTTATTTGCACCGCCATTATTAGGATTAGAATATGGCCGGCCAGGTGAAGGTAGTTATTTAATTGTTAATAAAAATTTAATCGAAGCTTGTGCTCTTTGGGTTCTATATTGTTTTCCAACGAGTCAAATCATTGGTCTAGATCGTTTCTTTAAAGATTCGAAATAATCAAAGGAGAAATAATTATGAGTAAGAAAAAAACAACTAAATCTTCAAAAAATACAAATTTAGAACGCAGAGATTTAATAAAAGGACTCGCAACTGTACCTGTAGCAGGTGTCTTCTTAGTGAATTTGTGGCGTAAAATGAAAAGAGACGCAACAAAAAAAGCAAACTTATTGTCAGACCTAGTTCAAGAAAAATCTGCGCCGAATGTTGTTCGATCATTATCAAATAGTCGTCACTTAAATATTGGGATCATTGGATATGGTGGTAGAGGTGGACACCTTGTTCGTGGAGCAGGTTTCGCAACTAAAGGTTGGACAGACACAGTTTACAAAAATGCGCAAAAAAATAAATTAGATAAACAGTTTGATACATTTATGTCTCAGGAAGATTTGAATTGTTCATTAATAGGAGTTTGTGATCTTTTTGATAATAATGCTGAACTAGGTATTAATGCTTCTCAAAATGAAATACGTCCTGGTGGAATGCCAAAAAATACTGCAACTAGATATCGCACACATGAAGAACTATTAGCAAATGATAACATTGATGCTGTCATCATTGCTACCCCAGATCATTGGCATGCCCAAATTACCATTGATGCTGCAAAAGCAGGAAAACATGTTTATTGTGAAAAAGGAATGACCAGAACATTTGATGAAGCTATTAAAGTATATGACGCCGTAAAAGAAACTGGAATAACCTTTCAACTTGGCCATCAAAACAGACAAGTGGAGGCAAATGAAAAAGCTAGGCAAATTTATGAGCAAGGTCTTTTAGGACCAGTAAATCTTGTTGAGCTAACCACAAATCGCAACTCTCCATGGGGAGCTTGGTATTGGGGAATACATCCTGATGGCAACAATAAAACTATTGACTGGGAAAGATTTCAACAACCTTCTCCAAATAAACTTCCTTGGGGCAATGGCAAAGAAGCTTTAGAAAGATTCTTTAGATGGAGATGTTGGTTTGACTATGGAACTGGTCTTTCAGGAGACTTGCTTTCACATGATTTTGATACAATAAATCAAATTATGGATATTGGAATTCCAAAATATGTCACATCTTCCGGAGGAATCTACCATTATACGAAAAAGAATTATCCAGATATAATTGGCTATGATAGAGATGTTCCAGATGTTTGGAATGCTACCTTTGAATATCCTGAAAGAGATCTAACCCTTTTATATAGTGCAAGTTTATCAAGTAGTAATCCCAGAGGTAATCGAATTATGGGCCATGATGCTACAATGCAAATGGGTGGTCAAAGTGGTGGTGGATCAATTCATGGATTTGTTGTCACAGCAGATGAGCTTTCAACTCAATATAAAGATCGACTTGATAGTGGTATAATAAATCCAAATTATCCAATTTATACTTATTCGCCAGGTTCAAAACAAATTGATGGAGTTACATCAGCAACCTCACGTTATTTTGCTCAAAAAGGTTTGCTTTACACATATCGTGAAGGTAAACGAGTAGATCCAACACACTTACACGTAAAAGATTGGCTTGATTCAATCCGAGAGGGTTCTCAGCCAAGATGTAATATCGATGTTGGATTCCATGAAGCTGTTGCATGTGCAATGGCAACAGAATCCTATTTAAAAGGACGTAGAATAGAATGGGATCCAGTTAACAGAAAATTGATCTAAGAGAAAGTTACCATTAGTAATATGAACAAGAATACTCGTCTAGGAACTATGATGTTCCTACAGTTTGCTATTTGGGGTGCTTGGCTTCCTTTAACTGCGCGTTATCTTTCAGCTAGTATTGCTGAAGGAGGGCTTGGGTTCTCTGGATCAGAGATTGGAATGATATTGGGTTTAGCAGGATCAATTGGTGCAATTGTATCTCCTTTTATTGCTGGACAATTTGCTGATCGATATTTTAGTACTGAACGAATATTGTCTTTTTTAGTTATTACTGGTGGAATAGTAAAATGGTATACTGCAACAAGAACAGATTATGAATCATGGCTTTGGTTGTCTATTCTTTATAGCGTACTATATATGCCTACTTTAGCTCTATCAAATTCTGTAGCATTTTCTCATATTGATGATGCTGAAAATACTTTTCCAAAGATCAGAGTTTGGGGTACTATAGGCTGGATAGCTGCAAGTTGGGCATTCCCAATGATTTGGCTTCAACAAAACTTGTCATTTCAACTTATGCCACCATTTTTATCTGGCGATGAAGTTCCAAATGTAACGGCTAGATTAGCTGACGCACTTAAATTTTCGGGTATTATTTCGATGGCCTATGGTGCCTTTTGTTTCCTATTACCTAATACGCCACCAAAAGCAGATGCTGTGGAAAAACTAGCTTTTAAAAAAGCTTTTAATCTGTTTAATAATAAGTCATTCTTAGTTTTAGTCTTAGCTAGCTTAGGTGTAAGTATTATTCATCAAATTTACTTTTTACAAACAGGTCCATTTCTTTCATTTATTGGTATAAAGGATAGTTCGATTGGGCCTGCAATGACAATTGGACAATTTGCAGAAATTATAACAATGGCTTACTTAGGATTCTTTTTGAAACGACTTGGGTTCAAAAAAGTTATTACAATTGGAATATTTGCTTACTTTGCAAGATATATGATTTTTGGAATGACCTTTCTTCCTCCATGGATTATGGTTCTTAGTCAAGCTTTTCACGGATTCTGTTTTGCATTCTTTTTTGCGGCAGGATTTATTTATGTCGATAAATTAGCTGATGATGATATTCGTCATTCTGTACAAACGGTATTTGGAATTATTATTTTTGGTGGAGGTCCAGTAGTAGGCGGATGGTTATCTGGATATTTGCAAAATATGTTTACATTAAATGGAGTTTTTAATTATTCAAATTTTTGGTATACACTTGCTGGGATAGGACTCGTAGTAACGCTTCTATTCTATTACTCTTTTAATAATATGATATCTAAGGAAACAGCTTAGTGAAAAATAATCGAATTGGAATAGGTTTTATCGGTGGTGGCTTTATTACACGCTTTCATATCCAATCTTTAATAGCAGTTAGAAATGTTGATGTTTTTGGAGTCGTATCTAAAACAAAAACCTCAGCTGAGGAATCTGCAGCCATTGCTAATAATATAGGTGTCGGCGTAAATGCTAAAGCTTATGACTCAATAACTGAAATGATTGCGGATCCAAATATTGATGCTCTTTGGGTTTGCTCACCTAACTTTGCTAGGATAGAAACCTTTGAGGAGATTGCCAATGCTATCTCTACCGGTAAAGGAGAATTAATTGGCGTTACTTGCGAAAAGCCACTTGGAAGAAATGTTAATGAAGCAAAAAAAGTTCTTGAATTGACCAAAAGCGTTGGGTTGCTGGATGGATATCTAGAAAATCAAGTGTTCTCACCTTCTATTACTCGGGGTAAAGAAATTGTTTGGCAAAGAGGTGCAGCTACAACAGGAAGACCATATTTAGCAAGGGCAGCTGAAGAGCACAGTGGACCGCATATGCCCTGGTTTTGGGAAGGTGCTTTACAAGGTGGTGGGGTATTGAATGACATGATGTGCCACTCAGTAGAAGAAGCAAGATTTATGTTAACTGAACCTGGAAAACCCAGAAATTCAATTAGACCTATCAGTATTAATGCCCATACTGACTGTCTAAAATGGCAGCGGCCTGAATATGCAAAAATATTATCAGACAATAGCAATGGAGAAACTGATTATTTAAAAAGACCCTCAGAAGATTTTGCTAGATCATTAATTGAATATCTTGATGAAGATGATAATAAACTTATTGTAGAAACAACTACATCATGGTGTTTTGTTGGTGAAGGATTAAGATTAAGTATGGAGCTATTTGGCCCCGAATATTCTATGTTTGTCAATACATTAGATCCTGATCTAAAAGTATTTTTCAGCCGAAAAGTTTCAGGTAGTGAAGGAGAAGATCTAGTTGAAAAACAAAATGCTGAATCTGGTGGTATGCCTGTTGTAAGTAATGAAGCTGAAGCATATGGCTATACTGCTGAGAATCGACACATGGTAGATTCTTTCCTAAAAGGTAAAAGACCAGATGAAAACTTCGATGATGGACTAGAGGTTACACGACTTCTAATGGCAGCCTATATGAGTGCAGAACAAGAAAAAACCATTAAACTACCAAATGATAATATTGAAACATTTATCCCAGCTGTAGCTGAAGGAAAATGGAACCCTAAAGGTTAAGCATGAAAAACATAATAATTATTTTATCATCATTAATATTATTTAGCTGTACAAATACAAATAAGTGGGAAGTCCTATTTGATGGAGAAAAAGTAAATGGTTTAAGAGGATATCGACAATCTGGATTTCCATCAAATGATTGGACTATTGTGGATGGAACTCTAAAAACTATTCCAGGCCATGGAGTTGACCTTATTAGTGAAAATGTTTATAAAGATTTTGAATTAGAGCTTGAGTGGAAAGTGACAACTGGTGGCAATAGTGGTATTTTTTATTTTGCAACTGAAGAAGGAAATTATATTTGGCAATCTGCTCCTGAAATGCAAGTGCTCGATAATGATGTACATACTGATGGGAAAAATACACTTACATCAGCTGGTGCTCTATATGCAATGATCGCCCCTTCAAAGATTGTTGTAAAACCAGTAGGTGAATTCAATAAAGTTAAAATAGTATCAAAAAATAATGTAATTGAACATTGGCTTAATGAAACAAAAATTCTAGAATATGTTTATGGAAGTAAGGAAATGTGGGAACTAGTAGCAAAAAGTAAGTTTAGCACCATGCCGCTTTTTGGTAAAGCATCTGAAGGGCATATTGGTATTCAGGGTGATCACGGTGAAGTCTGGTACCGAAATATAAGAATCAGGAAATTATAATATTGAAACGTAGAGATTTTATCAAAAAGTCTGCAACTGCCACAGGTGCGATTGCATTTTCTGGGATTAGTACGTCAATATTTTCAAGTTGTTCAAATTCTAAATCATTTAAAATATCATTGGCTGAGTGGTCTTTACACCGCTCACTTAGAAGTGGGAAAATGGATCATCTTGACTTCTACTCTGTTGCTAAAAATGAATTTAACATATCAGCTGTTGAATATGTCAATTCCTTCTTTTTTGATAAGGCAAAAAATCAATCTTATCTTAATGAAATGAAGACAAGGGCAAGTGACTTAGGTGTGAAAAGTCTATTGATCATGTGTGATAACGAAGGAAATTTGGGTGATCCCGATCAAAACAAAAGAACTCAATCTATAGAAAATCATTATAAATGGGCTGAAGCTGCAAAATTTTTGGGTTGTCATTCTATTCGAGTAAACGCAAGAAGCGAAGGCTCATATGATGACCAAATTGAATTAGCTGCAGATGGACTTAGAAGATTAACAGAATTTGGTGACTCTTTAGGAATCAATACGATCGTTGAAAATCATGGAGGTCTGTCATCTAATGGTAAATGGCTCGCAGCTGTAATGAAAAAAGTTGATCATCCTAGAGTTGGTACTCTACCAGATTTTGGAAACTTTAGAATTGAGGGTGATGAATGGTATGACCGCTACCAAGGGATGGAAGAGCTTATGCCATATGCTAAAGCAGTTAGTGCAAAAAGCCATGAGTTTGATGATAATGGAAATGAAATACATTCAGATTATTATAAAATGATGGGAATCGTCTTCAAATCAAATTATCATGGATACGTGGGTATCGAATATGAAGGTAACAAGCACAGTGAGATGGATGGTATTCGTCTAACAAGAGACTTACTTATCAAAGTAAGAAACTCTTAAATCCACTACCAATATTCTTTTTTAATTATTTCTTTCTTCTTTTTATTTTTCTTTTTTCCTGCATTATTTAGCGCTGAAAGGATCAGTCCTGCAAATCCCATTTTTTTCCATTTGTCATTATTTTTTTGATTTTTCTTACTCATTAGTATTCATCATTTTTATTATTTCTTCAATTAATATAATGGAATAACTGTTTTTTCTTTTACGAAGGTCTTCTAATTCCATTTTTAACTTTGTAACGGAATTAGGATCATCTAAATAAGTAATAAGAATATTTTGAATACTTTCATCAGGTTGATACGGCTTTCCAATACCTAAATTTTTCGGCCATTCACGACTAGATTTAATAGCGGACCGCGCTGCAAGAATCTTATTATTTTTAATATGATCAATTGATTTAGCCAAATTTACCCATTCAAATAACTGTCGACTTTCATTTGCCATTTCTGACGGAAGAACTTTAGTGGTTTTTAATAGTTCTAAACATTCATCATATTTTTTCATGTACAATAATGATTTAGCATGCATGATTTCTATATTAAAATTTCTAGGAAACTGTTCATTAGCTTTGGATGAAAGATTAAGTGACTTAGTCCAGAGATCATTTTCTTGATAATATTTTACAGCATGAAGTTGTATTGGCCATGAATCTTTGGTATAAACTATTGATCGATCTAAATCTTCTTCAACTCCAATCTGATTATATTTATTTCTTAAAGAAGCTCTAGCTGCATAAAATGGTCCATGATTAGGAAGCCCCTTAAGCTCATCCATTATATCTAAAGCCTCTTCTTCTCGATCTTTTGCCCAAAGATTTAATGCTAATAAGTATGACCATTCCCAATGATTACTGTTACTTTGAGCCCAATTAAGCACTTTTATTGTTTCTCTTCTATAAGGAAAAACAAAATAAGGTTTCGTATTTGAAATGAATTCTAATCCAGAAGTATCCTGCTTTAAATATGATACCCATAATTGGATAATTGGATTGTTATTTTTCTCTGATATTTTTTCTAATAGTTCCAATGCATCTTTATTAAAACCACGATTAAAATATGAAATCGCTAACTCTAAGTGAATTTGATCAGGAAACTCATTGTTTATACTAGAAACATATTTTTCCCAAATCGAATTAATAGGATTTAAAAAATATGATTCAAGATGCGCAAAATGATTTAGAGGATCTATTGATAATAATGCTTTATTATATTTTTTTGATTCTGTAATCCTTCCAAGTTTTCTAGTTGCACTTGTTAGAATCTGATAAGCATCTATGTTGAAACGATTGAAATCTAATGCTTTATTAGCATAATCTATCGCTAGGTCCCAATTTTGATCTATTAAATATAATTCAGATATTTGGGTATATGAGGATGATCTGTATCCCATTGATCTTGCAGACCATCCAAAGGCTTCTCTTGCGCTAGTATTTTCACCAAGTGCACGAAATAGATTCCCTGCAATAAAATTCGCTTTTGGATCATAAGTATTCATCTGAAGATTTTTTTTAATCGATTGAATTCCCTTTTCGTACCGTCCGCTCCTAAAGTAAAGATCTGCCATGCCTTTATTTGCATCTAAATGATTAGGGGATTTTTTTAATACTTGTTCAAACAGTTCTTGTGCCTTTTGGTATTCTCTTTCTTTTAAGAATTCATAACCTGCATTAAATTTTTGATCCTCTTCTGACATATCAGACACGATAGTTTGATCTAAGATATAGGGACGGTCAACACGAATCTTCAATGGATCAGAATTATAGTATAGGTCAAGTCCTTCAACAGTTATTTCAAAATGATCATTTTGAGGATGAATCAACTGAAAGGAGTGCTGAATCATTGGTTCAAATAAAGCTTCTTGATCAATAATAATTTTTTCATTAGAACTAACTTTTATTTTACCTTTTGATTTAATGAAAGAATGGAGATTAATTAGAATATCATTTCCTTCTCTTTCAATATTCATTGCCCCATTTTTAGAAGCTTCCTTGATACCACCTATATCTTTAACAGGGAACCAATATTCTGTCCAAAGATCAGTCCCGTATGGATCAAATTCTGCCTTACGTATTGGATTATTATGATCTCCTGGTGAATATTGTACCAATTGTCTTCCTGCCTGAAACTCTATGTATTGTCCATCTGTATCAGTGAGATGATCCTCCCATATTCCACCTTGCCTTGAAAGTGCCCAAAGCCAAAGTTTTTGTCCAGGCATTTCATCGTGATTAGACCAATGACCAAAGCCATATCCATCATCATGATAATATCCTCCAAAAAAGTTTTTCCATTCGCCAACAACATGATATGATTTATGACCCTCAAAACGATTATTATCATATAAAGATAAATTTCTACCTTCTCCATCTGTCGGCCAAGCTTTAACCTCACCACTATGCTTTAAATATTTATTACCAGGGAATACAAGTTCTAAATCATCCTGGGCAAATGCTGCTGCTGTCATCCAATTATAATATGGTTGCACCATTGGAGTTGGGTTATACCACATGGCTTTTGTCTCAAAGTTAGATCTTCCCTTTTCAACTTTAATTTCAACTCTCCACTGTGTTCGGCTAGGTAGGTCCATACCTCCTACAAATGTTGAAACGCTACCATCATTATTTCTTTTTGTCACATAATCTACAGGAGTGGCTGTTGCTGGTGTGTGGCCAATAACTCCAAAATTGAATTCAATCCCACCTGATGTCCAAGGACCTCTCAATGAAATATTTCTAAATTTCATTACCTCATTTCTATAAATAAATTCTTCTCCATTTGACTTATCTATCGCACCCCAAACCTTACCCCCAACTTCAGGCAACACATAAACTTTGATATGCTCATTTTCCATTTTGATGACTTTCCACTTTTTTGGAATGCCATCATGACTATATCCAACAAACTTATGATAAGGATATAATCTCTTATCTTGAGTTAGAATTGGTATTGGATTCGGTTCAGAGAAAGGGTAAGTCGTTAGTTCTCGCATTTCTTCTGAAATACTAACCCCTGAATCCGAGCAACCAAAAACAACAAATAATAAAATTGGTAAAATATTTTTTTTATTCGTCACTGTTTTTATCTCCAACATACGTTATTGATAAGACAGGAGCTTTATTTTCCCAACGAATCATATATAGGTCACCATACTGACTATCGTCAATTATTACTTCATCTTTTATTCCAAATAATTTGATTAATCCAGGTACAGTATTTGAATGTCCCGCAATGATTACTGTTCTCCCACAGTGTGATAATGCTTTCGCCACTTGACCCTCTGGATCACCAGCTCGATGAATCTGCACATCTGTATTCCATTTTTTTGCTAATGGAATAACGGTCTGTTGACTTCTAGTAAACTCACTGGAATAAACAATACCTTCAATTAATGGAGCTAAGGAATCAGCTAATGCTTCAGCTCTAGAAAAACCAAGTTTTGTAAGCTCAGGGTTTTTTTCACCTTTAATTATTTGCTTTTCAGCATGACGAATCAGATAAACAACATCGGGGTAGCAACGAAAATCCTCAGCTGTATATGTTGGAGCATTTGATGAACACCCAAAAACAATTGAAATAACAGTGATAGAAAATATTTTATTTTTCATCATGCATTAATTTAGCAGAGTAACATATAAAAAGAAATCATTTGCCTTAAAAAAGTATCATAAATAAATCATTGATATTAAATTTTGTAATTAATGTAAAGAGGTTATTAAATGTTTAAAAAACTATTATTAATTATTACTTCAACAATATTGCTCTCATCAATAGGTTTTAGTCAATTTAATTCTGTTTATGCAGAAGGTGGTGGTGCTGGACTTTTATTTAGCTTGAACTATGAACGTATGTTAACTGACAATATTTCTGTGCGTGTTGGCTACGGAAGTGCATCTGCCGAGGAAGAGGGACATGAAGGTCACAGTCACGGAGATGAAGGTGATGGCAAGATTACTTTTATTCCTATTGGAGCAAATTATTTAATAGGAAGTGGTAACAATAAATTGACGGTTGGTGGAGGAATGACTATGGTTAATACAACTATGGAATATGAACTCGGAAGTCTTTCACTAGACGCTAATTTCCCTTATGCTACTGCAGGATATAGATATCAAAGAGGGACAGGAGGCCTTTACATGAGTTTTTCTGGGTATGCTTTTTTCATTAAAGATCTTATTACTGAAGAAACAACAATGCTTCCTTGGGGTGGATTGTCATTTGGTTGGACATTCTAATCAATCTATAATGATTAATTAAAAAAGCCTCTTCAAAGAGGCTTTTTTTTTATACTTCAGTGATTACTAACTTTATTTAATTGAAAATATATAAATAAGGAAAAATATGTTAGAAAAGATCAACTGGGATTCAGTAGAAGAAGAACAACTAAATCCTTTAATAAAACGTAAAATGATCTGGGGAGAAAAAGTGATGGTGGCAAGGATGGAATTAAAAGATAAATGTTTGGTACCACAACACCACCATGACAATGAACAAATTACTCAGGTAATATCAGGTACTATAAGATTCTGGCTAGGGAAAGATAAATCAGAAGTAATTGATATTGGTCCTGGCGAATCATTAATTATTCCAAGTAATTTACCTCATGAGGCACTAATGATTGGTGATGTAGTAGAAGTGGATACATTCTCACCTCCAAGAGCAGATTGGATAGATGGTTCTGATGACTATCTAAAAAAATAGTGGATTTGATAAAATGACAAATAAATTTAACTCAAAAGTTGTCGGTCTAGATGTTGGACTTCTGATAGGAAAGTTCTTTATGGATACAGAAGAACTACATTATGGTTACTGGCCTGAAAATAAAAAAGCGACAGCGCAAAACTTTTCTGAGGCACAAAATCGTCATTCTCAATTAATTATTAATAATATACCTAATAATGTTAAACGAATTTTAGATGTCGGTAGTGGATCGGGCAGCTTAGCAAAAAAATTGATTAAACTGGGTTATGAGGTTGACTGTGTAATACCAAGTGAATTTTTAGCTGACAAAATCAAAGCAAAACTGGATAGCTCATCAAATATATATGTCAACAAATTTGAAGATTTAGATATATCAAAACAGTATGATTTGATTTTATTCAGTGAGAGTTTTCAATATGTAAGATTAAAAGAGTCCATCGATAAAATTATATCAGTATTAAATAAGGATGGATATTTATTGATATGTGATGTCTTTCATAAAAATGTGGCTGGAGTGAGTCCTATGAGGGGCGGACATCGTTTAGATATTTTTGATGATGAAATTTCCAAAAGTTCATTAACAAAAGAACTTGATATTGACATTACAAAAGAAACAGCACCTACTTGGGATTTTTTGAATCAATTATTAAATGAAGTAGCAATTCCTATATCTGAAATGTCCAACAATTATTTAGAATATAAATATCCTAGATTAACAAAAATAATTAAATGGAAATATCAAAGAAGACTGAATAAAATTAAAAATGTATGGCTATCTGGAGAACTTACTGGTGAAAGTTTTATTAAGTTTAAATCCTATCGACTTTTTATATATAAAAACTAATTTAGTTAGGTTTTGCACTAACTTCTTTAGACAAACGAATTTCAACACCGTCCCATACAGCAACTCTATAGTAGTAAGTTTTTGCACTATCTAACCCTTTATGTATATAGGGTGATTCAATATTCCAAAATGCGTTACCCTTTGATGTATTATTCAAAGTAATTCCTTTTTGGTTACTCCAATAAAGACCATAAACTAACTTACTGCCAGCCGCAGCAGGTTTCCATGAAATTGTAATCTGGCCATTACCCGCAGTTGCAACAATATTAGTGGGCAAATTTCCCAATGTTATTGATGTTGTATCTGCTGTGACATTTGCATTTGGAACAGCACTTACCTCAGGTGATAATATTGAAACATTTCCTTTACCATCTTCAACCTGTAAGCGGTAATAGTAAGTTGAACCATTATTAAGTTTGTCATCAACATGAAAATTAATATTGTCGCTTGTCATTCCTAATCTAAAATCAGATACAACATTTGAATTTTCATTTACACCAGAAGAATTACTCCAAAATAAATTATATTTTTTGAAAAAAGAGTTTGGTTCAAATGCCAATACATTTTGTTTGTTCTGCGCAATTACAAAAATATCAGGTGGCGTCAATAAGATTGCGGAAGAAAATGCAACCGCACGAAAATTACCAATTGTATTTTGCCCAAAATTAGAAACAGGATTATATGGTGTTTGAGAGGTCACGCTGACAAGTCCCCTAACAATTTTTTCATACATATTGTAATAGTCGTATGTGATCTTGTCAATTTCTGCAGTACGATGTTGAATATGCTGATTTGGTAATGGATCCAATGTAACTGTAAATAACTTTAGTCCTTCATTTGCATTTACAACACGATTATCATCTATTGCCCAGTCTTGCCTAATATAATGAACCCCATTTACCCACCATTCAAATAGATAACGATTGCGAGTATCAGAAGGATCATTAATAATCCACTCATCAGAATATTTACTAGAACCTTCTTTACCGCTGGAATCTTTTCCATCATCATTTGAAGCTAGTTGATATACCCAGGCCCCCTGGTAACCTCGAGGTTTAAGCATTGTTGAATTTGCAGTATAGGTTTTTGATCCTATTGTAACAGTCATTGTATATGTCTCATCAATAATACCTTTAATTTTGCTCCCGATATAAATTCCATTCCATATATGAATCATCTTTTCAGATGAACCACTCTTAGTACTTATTGATACGTTCGCACTCTTCTCATAATTAATAGGTGTATTCAAAGATGCATTAATATCCTCAGAATAACTAATTTGAACCCAAGCTATTTGTCCCTCCTCTATCTCACCATTAATAACTAAAATGGTTTCAACATCTTCCACATCTATATTAATAGGGACTGTTTCTTCATGGAATCCATCACAGGAAATGATAAAACCAAATAAGATAAAAAATAAAATGCGATCAATTCTCATTGCCTAAAACTCAATGTTAATATTAATACTGGGCATAAAACCATAGGTGCTTTGTCCAACTTGCTCAAATAAACTATTTTCACCTTGAACATAATTAATTGTATGAATATTTCGGCGATCATACACATTATATAAAGCCACATCAATTGTTGTCTTAATACTACCTGTCCATTTTTTTAGGAAAGTTGGTGAATATTTAATGCCTATATCTAATCGATGATAATCCGGTAAACGATACTTATTCCTTCCCTCCCAATAGGGAAATGGAAGACCACTAATATAATAATAACCTTCTGGAAGAGTTACAGGTCGACCTGTTGAATATAAAAAAGTGCTCGATACTGAAAAATTGCTAGTAAGCTGAAAATTTGAAAGCATGGTAAGACTATGTGTTTTATCAAAACGATACGGATACCATCTTCCTTGATTAATCACATCAATTTTATAATCACTCTTGCCATAATTGTAGCTTAACCTACCGGTAAACTTTCCAGTTGGTTTTTCAATAGATGTTTCGAAACCATATGCTAACCCTTCTCCAGTTGCAACATATGCTTCAAGGTTATCAACTAAATAATTATGCAAACCATCTTCAAAGTCAGCAGCCCCATTTAGTATTTTATAGTACGTTTCAGCAGAAACTTTTATTTCATTATTATTAAAATTGTGAAAATATCCCACGGCAAATTGATCCGTTAACATGGGCTTAATATTTTTTGTTGTTGGCATCCAGATATCATACCATTCAACTTCCGCACCTAAAGACATTAATCTCAAATATTGAGCATTGCGATTATAAGAAAGTTTAAAAGAGTTCTGCTCTGACAGAAGATATGTTAATGCTATCCTTGGCTCTAAATTACTATAAGAAGACATTACATCTGATTTTTCAGAAAAGAATTCTGCTTGAATCGGTTCATTAGACACTTCATCATAAGTGAATCGATCCCCTGGACCTAATTGATGGTAAAATGAATTCCTTATTCCATAGTTTATAGAAACTCTTTCATTTATTTTATGATCATTCTCAGCATATAACGCACTTTCAAGTCCTTGCATTCCAGGCATGAATTTTCCTCCGTCATCTAGTGTCGCATCTTCTAATGAGCCATGATTAAAGTCTTGATATTCTGATGTAATCCCAAACCTTACCTCATTATTTATATTTGGGAAAAAAGAAAATTCTTGTTTGATACTTTGAGTACTTACTCCAGAGTTAAAATAATAAATACCTGAAATATTAGCTGTATAATATTTACTATATACAATTGAAGTATTTGATAGCCATTTATTTGCGAAGCGGTTTTCCCAACGTAGCAACGCTGCACGGTTACCCCATTCTGTAAAGCCAACAGTATAGGCACTATCTCTTCCTATATAAAAAGATAAATTTAAATTCTGCTTTTCATTAATATTATATATCACTTTGCCATTAATGTCATACCAACTTTCATTTGGTGCAAAAAAACGAAAATCATCAGCGCCACCACTAGCACCTTTACTATCATTACCTTTTCCCCCACCTCCTTTATCACTATTTAATCGACCACCTGTTTGAGTACCGTCATTTATTTTGTCATATAAACTACCACCACTTAAACGAGTAGATCTACCTGCTAAGAATAAGGATAACTTATTTTTAATAAGGGGGGCCTCAATTGAAAATTTTGATGTAATAAGACCAGCGCTTATGCTAGATCTATATTGGTCTATATCTCCATCCCTCATTTGAACATCTAATACAGATGCACCACGACCTCCAAATCGAGCTGGCACACCACCTTTATAAACAGTTAATCCCTTCACTGCATCAGAATTAAATACTGAGTACAATCCTTGCATATGAGATGAATAATAAATTGGCATTCCATCCATCAAAATTAAATTTTGATCAATCCCGCTTCCACGAACAATATATCCACTACGTCCTTCAGCAATACTAGTTATCCCAGGTAAAAGCTGTATAGTTTTCATTATATCTGTTTCACCCATAACTACAGGTATTTGTTCAACCTGACGAATACTTAGCCTTTCAACGCTAATCTCGGTTGATTTAATATTGTGATCGGGTGCAATTCCTGAAACATCAATACTTCGCATTGCTATTGGATCAGGTTCAAGTTTAAAATCAATAGTAATATTTTTATTTAGGTATACTTCACGTTCAATTGAATTATATCCAATATAACTTATTTTAAAGTTGTAATTCCCTTCGGGGAGAAGCAATAAATATTCTCCCTCTGCATTGCTTGATGTACCTTCCTCAGTAATTGTCTCAAATACATTAGCACCAGATAAAACTTGACCGGATGCTTTATCTATAATCTTTCCGCTAATTGTAAATCTGCCCTGACCAAGCATTATTGATGTAAGGATGAGAGTTATTAGTATATTTTTCAACATAAATTAATTAGAATTATATTTTTCTTTCCTCTTCATTGATACACGTTTATTTTGATCAAGTTCCATTTTCCTTAATCTAATATTTAATGGAGTGACTTCTACTAGCTCATCTTCTGCTATAAACTCAATACATTGGTCAAGTGAAAGTTGCTTTGGTGGACGTAGCGTTATTGTATTATCAGATCCTGCAGCTCGCATGTTAGTAAGCTTTTTTTCTCTAGTAATATTAATATTTAGATCACCATCTCTATTACGTTCTCCAATAATCATACCATCATATACTTCAGTACCAACATCTAAAAATAATTCTCCACGATCAACCATCCCAACACAAGCATATGTAGTAACTTTTCCATTACGATCTGCAACTAATGCACCTGAGTTTCTTTGTGGAATTGGTCCAAACCATGGCGCATGTCCATCAAAAAGTTTATTCATTATACCCGCACCCTGAGTATCTGTCATAAACTGAGATCTGAAACCTATAAGACCTCTTGATGGAATTGAAAATTCAAGATTAACTCGACCTGAGCCATGATTCTGAAGATTTATCATTCTGCCCTTTCGTTTAGAAAGTTTTTCTGTTAGCACTCCAACCTTATCTTCAGGGATATCCAAAAATACTTTTTCCATTGGCTCAACTATCTTACCATTTTCTTCCTTAGTTATCACTTGAGGTTTTGAGACCATAAACTCATAGCCTTCTCGTCTCATCGTCTCAATTAAAATAGCCATTTGAAGCTCTCCTCGTCCACGCACTTCAAAAACATCAGCTCTATTTGTAGAAATTACTTGTAAGGAAACATTGCTAAGAGTCTCCTTATCTAACCTTTCTGACAAATGACGAGTAGTTAGAAACTTTCCATCCTTTCCGGCAAATGGGCTATTATTAACATAAAAAAGCATCGACACTGTTGGCTCATCTACAGTTATTCTTGGTAAAGGAAGTGGATCTTCATTATCTGAAATAGTATCTCCAATAGAAATATTATCTACCCCTGCTAATGCTATTATATCACCTGCTTCAACTTCATTAACTTGAATTTTTTTAAGACCTTGAAAAGTATAAAGTGCTGAAAACTTTTGATCAGATATGTTTTCATCATGTGTACATAATGAATATTTTTCATTCATAGATAGTCTACCATTGTTAACTCTACCAACAGCGATCTGACCCACATACGAATCATAATCAAGGCTTGTGATTAAAAATTGAGTTTTGTGATCATCTAAAGCAAGTGGACCTTCAATATTTTCAATAATCGATTCAAAGAGAGGAATTATGTTATTTGATTTGCTATCAAGTTCATTATGAGCAACCCCAAGTTTTGCATTTGTATATATAATCGGGAATTCTATTTGCTTATCTGATGCATCAAGATCAATAAACAAATCATATATCTCATTAATAACAGTATCTATTCTAGCGTCATCTCTATCAATCTTATTTATAACTACAATCACAGGTAAATTTTTATCTAACGCTTTTTTTAAAACAAATCGAGTTTGTGGCAACGGCCCTTCACTCGCGTCAACAAGTAGAAGAGCACCATCAACAAGATTTAAACTCCTTTCTACCTCACCTCCAAAATCCGCGTGACCAGGTGTATCAAGAATATTTATTTTAATATCATTGAAATATATTGCAGTATTTTTTGCAGTAATAGTTATACCACGCTCTTTTTCAAGGTCAAGTGAATCCATGACTCTATCTTCAACATCTTGATGCGCTTTGAAAGTTCCGCTCTGTTTTAACATTGAGTTTACAAGAGTTGTTTTACCGTGATCAACATGTGCAATTATTGCAATATTTCTAAATTTATTTTTTCTTGGTTGCATTTGAAAGGTTCGCTTTAATTATTATTTAATAAAATATTCTATTTTTATTTCATCATCTATTTTTATAAACATCAAAGTTGGCCGTTCAATATCATAATCTGAAAGATTCATTTTAAAAGATCCTTTGGCTGAAAAATCATTGGATAATTGAAATTTTGCTGTACTCTCAATTTTTTTTGATACTCCATGAAATGAAAGATTTCCGACAACTTTTACTGAATCCTTAAAAATATTAATAGATGTTGATTTAAATGTAATAGTTGGATAATCAAGTGCCTCAGTTGCAAATAACATATTTGAATCTCTATTAGAATTTTTACTACTAAAAGATCTTAAAGAAACGTTTAGTTCAACAAAATATTCTGACTTATCATTATCAATGAATACTCTCCCTTTTAAATCATTAGAAGTACCTACCCAATCATGTAGTATATGACTTCCATGATAATTTAATCGCGCACCATTTATTTCAAAATCCTGAGCACTTAATGTTGATAGTAATAATATTAATATAATAATCATTAATATGGTAATATTGTTAATAACCCAGATAAGATCATACTCACAAAAGTAACTGTTGCAACATCTTGATGTAGATTTGTCGCAGATAGTTCATAACCTGACTTAGAAATATTTTTTCCTAAAACAGGCAATGCAATCATTCCAGCAAAATGTATATAGGAAAGCCAACGGTGTATTTTCATTGAGCTTACTCTTTTTTCATATACTAACGCAGGTGGGGCAAAATAACTTAACGAAGCTGATGTCATATATAATCCCCACGTCACCGTACTATATTTCCTATGAGCTGAAGTATATTTTGGTGCAAAACCACTATCAATAACTTGTTGGCCTAAAGAATATTGGTAAGCTAAGAGCCCCAAACTAACCATAGCGAGTTTTTGGTGATTTTGAAGCATTTTTGTTCGAAGCTTAAGTTCGGCTCTCCTAGTTTCAGGTGCTAAATTCATTTTCCTAATTAATCCCTTTTCACCCCACAATATCCTAGTATGTAAGGGCATGAATTCTTCATTTTGAATATTTAATTCGTCTTGCGCATTAAGATTTAAAATAAATAAGAATGGTAATACAATTATTTTAATTAAATGATTTAACAAAAAACACCTCATGATTTATAATTTGATAAATACTCAAAAATTTCAAGCCAACTACCAATATGAATACATCTATCCTTTTTTTGTTCTAATTGGTATTCATACATTTTATCATAATAACTGATTAATAATATTTCAATCCATTTATAATGGTTTTCTTCATCACTATTTTCAAATGCATTCTGAATTAATTTATCAACTTGACTATATTTAACGCCTCCAAGCCTATTTGATATTTTTGCAAGTTTTTTACGTAAATAAATTGATAATTCCACAGTATTCTTCTTCTTAAGATTCCTTACAACATACTCATTATAAATATTCTCAATCCGCTTTTCAATTGGCTCTTCAATTAAAACGAAGTTAGATAAACTCATTTTATGATAAAAATTTTCAGGGATTACTAACCTTCCAATCGTCCTTGATTCATCTTCAAAAAAGATATAATTTGATAAAACATCTAAATACTTGAATGCTAAATTATTTTCAAAATTGATTGGTGTCGGTTGTGGTGTATCATAGCCTCCAAAAGCAGATCCTCTATGATTTGCCAATGATTCTAAATCAATACCGTTTTTAAATTTATTGATTATTTTAGTTTTTGCAGATCCTGTTTTTCCAGCAATAATGATCCATTCCTTTTGATCATTCGAAGCGGTTTCCAATATATCCATACAAGTATTTCGAAGTGCTTTAAAACCACCATCTACCCTTTCAATATTAATGCCAACTTCCTTCAGCCAATTTTGTGCAATCTTTGACCTCTCCCCACCTCTTGCACAATATAGTTTAGAATTTGGATTGTCATCCAAAAATTCTTTCCAGGCAGCAACTCTTTGTTCCTTTAATTTTCCACTAACAAGATTATAGCCAGTATCTTTTGCAGCCTGTTGACCTTGATCATTATATGTTTTGCCAACAATACTTCTTTCTTCATCAAAAAGTATTGGAAGATTTATACTTGTTGGAACTGTCCCTGATGAAAATTCTATGGGCGCTCTTAAATCAATAAGAGGAGTTTTATTTTTAATTAATGGTATTAACATTTTTTTAAATGCATATTTCAAACTTGGTATGTTGGTCATTAATTTAAACTCGATAAATCATTCAATCATACTTTATACCTTATGAAATTACCGCAGTTTCTTATTGTAGGATTATTAGGAACAATGACAAATCTTGTTCTATTCTATATTTTTGTAGATATACTATTTTATCCTCCTATTATAATTTCAGTTTTAACCTTCCTTTTTGCTAGTATACAAAATTATCTACTGAATCACTTCTGGACTTTCAAGAAAAAAATAGATGAAAATCCTCCTCAAATTGCGAATTATTTTAGATTTCTTAGCGTTTCACTAATTGGTCTTACTATTAACTTGTTAATCCTATGGTGGTATATAAATACATTTGACCCATCAATAAAAGTTGTGGCACAAGCTATTGGTATTGCTGGTGGTACAACAATTAATTTTTTGGGTTCAAAATATTGGGTTTTTAAATAAATGAATAAATTGATTGATCGAATTTTTATACCTTTAAGTTTATTTCTTATTATTCTTCGTTTAATATTTATTTCTAATACAGTATTAATTAATGATGAAGCGTATTATGCAATCTATGCACGTCACTTAGCGTGGGGTTATGTCGACCATGGCCCAGTTGTAGCATATCTAATCAAATTTTTTACTTTAATTTGGGAAAACAGCTTTACTGTACGTTTAGGCGCTACAACCTTGATGACAATTATTACAGTTATTCTATATTTTTTTGGGAAAGTTTATTTCAATAGACAAGTTGGTATACTCTTATCATTAAGTATGACAGCGAATATGCTATTTCATACAAATGCAATTGTTATTACGCCTGATGTTCCAATGACATTTTTTTCCATACTTGCAATCATGTATTATTACTTAGCCTATTGCGTTGATAAAAAATATATTTATATTGGTGGAATAATGTTAGGACTTGCAGTATTATCAAAAATATCTGCTCTGTTTCCAGCATTGGGTATTGCGCTTTATCCTTTATTAATAAAAAACAAGCGACATTGGTTTAAAAATATTCATTTCTATGGATCCTTTGTTGTTGCCTTATTAATATTCTTACCATTTATTATTTGGAACCTTCAAAATGATCTAGCATTTGTTCGCAATCAAGGAAGTCATATTTATCGTGGTGGAGGTATTCCCGAATTTCTGAAGCTTTGGTTAGGATTGGCAATTGTAAGTGGACCTCTGTTTTTTTATTTTTCAGTTATTCGTCCATTTGCTAATCTAAAAGAATGGAAAAATATTTCAGAGTCTGTAAAGTACTTCACTATAGTAACTGTTGTACCACTATTTTATTTTTTGGGTCACTCACTCTTTTCAAAATTTGAATTGAACTGGCCAGCCCCAGCCTTCATAAGTGGTTTGTTTTTACTTGGATTACAGAAAAATAAATCATCCTTTAAGCTATACTATTTTCAAATTATATATTCTCTATTATTAATTATGATTATAACAATACAGACCTTTAAACCTATTCTACCCATAAAGGGTGACGCTGATGTAACAAATCGCTATTATATGTATGAAGGATTTACTGATTCATTAAAAACATATATTGATGAAAACCCTGAACTTCAGAATGTACGAATTGCTGCGAATAATTTTCAGATACCCTCTATGATCAATTTCTATTTGAACCCATCTCCTGAGGCCACTTGTTTTTCAATTGGCTATCAGGAAACACTATATTTATTCCTTTATCCAAACTATACATTAAAGGGCAATGATTTTATTTTTATTAAACATGGTATGGGCGAGCCAGAATTCTTATTTGATTATTTTGATAAGATATCAGCATTAAAAAAATTCAAAATTAACCGTGGCGATCAGAACCTATCTAATTTTTCTCTCTGGTACGTTAAAAATTACACTGGTGAAAAATAAAATTTTTAAATGAGGAACCAATTATGAAAATCAAATTTTGTTTAATAGCAATTATATGCTCACTATTCATTTCATGCTCTAATTCATCTAATAATCAAAAATCTAATTTAAAGTTGAAATACTTAGGTGCTGCAGGATGGGAAATAACTGATCAAAAAACAACAGTACTAATTGATCCCTATTTATCAAGAATTAAGCTTGTAGGGAATAGTACTACAAAAACAATTGCAACATCAGCGCTTAATAGGGACTGGGGAGATGATAAAAGACCAAAATATTTTAGAGATGATTACTTTGAACCAGACACATCAGTAATTAATAGTTATATTAAGAATGCTGATTATATTTTTGTTCATCATACCCACTTTGATCATGCAGCAGATGTGCCTTACATTGCTAAAATCACTGGGGCGACAGTCATTGGCACAGAAAGTTTAGCCAATTTATTAAGAGCTCATGGATTACCAAATGAACAAATTATAACTGTAAAGGGTGGCGAAGATTATTCATTTGATAATTTTTCTGTTAAAGTTCTCCCATCTTTACATTCAGCACTTAGAAAAAAACAATATTTTAGTTCTGACATAATTCCTAAGAATGTTAAAACCCCTATGCAAATCAAGGAATTCGTTGAAGGAAATTCTTTGATGTTTTATTTCAGGTTTAATAACGACAAAATTTTAACAATGGGTTCAATGAATTTTCTTGAAAATGAAATTAAAGGACTAAATCCTAATATCCTTTTAGCTGGGTCTGCCAATTCAAGAAAAGAAATATATAATTACACAGAAAGATTGTTATCATTAACAAATTATCCATCAATTATTATACCTACTCACTGGGATGATTTTAGAGTACCATATGGCGCATCACAAGAAAACGCAGCTGAATCAAAAGCCTTTCCATTTATAGAAGAGGTAAAAATCCTTTCACCTAAATCAAAAACATTCTTACCAGTTCATTTGAAACAAATTCAAATTAATGATCTATAATTTTGGAGTAATCCCCATATTTTTCCAAATAAACCCAAACACATCTGCTGAAAGCTCAATTCGTTGATCAAGAGATACACTACCATGTCCGGCATTAGTTTGAATTCTAATTAATACAGGATCTGATCCAACATGGTATTTTTGTAATCCTGAAATAAACTTAAACGAATGTGCAGGAACAACACGATCGTCATGGTCAGAAGTTGTAACTAAAGTAGCTGGATAAGACTTGCTATTCCTAACAGCATGCACAGGTGAATATCGATATAAATATTCAAACATTTCTTTGGAATCTTGTGCAGTACCATAATCATATGACCAGCCGGCACCTGCTGTAAATTGATGATATCGTAACATATCTAGAACGCCTACTGCTGGAATTGCAACTTTAAAAAGATCTGGTCTTTGGGTCATAGATGCACCAACAAGTAGTCCGCCATTCGACCCACCTCTTATGGCAAGATAATCACTAGATGTATAGTTTTCATTTATTAAATATTCAGCAGCTGCAATAAAATCATCAAAAACATTTTGTTTATTCATCTTTATTCCAGCATTATGCCATTTCTCACCATATTCACCTCCGCCTCTCAAATTTGGGACTGCATAAATTCCGCCATTCTCCATCCAAGCAATATTTGTTGAATTAAACCTTGGGGTTATACTGATATTAAATCCTCCATATCCGTATAGAATAGTTGGGTTTTTACCATTCATTTCAATATTTTTATTATATGTTATAAACATTGGAACAGTTGTACCGTCTTTACTCTCATAAAAAACTTGTTTCGATACATAATCCTCCGATTGAAAATCAATTTCTGGTTTTTCATATAAGATTGATTCACCTGATCCAATATTATATTTATAAATAGTATTTGGATAAACATAGGATGAAAAAGAATAATATAGTTCTTCATCATCTTTTTTTGCGTAAAAGCCACCAGCAGATCCAAGAGCCGGAAGTTTAACTTCCCTTACAAATTTCCCTTTAGTGTTATATTGTTCAATTTTAGATTTCGCATCCACTAAATAATTAGCAAAAAAGTATCCCCCACCTACACTGACGTTTAAAACATTTTCTTTTTCCTTAATAACGTCCTTCCAACTTTTGGGATTTGATAGATTTACCGATACTAAACGAAAATTGGGAGCTCCGATATTTGTATATAAATAAAATGTTGAACCTTCATTATAAACAAAGTTACATGGTGCAAAATAATCATTTTGTAATTGAATAAATTGACTCTTATTATTTCTTAGATCAGTTACATAAATCTGATTACCAGCAGTATTTTTTGCGGCAGAAATAACTAAATAGTTTTGATCTTCAGTAACAGAACCAGATATATAACGATTTGGTTGATTCTCACCACCAAAAATCAATTTATCAGATGATTGTGAAGTACCTAGTTTATGATAATAGAGCTTGTGCAGCTGAGTTTTACCTGATAGGGCACTATTATCTTTAGGTTTATCATAACTGCTGTAATAAAATCCATCATTTCCTCTCCATGAGACTCCACTAAATTTTACATCCTTTAAAGTATCTTCCAAAATCTCTTTGGTCTCAGTATCTATAACAATAATTTTTCTCCAATCTGATCCACCTTCAGTAATCATATATGCACCAATAGATGCATCCTTACTAAAAAATAAACCTCTTAACGCTACAGTTCCATCATTAGAAAATGTATTGGGATCTAAAAATACTTCTGGGCTCTCATCTGAACCAAAGACCTTACGATAGACTACGGAGTGATTTTGCAACCCATCATTTCTATAAAAATATTCATAATTACCTTCTTTAAATGGCGCACCAATTTTTTCATAATCATTTAAAGTTTTAATTCGCTTCTTTAATTTTTTTCGAAACCTAATTTTGTCTAGATAATTAAATGTAATCTTATTTTGAGCTTTTACCCATTCGGCTGTTTCATCTGACATATCATCTTCTAGCCAACGATATGGGTCAGAGACTGAAACACCATGGTAGGTATCAACATGATCAGATTCTCTAGTTTGCGGATAGTTTAATTCATAACTATTGTTTTGGCAGCCAACTATAAAAACAATGGTTATAAGTGTTATTAATCGTTTCATATTATCCTCCTCAATTAATAATATGTAATTAAATAAACAAAATTTGTATCATCAATTTAGTTTTGCAATGCATTCAATTTCAACTCTTGCACCTCTAGCTAAACCTGTACCTGCAAAAGCACTCCTAGCGGGTCTGTTATCAGGAAAAAATTTTACATATTCTTCGCTCATCGCTGCCCATTCCGATATATCAGCTAACATACATGTACATTTGATTATATCACTCATTTTTGAACTATTTATAAATCATTTAGATTTAGAATGATTAATTCCATTTAATCAGTTTTGATTTTCTACTATTAAAATTATAAATAAAATTTATCTTATATTAGTAGGTATGAAAATCTACAAACCATCAATCCTTGAATCTTACTTTATAAAATGAGTTCTTAAATGCTAAAATCAACAATTAAACTATTTTTTTTATGTAACGTTCTAATTGCTCAAGGAGATACAGAAGTTTACTTATTTGATCTAATCTCAAATGCAAATAATTATTCTATTAAAAATCCTATCAATATTTCAAATAACGACGGATATGATAATCAGCCGTCTTTTATGAAAAATGGTAGATCAATATTATTTTCATCTACACGAAACGGTCAAACTGATATTGTAAGTTATAATGTTCGTAATGGTAAAAAGACTTGGCTTACTGATACTGATGGTAGTGAATACTCTCCACAACAAATTGGAAATAGTAAAACATTTTCTGCTATTCGTTTAGATAAAGATGGAACTCAATTACTATATAAATATAGTATGTATTCAAATAAATCAAGTGTGTTAATTCCTAAATTGAAAGTTGGTTATTACGCCTGGGCAAACAAAAATCAAATTTATTGTTTTATCTTGGGGAATCCTCCAACATTTGAAATATTTGATCTAAAGACAAAAGACAAAATATATATTGATGATCAAATCGGTAGATCAATTCATGATAATAATAAAAATAACTTTGTTAGTTATATCAGCAAACAGAATAAAGATTGGACAATCAATACAGTTAATAAAAAGTCACGCGAAACTCAAATATTAACGAATACATTATCAAGATCTGAAGATTTAAACTGGATAACTTCTAAAACAATTATTATGGGAAAAGAAAATAAATTATATCAGTATGAATTATCTAAAAATTCAAGTTGGACAGAAATAGCTGACCTTTCAAAATATGGATTAAACAAAATTAGTAGAATTGCCGTTAGTCCCAAAAAGGATAAAGTAGCTATTGTAGTAGAAGAAAATTAATTTAGCTTTTTAGCTATCTCATACCTTTCAGCAATATTATCCCAATTAATTATATTCATCAGAGCATCAACAAAATCTCCCCGTCTATTTTTATACTTTAAATAATATGCATGCTCCCATACATCGATGACTAATAATGGAACTGCTCCCCATATTGTTAGCTTATGATGATTTTCACATTGTAGAATAACTAACGTATCTGATTGTGGTTGATAGGCTAAAACTCCCCAACCACTACCTTCAATTGATTTAGATAATTTAGAAAGCAATCCCTGCATTTTATCTAATGAACCAAAATCTTTCTCGATCTTTTTTAATAATGCGCCAGATGGAGTAGAGCTTCTTTTTGTTAAGTTTGTCCAAAAAATACTGTGCAAAATATGGCTAGACAGATGAAATGAAAGCTTCTTTGTCCAATAATCAACCATATTAAAATCATTTTGTTTAATTGAGCGCTTTATCATTTCTATATCTTTATTTGCACCTTTAACAGCACCACCATGATGAAAAGAATGATGTAAATCTAAAGTTTCAGAATCCATAAATGGCTCAAGATGGTCTATATTGTAAGGTAAAGACTGTTGAATAAAATTACCCTTATCATCAGTTATCTTTTCAATACCATTCTTATTGATGTTATTAGCAAAAATTGAATTTGAAGGTAAAATTGTTGTACCTGCTAGGATAGCACTCGTTTTTAAGAATTTTTTTCGATCCATTACTTAATATTATTTAAATGTTCGCGTGCATTTTTGAAGTGAGCTTTTAAATTTGGAATTGGATTATCTTTATACCCTTCAATCATTCTTTGCTCAGATACATCTAACAATTTTAGCAATCTATTTGCCGAGAGTTTTTTTGTTTCAGAATCTGTACTTCCAATTGAACCTATCCATATGGGGGCAGTATGAGCAAATATATAGCTATCCATTACAGGCCACACAATTTTACCACCAAAAGCTCTAGAGGCAATCCAGCCACCTGAAGGTAAATCAATTGAGCCCTTATATGAAATACGTCCTGGTTTATCTAACCCTTCACTGGCCCAAACTACTTTGCCATTAACAATAATTTCAACGCTATCTACATTAACAGAACTATATAAATCTAAGTTCCATTTGACTTGGCGTGATGCTTCAACCACCTCTCCTGGTAATGATTTTTCTACTTTAAAGTCTAGCATTGGCCCATTTGTTACAAAAGACTTTCCATTTTTTAGTGCAGTTGTATAGGAATTCCAATCATTGGCACCTTTAGTTTGAGCATATACGCGGGTAGTCCCTATTGCCATTGTCCTGTAAAAATTATTCATTACATCCGTACCACCTGATGGAGCAATAGTTGACCCAATATTTAAAAATTCATACCATAGTTTACTTGTTCCTCTTGAGTTACTCCAAAGACACACAATCTCTAATAAATCAAATTTATCTAGAATCGCATCAGCTATTAATTCTCTTGGTATACGTCTCATCCCTACTTCAGAAAAAGGATCAATCCCACTAAATGGGTGAACATACAAACTTAGGCCACCTTGTTTTTTTGTAAAATCAA
>CACHMU010000007.1 GCA_902581045.1 uncultured Fidelibacterota bacterium | reverse complement strand
TTGTGTAGGTGTATCTCTCAAAATAAATAAATTGGTCCAATATTTCAGTTTTTCATTAGCAGTAAGAGTTGTTTTAGAAGCCCATTCTGATTGGGATTGAACAATTTTGTCAAAATCTGTTAAAACATTATTAATAAATGATGCCGTTAACCAAATAGAGATACTATTCAACAGTACAAAAATTACTGCTGAGATAGAAGAGATAAGTATATATGGCCAAAAATGGAACAATAGCTGTCCCATTCGACGGTAAATTGAACCAGTCATGATATTTTATTTATTTAGTATTTAGATTATCCAAATTAGCTAGAATATAAGTGGAAATTTATGATAGTAAAACGACTGCTTTAGGCTAGTTATTCTTAGGAAAAATCATTTTTTGATGCTCAATATCAACTTCTCTAAATCTTGGACCAATGGGTTTAAATCCTAATTTTTCATAAAAAGGAATAGCTGAGCTTTGTGCATTTAAATAAATCAATTTAGAGTCTTTTAATTTATTTATAATAAACTTAGTCATCTTAGTTCCAATTCCGCAGGACCTATATTCATTTAAAACAGCAAAGCGTTCTAATTTTGTTCCTTCATCTGTTTCTCTCCATCTAGCTGTACCTACAGATTTCCCATCTACTTGAGCCAATATATATATAGCACTTTCTTCATTTGAATCAATTTCTAAATGCTCAGGTATATTGAGCCCTTCGATAAAGACCTCTTTTCTAATATTGATTACTAGCTCCTTATCAGAATTAGTTTTTACAATCTTTAATTGAACATCCATTCGGTAAATTTCGCTTCTAAAATCTAATTTTTCAATATTTTCATGCGACTTGTACTAACCAAATAAACATACTTAATTTCTAACATGAGAAGTAAAAACAAAGAGATTCTTGTTGTCGGAGATAGGATTTTAATTAGGCCAGATCGTGGTGAAAAAAAATCTAAAGCTGGACTTTATCTGCCTCCAAGTGTCGTAGAAAAACAAGAGATTCTGAGTGGGGTGGTCGTTGAAGTTGGTCCAGGCATACCATTAGGAAACCCTGATGATGACATTGAAGAACCATGGTCCAGCAATAATAATAACTCGGTGAAATATATTCCACCGCAAGCAGATGTTGGCGATATGGCATTGTTTTTAAATAAAGCATCCATAGAAGTCAAAATTGAAAATGATGATTTTCTAATTGTTCCCCAATCAGCTATTTTAATATTGATTAGGGATGATATAAATAGTTTAGCTGATTAATTTTTATTTTTCCATGCCAACGGCTGGTCTTTATATACACATTCCATTTTGTCGTATAAAGTGCATGTATTGTGATTTCTATTCTATAACTGAACGCGATGATGATATTCCTAGTTTTTTCAAGGCTTTATTAAAAGAAATTCAATTATGCCCTATTGACACAAGTAAATGGAAGATAAATACGATTTTTATTGGGGGCGGTACTCCTAGTCTAATTCATCCTGATCTAATAATAAAATTAATAAACACATTATCAGAAAAATTTGATATATCAAAGGTCGTTGAATTCACTATTGAAGCAAACCCTGGAGAAGCAGAAATGGAAAGCTTAAAAGAGTTCCATGATTTAGGAATAAATAGATTATCCATTGGTGTGCAATCATTAGAACCAGAATTATTAAATTTTTTAACCCGCAATCATAGCCCAAGTGATGTAATAACTACTTTTGAGAATGCACGAAAAGCCGGATATAATAATATAAACTGTGATTTAATATATAATATCCCAAATCAAACAATAGATATTTGGAAGCGTGATCTCCAAAAAGTGATTGATCTACAACCGGATCACATATCTTGCTATTCCTTAACAGTTGAAAAAAATACAAAACTCTTTCGATACGTTGCTGATGGCGCAATTACTATGCCAAGTGATGATGAAAGCATTAATTACTATGAATGGACTCAATCATCTCTTTCTAATAACAACTTTGTACAATATGAAATTTCAAATTGGAAAAAACCAAATAGAGAATGCATGCACAATATTCACTATTGGAAAATTAATCCATATTTATCTTTTGGTCCATCTGCACATAGCTTTGATGGTGAAAAAAGGTATTCTAATGTGCGAAGTTTGGATAAATATATTAGGTTAATTAAAGAAGGAAAAACTCCAATAGATTTTAGCGAAGATTTTTCTGAAAAAAATTTTACAAATGAATTAATTGGATTTGGATTAAGAATTAGTGATGGAATAAATTTAAATCGAATTCCAAATAAATTTAAAAAATCAGTCAAAAAATCGATTGAAGAAAATCAAATTAAATGGGGTAATTATTTTATATTTGAAAAGGATAGATTAAAATTAACTAACAAAGGATTCGCTTTTTCTGATGCAATTGCAGTCGATCTTATGATTTAAATTAGATTCCACCTTTTTTTAAAGTGATTGATACCGGGCAATGATCTGAGCCCATTATATTATCATGAATATCTGCATCTTCAAGCTGATCAATAAATGTTTCATTTGTAAAAAAATAATCTATACGCCAACCAACATTCCTTTCCCTCGCCCCGAATCTATACGTCCACCAAGTATAGCGATTAGGCTCAGCATGGAAATGTCGAAAAGTATCAACCCATCCATTTGAAACATAAGTATCTAACTTTTCTCTTTCTATGGGCATAAACCCTGATGTTTTAACATTTTCTTTTGGCCGTGCTAAATCAATTGGATGATGAGCAGTATTCCAATCACCAGTTACAATTACATTGTTCCCACTATCTACTTGTTCATTAATTATGGGCAATAGTTCATCGTAAAAATCTAATTTATAATTTAGGCGAACATCGTCTTTCTGACCATTTGGGAAATATATATTATAAAGTAAAAAATCATCATGTTCAGTAAGCAAAACACGTCCCTCTGAATCAAACCTTTCTATGCCTAAACCTTCTTGTACAAAGTGTGGCTTCTCTTTAGAAAATGTAGCTACTCCACTATAACCAGGTTTTATTGCAGAATGCCAAAATGTATGATATCCATGATCCTCAATTAACGATGAACCTAACTGGTCGATCTTTGCTTTTGTCTCTTGGACACAAAGGATATCTGGCTGTACTTCGTCTAGCCAATTTAAGAATCCTTTTTTTTCAGCGGCACGAATGCCATTTACATTCCAACTATATAGCTTCATTTAAGTATGAAATTTAATAAATGTTTTATTGATTAAAGATCTTTAATCAATTGATTTGTTTTAATAATACTAATAGATAAATTAAATTTACATTATAATAAGCAAGGTTGAAATGGAACCTGAAGAGGTAAAACTATTAATTGAGAACGGTATTCCAGGTGCTAAAATAGAAGTGGTTGATACAACAGGCACAAAAGATCATTTTAGCGCTATTGTAATTAGCTCTTCATTTGATGGCTTATCTTTAATTGAACAGCATCAAAAAGTTTATAGTGCTATTGGAGATCATATGACAAGAGAAATTCACGCTCTTCAATTAAAAACATTTTCAACTAAAGAATGGGAAAAAAACAATCCGCAGGAAAATTAATGGACTTAAAAGAACAAATTAAAAATGATATAGCAGAAAATCCGATTATACTCTACATGAAAGGTACAAAGGATATGCCGATGTGTGGATTTTCAAATCAAGTAGTACAAATTCTAAACCACTATGGAGTGGAATATAAAGATATTAATATACTTGTAGATCCTGAAATTCGGATCCAATTATCTGAGCAATCAGGTTGGCCAACGATACCTCAACTTTTTGTTAAGGGGAAGCTAATTGGAGGAGCCGACATTACAATGGAATTACATCAAAAAGGTGAGCTTCTTGACATCCTTGATGTAAAAGAAAATTAATATTTTAAAGTTTGCTGATTAATGATTAGGACATCTAATTTTGCAACCGCTTTAAAGATAGTTTTTTATAATTAGTGGCCCGTTCGTCTAGTGGTTAGGACTCAGGATTTTCATTCCTGCAACAGGGGTTCGATTCCCCTACGGGCTACAAAAAATTATATTAATTAAATTGATATAATGTCTTTTACTTTACATCCTTTCCTAGTTCATTTCCCAATTGCATTTATTTTTGGTGCGTTTATTCTTCATACAATACATCTAATTAAATCAAATTGGATTCATAAAACAACCGGCTTATGGTTAGTTGGTTTATCAGCGATATTTTCAATATTTTCCTCAATAACTGGAGAATGGGAACTTAAAAAAGCTACTGAAAAAAATTATTCAACTGAGGTGACCAACTTAATGAATCAGCATGAAATATTTGGTAATGTGGTTACCTGGGGATCAATTATTTTTTTTATTTTTTGGATGTATTTATTTTATAATTATAAAGATGATAGGCGCATTGATATCATCGCTTTTGCTTTTTTATTTTTATTAGTCTGTGCTGTATTTTTTACAGCTTACCTTGGAGGTACGTTAGTTTGGTCACATGGAGTAGGAAGACATTAAATCAATTTGATATCATATTGTAAATAACTGATCCAGATTCTGAGTTCGTTGAATAATCATAACCTAATAAATGAGTGATTGTTGCAGCAACCTGATTCATATATATATCATTTGATTCAGTTATTTCACCTTGAGCAGGTGTATCAGGACCTATGATTGCAGACCATATATACTTTGCATTTGGCACACTTGCACCATGGCTTCCCCACTTATTATCTTTATACTTTCCTCTACCATGATCTGTTGTTATAATCATAGTAGTTTTATTTTTGTACTTTTCATTTGATTGAATCCAAGTCCAAAAGTTTTTGATATATCTATCCAAACGATTAATACCATAAAGATATTTATCATACTTTATATCATGTGCAAATCCATCAGTTTCATCAAATGATATATATAAAATTCTTGGTTTATTCAATTTCAAATATTCGAAAGCATATTCATATGTAAAAACATCCCAGCGTACTCCGCGCCCATATCCAGGGTACGGAATTTCTGAAATAAATGAATTCATCCATCTTTGTTTAACCGTAATTATTTTATCTTCAAGAGGGTATGCGCCTGAATTAATGGTGAATGAGTTTCGTTGATTATTAATTATCCAATCAAAAACATCCCATGAGGCAAAAGCTGCAACGTTATTTCTGAAGCCATCTTTTTCATTCATAAATTCTAAAACATTCTTATTGGGGTTATATTTCTTATCGTTACTATTAACACTATCATCGCTAAATCCAGTAAGTAATTCACTATAACCAGGATAAGAAAAAAGGTATGGATTTGTTAACTCCATTGAACTACCCTTGAATTTATTACCATAGATTTGTCCATTCTCAAAAATCGTTGACCACAGGAATGGCATTAGCTTCTTTCGACGTTGAAAATCATTATCATCCCAATAATTCTTTTTTGTTTTATCAACATCAACCACAAGCGTGTCATTATTAATAATATTTGGGTCGGCTCCAGTAAATACTTCTTCCCACCTAACACCATCAAGGGTTATTAAAATTATATTTTCTGTATTGTAACCCTTTGGATTTATAATCTTATTACTATCACATCCAGATATAATAACACTTAATATTATCAGAATATTTATGGACTTACTGTTTTTGATTATAAATCCACTTATTTATTTTGTTCTTTTTCAAGATTTAATTGATTGATATCAACATCCCAATAATTATCGCCAATTAAATGTTTTACAAAATATTCAGCTCTTAACCATGCCCAATAATCATTCATATTTCCAAAACCATGGCGTTGACCTGGGAATATAAAGAAGTCAAACCTTTTATTAGCTTTGATCAATGCTTCAGCCATCCTCAATGTACCTGCCATATGTACATTATTATCAACATCTCCTGTTGTTAGCATTAAGTGACCTTTAAGATTATTAGCTAATTGAGAATTTTTTGCAATATCATATTCAAACGTTATTTTTCCTTCATCATCAACTACTTCCTTGATACCATGATGTTTTTCTGACCAATAACTATTATAAACATTGTTTTCATGATTTCCTGCAGATGAAACTGCAACTTTGAAAAAGTCAGGATATACAAGCATCGCTGCAGTTGACATAAATCCTCCTCCTGAATGTCCGTAAATACCTACTCTATCCATATTAATAAAACTATGCTTAGCAGCTAACTGCTCAATTCCTGCTTTTTTATCCGCCAATCCATAATCTCTTAAATTTCCATAACCATAATTGTGATACCACTTTGATCTCCAAGGATGACCACCACGATTACCAATTGTTATGACAATAAATCCAAATTGAGCTAAATGTGTTGTGTGATGCCTCAATTGATTGAAGGCTTTTGCCACAGATTCGGTTTGAGGTCCTGGATATACATAAGCAATAATTGGATATGATTTATTTGGATCAAAATCAAAAGGTTTAGTCATAACCCCATATATATCCGTAATCCCATCTGCTGATTTCACTTGAAATGGCTCTGGATACTTAAACCCAGCAGCTATTAATTGTGACATATCCGATTCTTCCAAATCAAGTAATTTTTTACCCATGGTATTATAAAGTGCTGACTTTGGTTGTGTATTGACCCTTGAATAATTACTAATAAAATATTTATTTGATTCATCCATATTTACTCGGTGGTCAAAGTTTCCACTATTTAATAACTTTAATCGTGTCCCATCCATTGAGACTCGATATAAATGTTGATAGTATGGGTCTTCATCTTTTTCTCTTCCATTTGCCATAAAATAGATATTCCCTTTAGCCTCATCAATACCAACAACAGAACGAACTGAAAATGGACCATTTGTAAGCTGTTTAAGGACTTCGCCTTTCGAATTATATAAATATAAATGTCCCCATCCATCTCTCTCAGACCACCAAATCATATTCCCATTATCCATTAGTTCAAGTCTCTGTAAATCAATATATGTATTTAACCTCTCTTCAAAAAGCACTTCTACTTTTCCAGTTTCAGTATCAGCTCTACATACATCTACCTTGTGCCAATCTCTACTTTGTCTATAAAAATAGAGGTGCTTTGAGTCTTTAGAAAGCCACAAATTTCTTCTTGGCTCATCACTGTCTGGATAAATAAAGTTTCTTGATGCGTAAAGACCCACTCTTTGATCTTTAAAATTATCTGTATCTACAACTACAGATCTATCACTATCTAAATCATATACCATCATCTCATACTGTGAAACTAGTGAATCTCCAGCCATATCATATTTGTATGTTTCAAGTTCAGGTCTTTTGTGACCGACTGAATGCACAACCCATAAATTCTTTACTTTTCTTCTATCTGCGCGTATAAGTGCAAATTTATTAGAATCTTTTGACCAATAAAGATTAACCTTTTTTCGATTATTCTTTTCTTTTTCTCTTTTTGAATCGATTGTTCCTCTAGCCCAAAATCTTGAGTTTGAGTAACTAAAATGTTCTTCACCATTATAAGTTAATTGAATTTCATCTAATTCAAGTTTTTTTGAAGCTTTATCAGCTGATTTTTTATCTTTATCTCGACGAGCATCTAAAACTTTTTTATATTCTGATTCATCAATTTTGAAGAGGTTATCATTACGAACAAAAACAATAGTTTTTCCATCAGGTGAGATGCTTGCCCAATCAGGATGATTATCAGGGGCTTCCCATTTATCTAGCTCTCTTAATGTTTTTCTTTTGATATCATATTCAAAATGAAAAATTTTCTTTTTCGCTTTTTGTCGCTTCCGTTTTTGTTCTTCTTGATTCTCATCATCTTCTATTTCATCTTTTTCTTCATCTTGAGATGACTTGACATCAAATTGAATTATATCGTCCTTAACAAATTTTATTTTTTCTATTGGTAAATGTTTCCCATCCCATGGGTCGAGTGTTAACCGTGTTAACTGAGATGCTATTTTATCATTATCAAATAATTTTTCTTTAGTTCCTTTTAAAGGATCAACAATATAAAAGGCACTCCCATCTGACGACTTCCATTCATACCAAAAATTATTTGTTCCTTTAATCCACTTAGGATTTAAAGATGTCGAATAAGTAAGTTTTTTAATTTTGTATGGAGCAAATTGCGTTGCTAAATCATAATTAGCTTTATTTTTTTCATTTAAACCAAAAGATTGGGATATAAGAATAAATACTAAAAAAGTATATTTGTTCAACGATTTCATTTAAACCTCCTCAATGAATAAAATAAATCGGTTATTTATATGATGCTATTGGCTTGGTTGCAATTGGATATACCCAAATTTCAAAAGAATTTTAAAAGTTACAACAACTATTGCAAAAATTATTGGAAATTAAATTTCTCAAGATGTGAAATCTTAAGAATCTTTTGAGTAGTCTTTACCTCTTTTTAAATAAACATAAAATGATACAGAAGTATCAGAAGAAAATAAACCATAACCACCATCAATATTTGAACCGGGTAATATGTATATATTATTTCCTATGGGATCTCCTTTTAAATAATTATAATAGTTTTTATCTGTAGATTGAACAGTTATTAACTGAAGACCGTAGTAATTAAAGAATAACCAACTCATTCTAATCGGTGTTGTTTCTACAGACCATACAAAAGGATTCTCTCTTGATGGATTATTATTCATATCACGCTGGTATTGACCTTTCCATATTCTATTAACAAAACTGGTATCATAAATCAAATTAATATAAGTGCTATCACGAACGCTATTCCAATTGTAATCATAAAAAACACCATTTTCTTCAGGTTCTAAGTCCATACTATCACTTTCAAGAGCGTAGGTCAATGTTCTAACTAACTTTGATGAATCATCTATTGTAAAATCAAGCATAAACAGAGGATACGAAGCGAAGCTTCCTGTAAAACATTGACCATAGTTATATAATAGAGTATCCACCTTTCCTTGAATTGGGTTACCATTTTCATCCATATTATTAACATTAATTTCTGGAATTGACAAAATGGTGCCATCCCTACAAGTATAAGTTGTTAAGTCAGTTTTAGTATCAATATTTAAAGATTTTGGAATGGTAGTTTTTGAAGACAAAACTTGTCCTCCAACTTCAACTGTCAATTTATATGTTTTTCCGGGTAAATAAATAATTGACTTATCTGTTTGATAACGACCTGGGCGACCAGGCACAGGATAGGCTTGAGCATCAATCATATCCCCAGATATAGTTACTTTTGCATCCTCCACCCATAATTTTTCGGCATCAATATTTTCATCTAATGAAGCACTTCTGGAAACAAAAACTGTATCATTTATCATTGCTTTATTGCCAGACAAATTGGCAAAAACTACATACTTTTCAATGTAAGGAGATTCTGGATCATTAAACCCATCACAACCCATAATGATTAGGAATAAGCTAAATATATATACTTTGTTCATCAAAAATTCCAGGTTATTCCAATTGTTGGAATTAATGGAAAAAGACTAACAGCATTTCTTTGTATCCTACCTTCATCATTCTCATCTACATTTGGTTCTCCTTTATCAGGTTTTCCATTTCCATTTTTATCATGTTTTTTTAAATCCCAATCACCATCATCATCAATTCCATTAAACGTATTTCCAAGTGGATAAGTATATGTAAAAATATTTTCTCTATTATATACATTTATTACTTGAAAAAATATATCAAAATTCTTTCGATGCCAAACGGCGCCAAGATCTAATCGATGATATGATGGGTATCTGCCACCATTTCTAGTCGCAGGAATTGTACGATAATTCTGTTGTGATCCACCTGGAAGATTCTCTAAAAAGTAACCGTTGATAGGGGTAAAGGCCTGGCCGGATTGAAGCGTATATTTTAAATTAAATTCCCACTGTTTATTTAGTTGATAATTTGATAAAATATTAAAAACATGAGAACGATCCCAATTTGTAAAGTACTCTTTATTGTTCATTTTCTTTCTACTCACAGACCAGGAATAACCAGCCCAACCACTTAACTTGCCTATTGATTTCTGTATAAAAAGTTCTGCTCCATATGCATATCCATCAGCTGGTGTTAAAAGATCAAGAATGCTCTCATTTTCTACTCGACCATCCGTTGTTGCACGCCTTTCTTCATAAGTAAGCATATCCGTGATATTTTTGTAATAGCCTTCAATTTGAATTTTTATTCCTCTATTCATAAATTGCTCGTATCCTAAAACAAACTGTGAAGCTCGTGAAGGTTCACCTTTTTCATCTATTGCAAACCAACTATCAAGAATCTGTTGTGTGAAATCATCTTGAAAAGTTGAAATAAATTGATGATAGTTTCCCATAGCAAAATTAATAAAACGATCATCATCAATTATAAATTTACTGCTTAAGCGAAGGTCTGGATATAATCCCGAACTATGACTTGAAAAAGTGCTTATTCTAATACCTGGTTCAATAATAAATCTTTTATTTGGCTTCCATTTTACTTTCGAATAAAAAGCTAATTGTGAGGGTGCTGTTCTAGAATCAAATAAAGTTTCATCATTAAATCTTGAATTATATTTAATATCTAAATCTTTAAGTTCAGCCCCAAAAAATAAATTGAATTCCTGGCTTTTAAAATAAGATATATCACCAGCTAAAGTAATATCTCTTAGGGGGTTGTATTCATTGATTCCTGCTTCACCACCTAAGCCAAATCTTGTATAAAAACGACTATTCGCTAACAAAAAATTTCCTATTATTTTTTCGTTAAATACTCGACGATATGCCAAACTCGCAGTTTCATTACCCCAATCCGAATCTAGGTCTAGATCTGAATATTGAAGATCATCTACGCCGCGGTAAAAGCTTAGAGAAATTCTATCTTTTTCATTTAAATCGGTGAACACATGTCCCTGAAGATCATAAAAGTAATATGGAAAGTTAAAGTCAGTTACTTTAGGTAATAATTTATCAAAGTATGTCCTTCTACCAGCCAACAGCCAAGCACCATTCAGAAAGGGTCCTTCTAAAGTTGTCTGAGCTGACAAGACTGAAATACTAGTACTACCTTCAAATTTATTTCTATTACCTTCACGGCTACGAATATCGAGTACAGCTGATAGCCTTCCACCATACTCGGCATTATAACCTCCTTTTATAAGTTCAGCATCCTTTACTGCGTCAACAATAAAGTTAGAAAAAAGACCACCAAGATGAGATGGATTATAAACAGTTATCCCATCCAACAATATTAGGTTTTGATCTGTATTACCGCCCCGAATGACAAGACCAGTACTGAACTCTGATGTGGTTAATACACCAGGAAGAGATTGAATAGTTCGAAAAATGTCTGGCTCTGCAAGTGAAGGTTGTGCTTTTAAAACTCTTGGGGAAAGTGAAATCCTACTAGGTTCAATTTTGTTCAATCTTTCAATTTCTTCAGCACTCACATCAATCTCAACAATCTCTATAGCTTCGATTTCCATCGCAATATCAAGATTAATAGATTTATTTTTATTTATAATATCATTATCAAAATTGATATTCTTTTTAAATCTTTTATAACCAACATATGAAACAATAAGAGTGATCTTATTTGAAGGAATTTCAGAAAGAACGTAATACCCATTAATATCAGTAGCCATTCCTTTGCCAGTCTCTTCAACAAACACATTAGCTCCGATTAAAGCTTCTCCCGACAAACTATCTGTTATAAATCCATATATCTGATTTGAATTAGACTGATTTGGATTAAGCTGAGAAAATATCAGATTAAAAATGAATAAAGGGAAAACAAATAAAAACTTTTTCCTATTTATCGAGTAAATCATCTAAAATTCTTTGTGCATGAGTGTTTACATTTATTTTACTATAAATTTTTTCAATTTTTCCATTTTTATCAATTATAAAAGTCATTCTTTTAGGCCAAGCTAAACTTGCAGATCCATACTTTGGCGCCACTTCTTTTTTTGAATCAGATAAAAAATTAAATGGCAAATTATACTTTGTTTTAAATTTTTTCAGTCCCCTAGGTGAATCATAACTAATACCAAAAACTATTATCTTTGCTTTCTTATATTCTGAATAAATGTCGCGGAACCCGCAAGCCTCTTTTGTTCATCCTGGTGTATCAGCTTTTGGAAAAAAATAAACAACGACTCTTTGACCTCTATATTCAGATAATTTACGAATCTTTCCATCTTGATCTTTAAGCTCGAAATCTGGAGCTATATCTCCTTCGACTAGTTTAACTGAAGGATTATTAGGTGCAGGTTGATTCCAGGCAAATAAAAAAGCGAGCCCACCAATAAGGAATACCACAATTAATATAGTTAATAATTTCAAGAGCTAAATATTTTTAATTATTTAAGTATGAAAGTGTTTCAGTATTAAATGGAGTTTGTTCAATCTTAAATGAATTATAAAACTCTTTTGATTCACAAATATTGCCTTCAATTAACATCGTAATTTGATCTTTTGTAATTGGAAACCATGAAAACCTTCCCAAAAATGTTGCTAAAGCCTGAATGCCCAAAGCAGGCGCTGGAACCATCCATTTTTTCTTTCCATATGATTTTGCAATTGTTGTAACAATATCTTTCCAGTAATATGCTTCACCACCAAGTGCAAAGGTTTTCTTTACTGATTCTTTTAATTCAATTGATTTAACAAAAAATTGAGCAACATCTTTCACATGAATAGGCGACATGGCAAATTTTCCTGCATTCATTGGATTTAAGCCTGCGTGAAAATTTGGAGCCGGAAAAGGTAGACTTAACATATCTTTTTTTAATTGCGAGCAAAACTCAGGTCTTCCTTCACCTCTTGGATCACCAAAAATAAGTGATGGTTGAATGATAGTCCAATCTAAATCTGAAAACTTGAGGTATTCCTCAGCCAAGTATTTTGTTTTCTGATATCCAGTTCCATCTACCTTTACTCCATTTGCACTCATCATTATAAATCTTTTTACACCCATAGAATTGGCTATATCAATACATTTTTTTGGTGCTTCAAAATGTAGTTTCTCAAATGTTACGCCTTTTTTAGGAAATTCACGAATGATACCAACACAATATATTATAGCATCAGCACCCTTGATTGTAGATTCAATCGATTGAATATCATCAAGACCTCCTGGGACAATCTTACACTTTTCAGAATTAGCAAGTTTTGACTCAGAACCCTCTCTAACTTGGACTACTGGTTCATGATTATTATCAATTAATTCATCTATGATATATGAGCCTACAAATCCTGTACCACCAAAGACAGCTACTTTCATCTATTTTCCCTTTCAAAACCATTTTTTGTATTTGAAATATTATTAACTAATAAATCATTAATAACTTTTTTTCGATGTGAAAAAATTTTTTCCAAATCTCTTTTTATCCATAAAAAATGCAAAAATTGACCAATAATACCCATTGGTATACTGTAAATTACTTTATCTGAGATTTCTACACCACCATCAACCTTCTTGAATTTATGAGTATGATGCCAAAAATTATAGGGGCCCTTCATTTGTTCATCAATAAACTCATGAGGAGGATCATACTTTGTAATTAAAGTTCTCCAATGTACAGGTATTTTAAATAAGCGTATTGTATAATCTATAACTGTACCTTTGCCCATAGTTATTGGCGTCGGCGTTAGAATTTTGAATGAAAGTTTTTCAGGTGTAATAGCTTTTAAATTTTCAGGTTTTGAAAAAAAATCAAAAACGTTATCCATAGAGCTATTAATTACTTGAGTTTTTGTTAATTCAAATGTTTTCATTTTATTTGTTTTTTATGAATTAAATGATCTTTGAAAGGTCATTATAAGTTAAAAACGAATTGCCAATTTGATTTTTTACACCCTTTAAAAGTTTTAGACCTTCTCCACCAAAAATTACTTTTGTATTTATTTTTTTTGCCAATTTAACAATTTCAATAATCTGATTTTTTGTTTTATTTATATTTTTCTCAACTATAGCATTACAGCATTGAAGGTCGCAAAGATAAAATAATAAAAGGTTTATTTTTCTATTTTTAATGATGTTTTTTAGATCTCCTAACTCAGCGTGAGAACCTGTATTATAAACATTGAAGCCATTATTCCTCAATAATACTTCAGACATTACAACACCTATATCAGGAAGATTATCCTCAAAATTTACACATAGTGCATTTTTTCCATTGAATGAGCCATTTGGTTGATCATTATTTAATGAATCAACTGATCGTGTAATTACATTTCTGGATAAGTATGCATCGGTATGATCAATTTTGTTTGTTTTTAATTGCAATTCAACAATGTGTCCAGCAACATCTATAACATAATCTAAAAGATCGGGAATTGGCACTCCATTCATATATAGTCCATTAACAATTGTTCTAACAGATAACTCATCCGCTTTTAAACTTGATGCTGCTAGATTTTGTGCTAACTCCTTGTAATCACGGTCATTAATTAGGCCATATAAAAATTTTTGTTCTTTATTTTCAATACCCAGGCTTATATTTTTACTGGACTCGCTAAATGATTTATAATATCCCCGAATATGCTGCATTGTAAATTTTCGATGCCCTCCAGCAGTCTTTTCACACTTGATCTTCCCACTATCTGTCCAACGTTTTAAAGTTGATATATTAATTCCCAATATATTAGCAGTGTCTTTTGATGATAAATATTTCATATTAATAATCTAAAAATAAAATTTAATAAAACATAATGAATAATGAGCGTTATGAGCTATTTATTTAAATATATTTTCTCTCCAGTTGCTATGTTTTGTTCATACCAATTTCCATTCCCATCTAGCCAGGCATAGCCAACCAATGGATCTACATTCCATTTGAACTTTTTATAGAATGTGTAATTTTTTCTCATAAGATTCGACCTGTGAGATAAATGGAATTTTTTATTACCCAGCCAATTTGGATAGAAAATTTCAATATCATTTAATTCATATAATGGCATATTATTTTTGTAACCTCTTGATATCCATTCATTAATGAAAACATTATAATATAATTTTAAAGCTGGAACATACTTTTGCCACATTGTAATACATGGATGATTTAACCATCCTTTATATGGCAATCCATCTTTTCTTGGCTTACCCTCTATAATATTAATAATCTGCAATGCCTCAACACGTTGCTTACCTAATCTTTGATAATCTAAAACTTCAGCAGATTTCTTGAATGATTTGTATGGTAAAAAAATTTGCATTTTTATTTTATTAATAATTATGATGTTTCTTTTGTGGAAGAAAGTCCCCCATCCACTGTAAATGTTTGCCCAGTTATCCAATTATTATCTGGATTAATTAAGAATTGAATAATATTTGAAATATCACTGGGTTTTCCAATTCGTTTTAAAATATGCATATTTTTACTTATTTCTAAAGCAACAGGATTACCCGTAATCTTTTTCGTCAGCGGTGTATCGATTAAACCCGGCGCTATTGCATTAAATCGTAGTGACTTTCTGGAGTAACTAACAGAAGCTGATCGTACCATCGCTTCAATTCCTGCTTTTGCACTAACAATTAGTTCATGATTAGCAAGGCCTAAGCTTGTGACCGCTGTTGACATTAACACAACTGAACTCTCAGATAAAAGTTTACCCGATGCACGTACAACGGCAAAAGCAGATTTTAAATTAATGTTAATTGACATATTAAATTCATCTTCTGTAACTAGATGTGCCGGTTTTAGGATTACAGATCCAGGAAGGTTGACTATACCATCAATTTTCTTAAATTCCGTTTTTCCAAATTCAAGAAAAGATATTACAGATTCAAAAGACGAAGCATCAACTGGCGCAGAAATAGTATTTGGCAAGTGATTATGTGGTTTTTCACTATGATAACCAAGGAGGAGGTTATTATTAACAGCTAAATCTGCAACCAGTTGACTTCCAATTCCCCCGCTAGAACCAATGATTATAAAATTATTATTTTTCATATTTATGTTAAGTTTTAAATTTTTATTATGAGCGATATGAGCGATATTATATACTATAAATTTTTATTGCAAGAAAAATATTTTGTTTTTAAACTAAAATAAATAATTGATGCCTATTAAAGAGGCATAACAAACAAAAACAGTACTAAAAAATAAAATTGGGGGACCATAATGAATCAATCTCTTGAAGTATTAATAGAAATACTTAAAACAATAACTCTTGTTTCTATTCTGTACGTTTGGGTAGTTAGATACAAAAATATACAAAATGAATTCGATCAATATAACTTACCTAAGTGGGTTAGAGATTTTGTTGGAATATTGAAAATATCATTTGCCTTAATGCTTCAGTCCAGTGAAAATATAATAATTGTGCTTGGCTCAGCAGGTATTTTATTATTAATGAGCGCAGCAGTTTTTACACATTTTAGAGTAAAAAACAAACTTTACAAAATGCTACCTGCATTAAGTTTATTTTCGATTAGCTTAATGATATTAATATATACTTTATAGCTTATGATCTAAGATCAGCTAACCTAAAATCTAAGGGAATAATTTATTTTTAATGAACTGACCTTAGATACAGTCATTAAATCAAAATCAAAAATTTGATCGCTCAAGCTAATCCAGTTATGGGTATAAACTAAATAAAAATCACTACCAGGGCGGATTGTGTGTTGAAGTTTAGCAAATAGTCCTAAAGCATCAGAAACATTGTCATATTGCAGATTACTGAAAATAGCTGTGCGCGGGGTAGGATAAATTCCTAATTCGAAGTTGTATAATTCAGTATTAAAGCTTTTCCCGCTTAATTTGACACTATTTTTTTCATATTCTGTTTGAATATTAAATCCAGAAAAAGGTTTGACTGAAATTTGAGTTTTTATTGTTTGCTTTTGTCCATTCCAAAAATCACCAGTTTGATATTCAAATTCTGTTGATAACATTCGCTTTTCTGAAGTTTCAAATTTTACCTGTAATTCTTCGCTGCTATATTCTTCAATTGGAATAGTAATATCTTCATATATGGTAAAAGGTTTATCAAGATACTCAATTAAACTGACAATTTTTGCACTTAACTGGTCTTGACTTTCAAACCTTATATTAAAAGGTGTAATTGTAGTTTGCTTCTTAAGCATTTTATTTTCCAGGTCAGTCATAAATTCATATTGAATACCAAATTCTACTTGTCTAATAAAATCATACCTTTCTGGCCGTGGGTGGTAACTAAAGCTTGGTTGTATACGTTTAAAACCATTTCTTCGACCAAACCCTACAGCTGGATTATAATTATTACCAAATTCACGGTAAGATACATGACTACGAAAAATATCATTCGGATAAGTTATTCTAAATCCTCTAACAGATAAATCAGATATACTAAGTTCAGGTTCGCTATAAGGGGCAGTATGATGCACAAAAAATGTCTGAAACTGAAGGTTTTTATCACCCATAAACTCAGAGGTTTTAAGTTCTAAATCAGCACCGAAAAGAGATTGATCTAATTCATTTGAATCAGGCTCCATTGTTCTAGATGAGCGATCTGTATAAACCAAACCAAAATAAGATTGCTTAAAAAATGCTCTTTTTACTCTAGCAACAGTAAAGTTTTCACCTGCAATGTCTCCTTTTGAGTTTGTTTGAGCCTGAATAACCCCAATCTCATAATTTCCAATTTGACCAGATAATCTACCTCCATAGTTTATAGGTATCTGTTCTCCATCTGATAGTCCAATTCTTCTACTGAAAAAAGGTGTAACATCATTTCTAGGTGAAAATGAATAAACGCCTGCCCCTTCAAGAAAGAAGCCTCTTTTTTCAGCATATCTTAATGGAAATCGAGTTAAGTTGACTCGTCGCTGATCCACTTCTGCTTCTGCAAAATCTGTATTATAAGTCAAAGAGGCTTTTAGGCCAGAAGTAATATTTATTGAGACATCAAAGCCTATATCATTAAAATTATCTTTTACCATATTCATTTCTTGATTTTTAAGGCTAAAATAAGGTTTGAATTCTAAGCCATTGCCTTGAGTTAAATTTTTCAAACCTTTTAGGTATCCTGCGTGTATTGGTTGTGTTATTTTTTTGTTTCTTTCAAACCCTTCCCATTTCATATCTTCATTTTTTCGTCTGACTGTACGTTGAAAATTAATTCCCCAAGTATCAAGGTTTGGATCAAAGTTTAATGTTCTAAATGGAATAACAACTTCTACAGACCAACCCTCAGGAATTACAACCACACGAGCATCCCAAATACCATTCCAGTCTTTATTTATGCCCCAATAAGAATCACCACCAATTATTAAACCATCGCCCAAAAGTCCAGCAGGGTTAACTTCAAAAAAGTAACCAGTTCTACCATCTAAAAAAGTATCTAAAATCCACATAAACCGATCATCAGTTCTTAAACTTTGATCTCTGCGTTTCTGATAAGCGAGAATCCCATCAGGATTGCTGTCAAATAGGATAGCCCCAATATATAAATTTTCTTTATCATGAATAACATAAACTTCAGTTTTTTCAGTGGCCGGAGAACCTTGAATAGGATCGCGTTGAATAAAATCCTTTGCAGGTAAAACCATCTTCCATTCTGGCTCATTTAATAATCCATCTATTTCAATTTTGTTTTCAGATATTTGTTTTGTAATGATGGCACGCTTTTCACTATCAGTATTACTTTGAGGAAAAAGAATTGACCAAGCTATGCTTAGGAACAATATTTGTTTTAAATAATTAATTTTATATATAATTGTTTATTAAAAGGGGTGAAATTTAAGGGACAAGATCAGTTTGCACGTCATTAATAATTGAAATAATCCATTTATTATATTTAGCAAAATTAGTTGAATCTTTCTTTAGCTGATCAAATACATATAAATCTTCTTTTAGCTCACTATTATTTGATAAAATAGAAGGAGCTTTTGCATTAAACAAAATCCTTAAGGTTCTTGAATCAAAATTTTTTGGATCCATAATAACAGATTGATCTAAAATATAATCTGCTTGTTTACCATACATCATTTTTTTTACCGGGTTTTTTGAAAAGTTGGCCATTAATGTAAGAGTCGCTCCATAAAAAGCTAATCTGCTAGAAGACAAGTTTCTTGAAGAATCATTTTTTAATAATTCATAAAGGGTCTCACAAGTTTCTTCATTACGTGTTGCTTCTTGATACATTTCACGTATCGTCACATCATCAATCAAATTATTATGCGTGAAGAGAATTAAAAATAGTATCATTTGGTTTTTCTCATAAAAATTGTAAAAGCTAATGCTGAAGGAAATAATAGCAATTTTTGAAGATTACTAACACGAATTCTAGTTATCATTAATTTTTCTACAGGAGTACGAATTAATTTTTTTAATAATTTTGTATAATATCTATAAGCGAGGTAAACACCCAAACAACTCGCTCTAGGCAATCTTGAAATGCCTTCTTTTGCTTCATCAAAATCTTTTTGAATATCTAGTTCAATTTGTTCTTTTGAAGAATGTGTCAGTCTGTCCTCAACTTTAAGTTCTGGGAAATATGCTCGTCCCTTAGATTGAAAATCTTCTTTAATATCTCGCAAGAAATTAACTTTTTGAAATGCAGAACCGAGTTTTTGAGCGAAAGATTTTAACTCATTAAATTTATTCTTATCTCCAGAAAGGAAAACATATAAACACATTAATCCTACTACTTCCGCAGATCCATAAATATATTTTTTGTAAGAATCCCTATCATAATTTTTTTCAGTTAAATCAGATTTCATACTATCAAAAAATGAATCGATTAAGCCTATATCAATCTTGTATGAATTTACCACATGTTGAAATGCATGTAATATTGGATTTGAGCTATAGGAATTAGAAATTGCATCTTTGGTCAATTGATGAAACCTTTGAAGTTCATTAGTTTGGTCAATGTCAAAAAATGTATCAACAATTTCATCGGCTACTCGAACAAATCCGTAAATACCATATATAGGATTTCTGATTTCTTTACCAAGAAAATAAATACCCATAGAAAATGAAGTGCTAAAATTATTTGTTAATTTTTTGCAGGCCTGAAAACTTGAGTTTAAATATATTTCTGTATTACTCACTTTATATCACTCATTACTTGATCTGCTACAACTTTCCCAGAGACGAGAGCCGGAGGCATGCCTGGACCAGGGACCGTTAATTGGCCAGTATAATACAAATTACTTATTTTTTTATTTTTTATTTTTGGCTTCAAAAATGCTGTCTGAAACAATGTGTTTGCTAAACCATACGCATTCCCTTGAAATGAATTAAAATCAGAAATAAAATTTTTATGACCATATGATTCATAGAATTCAATATGATCAGCAATTTTTTGTTTTGTTAATAATTCCATCCTAGAAATTACCTGATCAAAATATTTTTTTCGAGTTTCCTCTTTGTCAATCAAATTTGTCGCAACAGGAATCAAAATAAAAAGTGTTTCTCCACTCTCAGGTGCAACATTAGGATCAGATTTTGATGTACAAGAAGTATAAAAAAGAGGTGACTCAGGCCATTTTGGATGATCATAGATATCTTTTGCATGCTGATTGAAATCTGTATCAAAGAATAAGGCGTGATGAGGTATCTCAATCTTATTATTTAATCCAACATAAAATAATAGTGCACTTGGAGACATAGTCCTATTGGACCAATAAGATTCAGAATAGTTTCTAAATTTTTTAGGTAACATTTTCTGCTCAACATGATGGTAGTCAGCGTTAGCGACGACTATATCTCCATTATATGAATTCCCAGTTGCCATTACACCTTTTACTTTTTTACCCTGTAATAATATTTCATCTATTGGGCTATCAAATACAAAGTTTACTCCAACTGATCTCGCCACTTCGTAGACAGCTTTTGCAACAGACCTTATCCCTCCACTTGGGTACCAAGTTCCTAGTACAATATCAGCATAATTCATTATACTATATAGGGCAGGAGTATCAGATGGTTTTGCTCCAAGTAATAAGCTAGGAAATTCCAACATCTGAATAATCTTTGGATCAGAAAAATGATCACGGATATGTTTGCTGATCGGCCGAAATAAATTTAGCCTACCAATCCGTTTAATTAAATCTGACTTAATATATTCCAAAGGAGACAAACTTGGTTTATACATGAACTTTTGAACAGCCACATTGTACTTTTCTTTAGCATCATCTAAGTATTTTTGCAAAGAATCTCCAGCACCTTCTTCAAGATCATCTAATCTATTTTTTAATAAAATAAGATCTTCTTCAAGATCAAAAGTGTCATCATCGCCAAAATAAACTCTATAGCCAGGATTAATCCTTTTCAAATCATAAAAATCACTAGTTGATTTACCGAAATCTGCAAAAAAAGAATCGAATATATCTGGCATCCAATACCAGCTAGGCCCAGAATCAAAAGTATATCCATTTTTACTAATAGATTGTAAACGACCACCATAAGTACTGTTTTTTTCAATGACAGTTACACTATGATTATTTTTTGCTAGATATGAAGCACATGCCATTCCAGCAAGGCCAGAGCCAACTACAATTATATCTTTAGACATCTAAAAATTACCAGATTACAAATTGTAATTAATTTTCTATTATATCAGTTTCTAATAATGAAACTAATTAAATTTTATTTTCTATAATCCAAAGGTGGATTGCGTTCACCAAGAAGTGAATAATAGTTAAAATTTGGTCCCCTTCTTTCTAATAGCTCTTTCTTTGCACTTTTTACTACTTCAGGATTTGAATAAATATCAACTGCAGTACCTGCTATAGTTTTAGCTGCATTCATCATACCTTTCATGCCAATGCTCATCCCGCCAGCAGAAACAGCTTGCCAAGTATGTGCAGAAGTTCCAGGTATCCATGTTGCAACACGCAAACCAGCAGTTGGAACCATCCAACTAACATCCCCCACATCTGTAGACCCCTTACCTTTAGTAAATTCATAGCTTTGAACTTCTTTTGCAGAACTTAAATCCAAGCTTGGACTGCGAAGTGTTTTATAAATCTTTTCTGCGAAGGCTTTCTCTTTTCGATTATACTTTACGCCACCAATCTCAACTAAATTGTCATACATCATTTTCTGGACAACATTGTTAGCTAACACAGGTCTATTCCCATGAATAATTTCATATTCCAATCGAGTACCTGTCCCAAGAGCAGCTCCTTCAGCAGTTTTTATAACTCGACTCCAAATATCTTCTAAAATATCTACATTAAAATCTCTAACATAATAAAATACTTCTGCATAATCTGGGACAACATTTGGTGCATATCCACCTCTAGTAATAACATAATGAATTCTAGAACCATCTGGGATATGTTCACGTAAAAGATTAACCATATGGTTCATTGCTTCAACAGCATCTAATGACGAACGACCTTTTTCTGGCGCACCAGCAGCATGTGCTGAATATCCATGAAATCTAAATTTTGCAGATCTATTAGCCATGGAAGTACTTGGACTAGCTGCATTTCGATCACCTGCATGCCAATGTAAAACTACATCGACGTCATCAAATAAACCTGCTCGAACCATATAAACCTTTCCAGATCCACCTTCTTCAGCTGGTGTTCCATAAAGACGAATAGTACCTTTTTGTCCTGTTTTTTTCAAATGATCCTTGATGGCTATAGCAGCAGCAGTAGATGCAGTTCCAAACAAATGATGACCGCAGGCATGTCCTGCTTCCTGATCTAATATTGGTTTTCGCTCAGTCGCAACTTCTTGAGATATTCCTGGTAATGCATCATATTCAGCTAAAATTCCAATAATGGGTAGTCCAGAACCATACTCCGCAACAAAAGCAGTAGGGATATCAGCAACACCTGCCTTAATACTAAATCCAGCATCAGATAATGTTTTTTGCAAGAGAGCAGAACTTTTTTCTTCTAAATAACCCATTTCAGCCCAACCCCAAATAGATTTTGCTATATTTTCATAATCTTTTGCTCTTTTCTCAATAGATTTTTGTACATCCTTCTTATTTGACTGTGCAAAAAAATTGTTAGAGACAATTAAAATAATAAAGATAGTAAATATTTTTTTCATTTAGTCCTCGATAATTAAGATTCAATGGGATTCTCAAGTCGATTGTTAATCCACTGGTTTAGGATATAAAAAGTTAACATTGGTATCGACCATTGGACAACACAAGTTGCAACACTATATAACGAAGTTGGGTCATACCAATCTGCTGGCGCGTATACAGTAGCTGAAAGCCACATCCACCATGAGAAAATTACGACACCTATTACAGGCACAATATAATTGATAAGTGGTTGCCACCAAAGAGGGACTGGCCAATCATCTTCAATGTCAGAACTGATTTCTGCAACAATTCTAGATAACCCATACTTAATCGCTGCTATAGCGACAAGAACTCCAGATAACATTAAGGCCACACCCCAGACAAAATCTTGATTTGCTAAAATGTCAATATTCTTGGCTGAAGGTATACCCATAATAAAACAGACTCCTACTATCCAACCTACTGCAGTTGCCCGCTTGACACCAAAGTCAATTAAATTTCTAACAGCTAGTTCGAGCATTGAAATTAATGATGAAAAACCAGCAAAGGTTAATCCCAGAAAAAATAGAATTGCTAGTGGTTTACCAAATGACATTTTTACGAAAAGTTGTGGCATCCATATAAAGGTTAATCCTGTAGACCCAGGACCTGAAGTTTTCATGATTTCTAAGATTTCAGGCTTAGACATATTTAAGTCATTGCCAAGAATTGAAAAAACAGTGCTAAAAATCATAATTGCTGCCAATAGTGATACCAAATTGTTGCCAATTGCAGTAGTAAATGCATTTTTAATTATTCCATAACGTTTTCGTATATAGATAGCATACGTCAAAAACAATCCCCAACCTGCGCCTGTATCCCATGCATTTTGTGTTAATGCATCAAGCCAAATTCTGGGATCTTTTAATTGAGACCATTCTGGAGTAAATAAATAAGATATGCCTGCCATAGATCCAGGTAAAGATAATGCTCTAAATACACAAAGCAACACAATTGCTAAAAGAGTAGGAATTAATACTTTATTTACTTTTTCAATTGAAGAAACACCTTTATATATAGCAAATCCGCCAACACTCATTGCAATAGCATGAAATAAAATTGGGAAAGAGCTATTTTGAAAGTTGTTCCATAGTTCCCATGAGCTATCAGTTGTTGTAGGAAGATCAGAAAAAGTCATACTACCGAAATAATAAATGTTCCAACCAACGATAACTGAATAATAAAAAGCAATAGCAGCTGCTACAAAACCTATAAAACCTCCAAGAAATGCAAAAGGTTTACCCATAAAATGTGCAAAGGCTCCCACTGTCCCTTTCCTAGATGTTCTACCCATAACATACTCAACAATTATTAAGGGAATACTCCATAAAAATAAAAAAGTAACCCAAGCAATAAGAAAGCTTCCTGCTCCATCATCACCTCCATTTGAAGCTGCGATTCTTGGGAACCTCCATATATTTCCTGTGCCTACAGCAATACCTAATGCACTTACCAAAAAAGCAAAACGAGATGAAAAACGTGGTGATGAATCAGACATTTTATTTCCTTTCAATTTTTTTGAGATGCCACCCAATCCTTTATTTGATCTTCTAAAACATCAAGCGGAACTGAGCCACTACCTAATACCGTATCATGAAAGTTTCTTACATCAAACTTTCTACCTAACTCTTTTTCAGAAAATTTTCTTAATTCTTTAATTTTAAGTTCACCAATTTTATAAGAAAGAGCCTGTCCTGGCCATGCTATATACCGGTCTGTTTCTGTCGTACATTCATGTATTGGCAGAGCCGTATTTTCTGATAGATAATTTATAACTTTTTGTCGAGACCATCCCATTGCATGAATACCTGTGTCAACCACAAGACGGCAGGCTCTCCACATTTCATAGGTAAGACGTCCGAAGTTGCTATAAGGATCCGTGTAGAATCCTGCTTCAACTCCTAAATATTCACTATACAGTCCCCACCCTTCTCCAAATGCTGATAAATAAAGATCTTTTCGAAAATCTGGAAGATCAGTTAATTCAGATGCAATGGAATTCTGGAGATGGTGCCCAGGAACACCTTCATGGAGTGTTAGAGCTTCCAGATTATACAATGGCCGTACATCTAGTTTATAGGTATTGACCCAATAATATCCTGGTTCCTTACTACCTTCTGCTGGGCCAACATATCTGCCACCAGTATATTTAGGAGCTAAGTCATCAGGCACAGGTGCAACACCGTATGGCAAACGGGGCAACTTATTAAAAAGAGAGGGAAGCTTTGCATCTATACGTTTTGCAATATATGAAGCTTCCTTCAATAAATCTTCAGGTGAAGTGGCATAAAACTGCGGATCCGTTCTTAAAAAATTCAAAAAATCTGAAAAGCTACCCTTAAACTCAACTGATTCGATTATTTCTTCCATCTCTGTTCTTATTCTTTTCACCTCATTCAATCCAATTTCATGAATCTCCTTAGCATTTAAATTTAATGTTGTAAAATAATCAATTTTGAAATTGTAGTAATCCATGCCTCCAGGTAGTTCTGAGGCCCCCAGTGTTGTACGTGCATTAGGGTAGTATTGATTTAAGAAAAAATCCAAAAAACTGGCATAGGCTTTGACTGCACCGTTCATAACAGCTAGACGCCCTTTTTCTTTTATCTCGGATTTTTGTTTATCACTAAATGAATTTGGAAAAGATCGGAATGGTTCAAAGAAGGCACTTTCCTCAGCAACGTCTACTACATGGGTTTTGATAGTGACCTCATATCCTTTCAAAACAACTTTTGGGATGGAAATTCCAGTATTTAGGCCCATAGACATATTAGTAATCTGTTCATCAAAATACCTTGGGAAATCCAACAGTCTAGAAATATAGATATCATAATCCTCAACTGTCTCGAATGGCATGGCTTTATATAGACGAGCCAAACCTGTATGAAAACCAGAATCTGCATTAAATGGCATATAATAATCTTTGTATTCAATACTTTTGATTCGACTATTTATAATGCGGAGAAAAATCTTATGATTTACCCTATCTTTTTTTGAAAGAGTATTTAATTGAATCTCTTCTAAGCGTGATAAAATAGAATTCCAAAACTTTAGGTTCTTTTCCATCTGTTCATTAGAAACAGATGGCATGCGATCATTTAATGTATGATTACCAGAATAAGTGGCACTAATTGGATTACTAATTAATTCATATTGACGTGCATCCGAAAAAATTTGGTATAGTTCCTTTTTTACATCTTGCTTGACACAAGATACAAAGCATAAAATAATCCAAAGAAATAAAATCCATTTTTTCAATTTCATATGATTCAATTTTCCCTCCTCAATGGGGTCTAATTGTAATGAAAGACAATCTTGTTTACAAAAGAAAAAATTGAAGATATTTAATCAATAATAGAGAGTCAATTCTTAAATACTTTAGAATAAATCATTTTTAATTCTTAATTCCCATCTCATTCTTGTAAGCTTCATATACTTCATGAAAAAGTTTTATATCTGATTCAAAGCTTTCTGGAAGAAGGGGTCCAAAAGAAAATCTAAAGAATCGCTCATATGGTGTTTTATAATTAGGATCCTTAGAATGAGGGCGAGCCATATCACAGTCAAAAGCACAAAGAATAGCTGCACCCCGTTTGAAAAGTCGTTTATTCAATTCATCACTAGTCATACCTTCGGGCAACTCAAGCCAATGATAAAAACCTCCATTGCCGGTATAGACACCTAAACCCATCTCCTTAAATGCATTACCATACCGTTCCCGTTGCCAACTATAATGTTTTTCAATAGCTTTTCGAGCTTTTTCTACTCGCGTGGCTTCAAGAAGTTTTACTGCATAATGCTGAGAGAGGTGGCTCACACCGCCCATTCCAAAGCTTGAAAAATTTGACATGATTTCTATATTTGTCCTACTAGCAATAATCCAACCAATCCTAATCCCTGGAGACTGGAGTCCTTTTGTGCAAGCGCCAGAAAGAAAAATATTACTGCTATCAATATCTTTAACAAATTCAATACCACTGACTGATGGAGAGTGAAACATTTCATATGCCTCATCAAGTAAGATACCATTGCTAGGTTTTTCTGCAATTTCTATTAATTCACGTAACTCTTCTCCAGAACGAGTTTGCCCTGAAGGATTTTGCGGATTTGATATAATGGACAAAATCGCAGTTTCATCATCTAAATTATTTCTACCAAAATATTCTTCATTATCTGGATGAAAATTATTTTCTTTTGTGAAGGGTACAGTCTCATAATCAGAATTAGTTTGTGTCATGATATCAAGGTAAGCAGGCCATTCAATATTCCCGATTCTCACCTTTATATGCTTTTTTAAGAATGCCATTACGGTAAAAATACCAGGCCTACCTCCAGCAAATATCATAACATTCTCTGATGCAATATTTGAACCATAGCGTGAGTTATAGTAATCAACAATGGAATTACGCAATTTAGGATGCCCCCATGCCTTAGGATAAAATCGATCCTCAAAAGTAACTTCAACGCTCCCTGGCAACTCTGGGCCACCAAATTTTTCTAATGGTGTAGTTAAGGGAAATCCTTGGGACCAGGGGTGTGTACCTTTGGTACCCATAAAACTACCAAAAGTATCTCGAAAAGCGTAAAGAGTTTCATAAATACCCATTGGAGGAACATGTGATAAAAATTGAGTCATCTAGCTAAAAAGTTTTATGAATAAATTTTGATTAAATCTTCATATCCACCAATAGGCTCACCATCAATTACAATTTGTGGAACCGTTGTTGCTTTACCAACTTCAAGTAATTTAGATCGATCCCAACCTAAAATCTCAATATTGATTTCTTCATAGTCCCATCCTTTTTCATTAAAAAATCGCTTGGCAAGATCGCAATAACTACACCAATTAGTGGTATAAATTTTTATGGATTTTTTCAAAAAAACTATTTTTCGTGCTTTTCCGCGACTATCAATATTTTATGGATTGCGTATAAACCACCCAATGATAAAACCCAACCTACAATAAAATAAAAAAATTCCATTAAATCAATTTCCTTTGAGTTAATTACTATTTTCAGCTGTTAATTTACAGTTTTCAAGCAATTACCTCTAACTTGAATATTCGGCTAGTGAATATTAAACTCATAAAGGAAAATTATGATAAAATATATTCGTTTCGCAGCCGCGCCTACTCTAACAGCCTTTGGAGCATTCTTTGCCTTAAAAGGTGAGCATTGGATGTGGGTCTATTTTGCAATTTTTGCATTAATTCTCATTATTGGTGATTCCGCTTTCGGTGATAACAGTAAAAACCCAAAATATTTCTCAACTAAAATTTTGAATTTTCTACTATATATTAATTTTCCATTTCTTTTTATTGCCGTCTTTGCAAGTATATTAATGGTAGGTGATTTTCCTCTCCCAGATTGGGCTTCCTCTTTTATGATTGCACGAGATAATACAAGCATATATCATTTGATAGGATATTTATTTGTAATGGGTTTATTAGTTGCATCTGCAGGAACAAATATAGGTCACGAACTTACTCATCGTAAAAAAAATAAATTTGATATGTTTCTAGGCAACTGGTTTTTAGCATTTACGTGGGATTGCGCTTTTGCAATTGAACATGTTTATGGACATCATAAATATGTCGCGACTGAACGAGATCCAGCTACAGCAAAACGAGGTCAAAATCCGTATGCATTTATTTTACGATCAACTTATTTATCACACCGAAATGCTTGGATCATTGAAAATAGACGGCTAAAAAGATCAGGACATAACACCATCACTTTACAAAATAGGATGATAATAGGATATTTTAGATCAGGATTACTCACAGCAGGTGCATTTTACTTGAGTGGATGGGCAGGGGTAATAATGTTTTTACTAATTGCAACTGGCGGAAAAATTATGCTTGAAGGTGTTAATTACATGGAACATTATGGATTAGTTCGTGAAGAAGGAGCTCCAATAGAGCCTAAACATTCATGGAATACAAATAAAAGAATTAGCAGTGTTCTACTTTATAACTTAACTCGTCACTCATCTCATCATGAGAATTCTTCATTAGAATATTGGGAATTAAAAGCATATCCAGGGGCCCCAAAAATGCCCTTAGGATATTTGTCCTGTGTTTATTTAGTTTTATTTACACCTTGGATTTACCATCGAATAATGGCACCAAAGCTAAAAGAATGGGATAAAAAACTGGCCAATAATGCAGAAAAAAATCTTGCTAAAAAACAAAATGAAGCTAGTGGGTTATCTTATTTAATGGCTAATTAGAATTTTCTTTTTTAACTAAATATACTGAAGCTGTATCGCTATTGAAGGCGGTAAACATCCCCAATCCACCTTTAATATTTGAATAAGGTTCATTTAAGTCTCTAGAGTCCTGACCGCTTGATTGATATAAAAGTACATAGTCAGTTTGAACATGGAAAAGAACAATATCATGACGTCCAAAATGAGTTACAACTGTAGGTAAAATAGTATACGATGTATCTGCGAAAGGTTGAGACACAAAACGTTTCCATCTTGGTGGGGCTTGTTTTTCTAAAGGATTAGGGTCCGTTTCAACATTATCCATTAATAGATAATGGTATAATTCATTTGGATTATCCCAATCCAGTTTAATTCTATTAGAATCTGCTACAATCCAATTAATATAATCTCTATTTCTTTTGAATTCTGGAACCCAAAGTGTATCAATTGAGGCAGAAAAACTGTCTGGCTTAGCTGGAACAATAGTCTGCGATGTTAATTTTTGATCCATATAGTTTATTTCTAATTGAAAAGTATCACCGACTCCAACAATCAGGTCACTATCTGGATAGTGATATGTAAGAGAAAACGTAGTATCAGTCTCGGTTGTGTCATATGCATATACAGGCTCAAGAGTAAAATTTTCATTTCCTCTTGAAAGAATTACTTCAGCAGAATCAACAGGAGTAGGTTCAGTACTCTCATCATCTAAAGCGAGCGTAGACATTAATATTATATCTTTAACTGGTTGCCCAGCATAAATATAGGCACGAACTACAATTAAATTTTCATCCGGAACTGGTTTGAGAGTATCCTCACAACTTACTGATAGAAAGAATGTGATCGTCAGATACAAAAAGAATAATTTTTTATTCATAAATCAGCCTTATTTAAGTGAAACCTTAAAAAATAATGTTATTGTCATAGGTAATAGCATCATATCCGATACAACAACTGGAACAACATCGAGGTCATATTCACGATAATTTACATTTTTGTTATTCAATAGATTAAACACAGAAAAACCGATATCCCATTTAAATGCCGGAGTGTCTAATTGGCGAAATACACTTATATCAACCCGTTGATAATCAGGAAGCCGATGTGCATTTTTTTGACTAACATGAATATAATTAAACTCATCTCCATTCAATAAAGGAAGATAATATCTACTTTCAGGTGTTGTATATGGTGTACCAGTAGCATGTATTAATGTTGAAGCAAAATTCCAGGGGCCCCATTTATAAGTACCTACTATTTTTGCTTCATGTGTTTTATCATGGCTTGCGGGATAAGGTTCAGGTGCCAATGCTCCAAAATCATACTTTACATTGCCAAATGTATAACCTATCCAACCATTAAACGCTCCCGTTTTTTTCTGAGCCAAAAATTCTAGGCCTTCTGCATACGCATCACCAAAGAAAAAATAATTACCATAATCGGCTAGCTCTTGAAAACGTCTAGTATACTCAATCATTCCATCCATGTATTTTCGATATCCCTCTACCTCAAACAAATAATTTCTTGTTTCATATTTAATTCCTAAAATTTGATGTTCAGCAGAGCCCGGTGGAATATCATCATCTGATACTAACCAAAAATTTGAATTACCCTGCAAAACATCTTCAAGAACAATATTATTAATGAATTGAAAATAATTACCCCAGGCACCCTTTATAGAAAAATTTTCTCCAATATTCCAATTAAATGAAAACCTTGGTGAAATAAAAACCGAATCTGTGGCGACATCTAAAATATATAAGCTATCTAGACCTGTTTGCGATGTTGCCCTAATTCCCATTCCTATGGTTAGTGAAGGTAATACTTTCCATCGATCTTCAAGATAAAGACTTAGCAACATTGTATTTGATTCCAAGTCTAAAATCTCAATCGAGTCATAAACAGCTACATCATAATGTGTACCAAGACTAGTTGTTTCCAGACCAAATTCTAAAATATGGTTAGCATTTGCATGAAGAACGTTATCTACACGAAAAGATTTATCTCTAGCGCCATTACTTTCACCAATTTTAAATGTTCTTCCTCCTCCACCAATTGTATATAAGTGACGATTGTAATCACTATTAAAATTTGAAGAACTATAAAGAGCTTGAGTTGAAAAACGATCTGTCCACCTGTGATTCCAACGAAAACTCATTCCTAGGTTTCCCCAATCCGTATTGTTATCATCAATACGGGTAATTGTCTGCTGGTTTCCACCACCACCAAATCCTCCCCCTCCTGGTCGGTTTCTTACTCCTTGGGTCTCCCGAGATTCATTTAAAAAATCTCTTCCTCCATACATACTTATACTTATGACATCCTTTTTACCTGGAGTGAAAGTCACTTTATTATGTAAATCATAAAAATAAAATTTAGGAAAAATTTGCTGCTGGAAAGCTTCGTCATCTTCATTATTAGGATTTACACGACGACGATTATTTGTAGGTACCTCATCATCACCAGTTACAAACTCATACATCTTTTCAAAAAATGGACTAGACATATAATCAGAGTATGATCGTCTAAATGATAACAACCAACTACCACCAAACACAATTGGTGTTTCATACAATAATTGAGTCGACATTAAATTTGCGCCTAGACCAAATTGTCTTTTGGTTAAATCACCATTCTTACCTGTCATGTCAATTACACTAGATAACCTTCCACCATATTTTGCTGGGAATCCTCCTTTGTAAACTTGCACATCTTTGATTGCATCAGCATTGAAGGCACTAAACATCCCAAAAAAATGATCAACATGGTAAATATTCATACCATCAAGAAGTATCATATTTTGATTGGAGCCACCACCTCTAACATTTATGCCTGATGATCCATCGCCAGTACTGGTTATACCGGGTAATAATTGAAGTGAACGAAAAATATCCACTTCACCCATATTAGGCAAAAGAGATAATTGCCGTGGAGAGAGAGTTACTTTGCTTACTTCATCTCCTGAACTTTTTATTATTTGATATTCATCCGCAATAACATCTACAGCTTGAAAGTTTAGTGCTTCTAACTTTAGCCTAATTTCCAAAGGCCCCTGAGAAATAGAATTATCATAACCAATTTTGGCTGTGCGATAACCTATATATGAGATAATTAAGGTGCAAGGCTCAGCCGGAACATCAACAAGAACAAAATGACCATCAGCGTCTGAAGTGACTCCTCTTCCAGTACCTTGAATAATAATATTTGCATAAGGTAGAGGCTCCAAATTATCCATATCCAAAACTGACCCTGCAATATCTCGGGCTAAATCTTGGCCATTGATTATGGAAAACAATAAAATAAGATTGATGAATCTATAGACTGATTTCATTATTTTTTAATTAGACAAGAATGTATTATAAAAGTTAAAAATAATTATTTTTTAAACAGAATTTAAGGTAAGAGAATTTACAGTAAAGTAGTTCTGTAGATTTTGTCCATTTTCAAAATATCTCCTTCATTAGAATCGTATTTGCCCTGATGATAAGATTGAAGTAATAGTTTGATATATTATTTGGATGGGATTGAATTAACAACAATCATCGCTGTCGCAACAAGTGCAATCACAATCATCAATAACAAAATATAATTTTTGATTAGAATTAAAATTATTGCTGTTTTTCATATTTACTCCTAATTGAATTATTAATGACAACAAAGTTTACATAATTTTTGATTTTGAATATGACCATAAGATAGAATTGAAGTTCCAACCAAGGTTGAAACTATTTCACCAGATTCACCAAATAGGTCATGCCCCCAAATCGCGCTAATAATTAAAATACTCAACCCGAAAATTCCATAAAAAATAATATTATAACTTTTGTGCTTTTTGCAACCCAATGCCATAGCAAAAACGCTTGTTGGAATAACAAAAAATAATAAAAGACTATGAAACCATTCATCAGCTAATGGAACTACAGATAATGTAGGTAATAATAATGCGGAAAGCGGTAAAAGAAGACATTGAACTGCGCAAAAGACTGATAAATAAACAGCAATTTTATCAAGGTTAATTGTAGAAAATGTTTTATTTAATATCATTATAATAACTATTTTTTTGCAATAAAATCTAATGCAAGAGAATTTACACAGTAACGTAACCCCGTAGGTTTTGGACCATCCTCAAAAACATGTCCTAAATGAGAATCACATTTGGCACATGTTATCTCAGTCCGAATCATTCCAAAGCTCAAATCACGCTTAGTATTAACTTTTGTTTTATCCAATGCGTCAAAAAAAGCAGGCCAACCAGATCCAGAATCATATTTTGTTTCTGAGCTAAACAATTCATTATCACAACCAGCGCAAGTATAGGTACCTTCCTCCTTGTGTTTATAATATTTTCCAGTGAATGCCATTTCTGTCCCTTTTTCTCGTAGTATCTGGTATTCCTGTGGAGTCAAGCAAGCCTGCCATTCTTTATCTGTTTTCTCAACTTTATCCATTACAAATCCTTTTGAAGTTTTTTGCTGTGCTTGACCCATTAAAAATAACCCAAACAAACTTACTGCAGATATGATAAATAGTCTTTTCATTAATATCCCACTAATTTTTGCTGTGTGAATTTAATCCTTTTACTCTTAAATATATTTCATTAATAATTTTATCATCTTTTTAACCTTATTAGTATAAGGTGGGTATAATAATTTCATAGGACTCAGACGTGATTGTCTAAGTATAGACCTCTGATTTGAGAATGCTTTAAAACCCGCTTCTCCATGGGTCCGACCAAATCCACTATTATTGATTCCTCCAAAAGGTAAATTAAGATGCATATAATGTAGAATCGTATCATTTATTGAGGTTCCACCAGCAGAAGTGTTATTTAAAATGAAATCAATATTTTTTCTATTATAACTAAAAATATATAAGCCTAATGGTTTCGGACTGCTATTAATTAATCGAATCACTTCGTCAATCTCATTATATGTAATTATCGGAAGAATTGGCCCAAATATCTCTTCACTCATTATAGGTGATTCAGATTTAACATCTGTAAGAACAGTTGGTTCAATAAAGTCACTAGAAGAATCTGTTTGACCTCCCATATATACTTTATCACCAAAAGAAGTAGTGCGATCAAGCAAACTCTTTAATCTTTCAAAATGCTTTGAATTAACAATTCGTGCATAATTTTCAGATTGTTTCATTCCACCATTATTGGATGAAAACTGTTCAGCTGATACCTTTTTAATTTCTTGTAATAATTTTTCTTTAACTGATTCATGGACAATAGCATAATCTGGTGCTAAACATATCTGGCCACAATTTAAAAATTTTCCCCACGATATTTTTTGTGCTGCATCCTTGAGATTTGCGGTCTCATCAACGATCGTTGGTGATTTTCCACCTAATTCTAGTGTCACGGTTGACAGATGCTTTGCTGCTTTTTCCATTACCGTACTTCCAATCTTAGGACTACCTGTAAAAAAGATATGATTAAAGGGTTTTTGCAATAGTGCTTTAGCTACATTTGCGTCACCTTCGAAAATAGCGACCTCATTTTCATCAAAAAGATCACTGACCATTTTAGAAATAACTTTTGCAGAATTTGGTGTTAATTCAGAGGGCTTTATTACTGCACAATTACCTGCAGCAATTGCAGAAATCAAAGGACTAATTGATAAATTAAATGGGAAATTCCATGGCGTAATTATTAAGACTACCCCTTTAGGTTCATATTGAATCCATGCTTCCGCATTTGCCATTGCTAGAGTTGGATTAACTTTTTTTGGACGCATCCATTTTTTTAGATATTTTCGAATATGTCGTATTTCATTAACTACGGCCCATATTTCTGTCAGATCAACTTCAGAAACAGGCTTCTTATAATCTGCATACATTGCATCTCTAATTTCATCCTTATGATCTAAAAGCCACGATTCAATAGAACTAAGTTTTGTACGCCTTTCTTTTAAAGATGTATTTCTAATAGATTGACAATTGAGTAACTGTTGATCGAAAATCGTTTCTATTCTAGATTGTATTTTATCCATAGTAATTATTTAACTTACTTAACTACTTTTAAAATTCCTAATGTAGCTAACTCTGCAATACATTTTTACCTTAAAATTCGGCATGAAATATAAGCCAATAATATTCTTTTTACTTATGGCTGCTTTATATGGTCAATGAGCACTCTGAGGTAACCCCTCCTTGCCAGTTGGCGAGTCAGATAAAGGTTTTGGTGCAGAAAAAGGTGCATTATATTATGGGATTCAAAGCCATTTCACATATATAGATTGGTGGCATGATCCTATAAAAGGAGAACCTTTTAAGCATAAAGGTTCATTAAATACGTTCATAGTCCGCCCCAGCATTGTATACGGAATTTCACAAAAATTTAATCTAACCCTAAGTACAACTTTAGGTGTTCGATCAATGAATTGGGACCAGTCTAATTCATCTATTCACCATAGGACAGAGGGAAGCTTAACTGATTTTAATAATGCGAATGGAGGAATATTCGGTGATTCAAAAATTCTATTAAGGTATATGTTTAAAAATACCGGGCTAGGTAATGGAATCCGTGTTTTTGGTGGAGGTGGATTAACTATTCCATCAAATAACCAATTAACTTCTGATCCATATTTTTTAAATGGTGAAGAAGCAAAAGAACATCGTCATTTTAGCTTAAGTAACGGTACGTATAACTACAACCTTGAGGCGCAGGTATATTATAAACAAAGTGTTAATCCAACATTTTATGGCGGCTTTATTATTATAGAAAAACCAATCGCAGAAAGCAAATATGGTTATTTACCTCCAACGAATATTAATGTTGTGCTTTCATCGATTTTTAAACGTTTTGATGATAATGATACTTCGCTAGGTTATGCTTTAAACATACTTCATACTACTCAAGGATATTGGAATAATTTGGAAGCTCCAAATACAAAATCAACGTCAATTGCACCCAGCATATCTTTTCTCTTTGGTACGAGGTTTGGAGCTATTTCCCTTAATCTGCAAAAACCTATTTTTATTGATGGGTCTTTTGCAAGCAATGAAGGTGACATGGACCAAGGAAGTGACATATGGCGATTCTCTATTTCTCTTAGAGGAATGCCAACAAGCAAATAATCCTTACAACAAAATTCGATATTGTAAGCTGATATTTCTCCCTGCTTCAGGCATAATAGTTTTTACTTTTGATAAATGATTATAATAAGTTTCGTTAAGTACGTTATTTATTTGAAATACCAAACGATGGTTTCCTTGACTGGTGCTAAAAGTATAACTACCAAAAAAATCAATTAGCAAATATCCTGGAGTCACTGTTTCAAATTCTGAAATCATTTTTTGTTCTAGAACTTTAGAAACTCTAATCGATCCAGTTAAATCATTATTTGATTTAGTTGAGACCAATAAACCAATTTTATCTGGAGGCATAAATGCAATATTATCATTATCTGAGATATTCTTACCTTTAACAAATGAAAAATCACTCGTGATATCTACTATTCTTCCTTCGTATCCCATTTGGAATTCTCCACCACTTATTTCAGTTTGAACCCCCCTCATTTGATATTTATATAGCCATCCAGTTGATCCGCTTCCCCATTCTATCCAATCTGAGCCAGGTACATATCCATTACCCATTTTTATGTATTGATGAAAATTTGGACTTTTATTAAAAAACCCATTTAATGATAAAAAGAATTTATCTTTTTTATATTGCAGGGAGTTTTCAAGTCCAAATGTTTCCTCAAAGTCAAGATCTGGATTCCCAATCTCATAACTATAACTTCCAAGATGTGGTCCATCTGAAAATAGATCTTCAATCCCAGGGGTTCTTCCAGTTCTCATTATAGTTGAAGAAAGCTGTACGTTTTCCCATGATTTAATTAGCCCAGCAGATATAGAGAGGAAGCCAAAATTTTTATTTGTTACAGAATTACCATCAATATTTGAAAATCTTGCTCCTTTATTTACCTTAGGATCTATGACCGAGTATTCTCCCCTAAATGATACCTGAGCTATTAAACCAGACATGTCTTTCTCTCTAAAACCAAATAATGAAAAGTTTAACTCAGATGTGTTTGGAGTCCAATAAAATCCACCTGCCTTAAATAAACGGTATTGTACAGAAGTTCCAAATTCTCTTTTCAATCCAGTGAACTTAGACTGGATAAAAAATATATCTTGAGCCAGTTTAACAGCAGCGAAGGTTTTATTTGATTCTAATTCTGAGTGACTATAACGAGTAAACTTTTGGTCTATATCAAAAGTTTCAAAACCTTTAAAATCAATATCTTGATGATAATTTAATTTTTGAGTGGTTTTATTCATCTTCAAATCCACACCACTAATATGTCCTTCAGGGGATCCAGGTATTCCATAATTCATTTTAACATTTTCAATACTAACTGTTCCTCTTCTTCCATCATTGAACCTTCTCAATCCAAAAAACCATTCAGTATTATTTAATGATGTGTTTTTTAATTCTCCAATTGGAGTCATTTCATTACCAGCTTTTCTATTTTGAAAGGAAAAACGAAAATCATTCTTATTCATTGGAGCAATGAATGAAATATTATTAAATAGTCCTTTATTACCAGAATTGTAAGCCGATGTAAAATAAGAATGAAAATGATCAAATTTGACTTCTGGCATAGAGTTCTTATCAACATTAACAACGCCACTTATTGTATTTGACCCAAAAAGAAGAGCACGAGGTCCTCTAATGATTTCTATTTCCTCTACACCACCTAAATCCATGCTTAGTGCATGATCTACTGAGGTATGTGATAAATCACCGATTTCAAATCCATTTTCTGTAATTAGAAAACGATCACCAGAATATCCTCTTAATATAGGCCTTGTTGTCGCCTGCCCCATCGACTGTATTGCTACACCCAGTTCGTTTTGAAGAGTTTTCGCAATTGAACCTTTCATATTCTCTTGCATTGCTTTCCCAGACATGGAAATACTTGATAGTGAAGAAGTTGGGTCAAGGTCACTATGGACCTCAACATTGATTTCTTCAAAATGCAAAACTTCAGGATCTAAAAAAATATTCCCAAGATTAACTAAACTATTATCTATTTGTATAAACATAGTCGTATCACGATAGCCTAGAATTGAAATCTCTAACTCTATGTTGTCTAAAGGAATATCATTTATTGTGAATTGACCATTTATATCTGTAGTTGATCCCAATTCTAAATTTGGAATCACGATATTGACAGATTGCAACGGCTCTTTGGTCTCAGAGGATTGAACTCTCCCAGAGACAGATGCATTTTGTGCTTGCACTGCGACACAAACTGCGCAGCAAGCACACAGAATTTTCTTTTTATTGAACATTAGTTCCCCCTTGAAAAGACGTATGATCCCCTGTACGTTCAACATTTAACATGCTGAAAGGTAAAAAGGAATTTAGGATTTAGATAACTTTACATTTTGTGCATGCATAAAATACATTTCCATAATGCATGCACAAAAATGTTTTGATTCAGATTTTACTTATTTTACAGTAATCGGAACGTTATTTGTAGAAGTATAATCTGCATGATCCCCGTGCATCAATTCAAGTTTGAAACTTGTTGACCCTGCACTAACGCCTTTAATCTCTAATGCCATTTCATGATGTTCTTCTTCTCCGCCATGATCGTGGTCATCTTCACCTTCAACTTCAACGGTTGCGATACTAGAATTGAACCCAGAAACTTTTAAACCACCTTCTTCTTCCTCTTCTTCATGCTCATCGTGCTCTATTTCTTTACCATCATCATCAAGAAAATGAACTGTTAATTCAAGAGTGCTTCCAGCATTTACTGTTATGGTTCCTTGAGTCGTTCCTTTAAATTCTTTATATACTTGAGCTCCACTACTATTTTCCAGGATAAATCCTTCTGCATCAGTATGATTATCATGATCATGATCATGCTCATCTTCACAAGCGACAACAAATAGTAATAATGAAATACCAAATACGGTATTAGATAATTTTTTGATTCTTTTAAGATCCTTAAACATTTTTTTTCCTATTGTAAAAATTTTGATAAAATTGATGGTCCATAACTATAACCATCAAAAGAAAACGAGTTGATTACAAAAGGATAGGGGGACCCCTAACTAGATAAATATTTTTATCTAATTGAGAATTCGGAGGATTAATGAACACCCATTCTTGAGGGTTGTTCGATTCGTAGGAGGCTAAAGAAGCAATGGCAACTACCCCATTAACTTCTAAAATTCTTTTAGCAACAAATAAGTCACAATCGACTTTAGAACTTCGATGTGATTCTCTATCACAATCTTCGGTACACAATGAAGGTTCTGGAGTCAATAAATCATGACCATGACCTAAATGCGAAATAGTGATTTGGGAAAATATTCCCAACCACATGACAAGCATTAGAGAAATAATATTTTTGATTTTTTTCACTAAATTATATTTTCAATTAATTCGCCGATCTTCACCAGATCTACGTTCATCATCACTTCTTCTACGGATGTCAGAACGACGATCATTCTCAACAGGAATTTGCTCTTTCCGTCTATCTTCAATTAAACGACGCTCTGCACGTCTTCTTTCTTCTCCGCGATTACTCATTCTTACCTCGAATTAATGCTTTAATAGAATTTTTCCGCCCACAAAAGTACATATTATTTATAATTATTCAAATTCGAATTGGATTCCACTTTTACCATGAATTGGCTGATAATAATAACTCATTGATACTGAGATAGGAAAAACAATATCAAAAAAACCACCTAAGTCAAAAACAATTCCACTACCTATAGTTAACATTGGATCATTAGAAACTTCTGTGCTCATCATATCAAAATATAATTTGCCTTGAACTCTTTTTAAATAACTTACACCCCTAAGCAGTGTTTTATCTGGATAAGTTAGCGGCATACGATATGTAATTTTTGTTTTCCAACCTTGATTGAAATAATAAGGCCGATAATCATATGGGTATTTAATTCGGCTTGGAAAAGTATAATTCCCTGAATTATCGTTCTTTTCAAATTGAGTTAAGATGGAAAGCGAATGATGTTTTCTTAAACCATTCATATTCAAATTTCCTCGTACTGAGATCTGTTGACCAGCCCATAGACTTTCAGAAGGCATTCCACCAAGATATAAATTAAGAAGCCATCCATTAGATCGTAGGTCTCTTAAGGATGACTCATTTTCTGAAACGAAGGTGCCTTCAAAATAGGTTGGAATAATTTTGCCGTCCCTCTCAGAAACACTTTTTTGTGATTGCAATAATACATCTTTAGGGATTGTCCTCTCAACAAAATCGTAATAAAAATAAGTTTTGGATCTCGAAATAATCTTTGCTCCAGTTTGAGTAAAAAAGTATTTATTATTAATACCTGTAATTTTATTAAACCAGGGAACACCAACACCAAACTCTATTGAGTTCTCATTCCATTTTTCATTTACACTGAACTGAATAGTATCTGGGCGATTTTCTAATTTCTGCTTAAAAGGGCCATAATTCTCGCTACGGTCAGAGCTATTTATACCCACGCTCAATATTGGATAAAATCCCTTATAAAATAGATTCAGGCTCTTATTAGATGTTTTTTTCTCCTGATTTATTGATATATCTGCCAATATGGTTGCTGTACCCAATACGTTATCTGATCTAATCCCGAATTTTGGATCAAAATTACTGTCAAAAATATATCTACTGTGAAAATTGAAAAGATTAGCGAATGAATTATAAGGGTTTATTTTATATGGATTTGATGGTACTGGTGAATCAAAAATGGTTCCGTCCTCTTGATCAAACATTGGCTGAAATGATCTAACTGGGTCATAAGATATTGAAGGAATACGTTTCCATTTATTGGGGTTAAGATCTTTTATTACTGTTCTTTTACCCTTTAATCTATAATCACTAAATATTAATTTATCATTTGCTGTTATAAAAGGTTCATAGGCACCGAATTTTCTGCTAGTTATTAGAAACTCTTCTTTTGTATCAATATTGATTGCTAAGAGATTATCAATTCCAACATAGGGTGACTCATAAATGATAAAATCTTTATAAAAAATTGGACGTGAAATATCCTCCCATGTTTCTGATTTGATTTTATCAAATATCCTACGGTCGAGATTATAAATATATATTGATCTGCCTTCATACTTTTGTGAAGTGAAAACAATTCTTTTACCATCTCTAGACCAGGATGGGAACATTATTGACCCCTGATCTGGTGCTTCAACTCGATCAAGAATATTTCCTTCAATATCAATTACAACTAATAAACTATTTCTATTTTCAGTGAATGAAACTGCAACAATTCTTTTGCCATCTTCAGAAATATTAGGATTGTATAAACGCTTATTTGATGTGATAACTTTTCTTTTGCTAGTCTTAAAATCAAAAACTTCAAGATTTGCCCAACTTAATTTTGTCCATCGCTTATCAGGCTCATAGAAAGACCATACTGCCATATTTCCATTAGAATGATATCCAAAGATCGTTGCTGATGTAGGTATTTCAGCTAATATTTTTTCTCCATTGTTATCAATTTTTACAATTGTTGGGACATCAGCAATCCCAGATTTTAAAGCAAATATCTGTTTGTCTAGTCTTGTGGATGGAAAGCTATAATTAGTAAAGATATCTGAGTCTTTACTTAATGCGTTAAGTTTTTCTTCTGAAATATTTTCTATCTGCTTTAACCAGAGTTCATTAAGATCATAATATGTATCGCTATGAACCTGCTTAAGCGTTGCGCCAGTAACCATTTTTGTTGATCTTGATAAAGGGAAAAATGGATTTATTATAAATGGCCATTTTAGTGTTTTATCTATAATCTTTTTCCAGGAGTCCATTCCATAATTTGTTTTTACATGAGTTGTTAAAAAATACCCTAATTCATATCTATTTGGATAAACTGTTTTGTATGATCCATAAAGTGCCTGATGATAATTGAATTTTTTGTCACTTAAGTATTGAGATCTTGATAATAAATCAAAATGGGGGATACGTCCTCTACCTGAATATGTCAATGCAGTTTCTATTCCAACTGCATCACCTTCCCAATACCATGCTGGTAATAATAAGCCATTGAAAAATGATTGTGTTGACTCTCCAAATAAAATGCCTACGAATTTACTTGTACCCGTATTCATATAATTTGTTTGTATAATATGTCTTCCCTCATGAATCGCCAGATCTCTATACCATTCATTTGTACCTCCACCTTTAGATGGGAAAGGAACATTAAACCATTCTGACATCCAAGGAGCTTGAGATACAAAAGCATTTGGAATAGAACTTCGATTCCTTAAAACTATTGGTATTTTTTTATGTTTACTTAATAATGATTTACCAATATGACTATTAACATATTCAAGTGTATTTGCAACTCTTAACCCTTCCGCACTTATTTCCATCGGAAAAATAATTTCAAAATGCTCAGTGTTAATTTGATTCCATTTTACATTTGGTGGATCTTGGGCCTCAATTATCCCGATTAATAAAAAAGTAGATATTGTTTTAAAAATTAGTTGCATAAAATTTATTCAGGAATTTATTACATGAATATTTAGGCTATAAATAAAAAGCCCCTAAATAATTTAGGGGCTTTTAACAACTAAAGCACATCAAGGAGTTAAATTGAGTGCTTCTGCGTAAATTGAGAACCTCCTCTTACCTCCGAAAGATCAGAATTCTCATTAGTAATCTTAATATAAAGGTGACTTTTTTGTCAACAAAAAAATTCATAAATGTTGTATAAAGTAAATAATTTATGTTTTTTATAGCTCTTAATAAAAAAGGGTTCAGTTTCAAAACTAAACCCTTTTATTGCTCCGGAGGAGGGACTCGAACCCCCGACCTGGTGGTTAACAGCCACTCGCTCTACCAACTGAGCTACTCCGGAAAATGAACTTTTATTTTTTATAAAATAAATGCCCGGGAAATTAATAATTTTTTAATTCGCAATAACTAATATATTTACATTTCCTTTTCAGCTTTAAGACTTAAACCCTCAACAAACTGACCATGGTCTAAATGAGATTGATTTAAATAAACAACTCCATCTTCATTGTGAGGTTCTCCAAAAATAGAATGAGCTGACTTAAGACCTCCAAGCCACCATCTGGAATCTTGAATATAGACTAAATCTCCAGGGTTTGCTTTCATCATAGCCATATCCTTTATTGAAAAGCGTAAAATATCGGAATTGCTTTTATCTAGTTTCCAATTGACTTCCAACTTCTCACCTACTTCTTCATTTACTTCTGATCCCTTAAAAATCTCTTTCAGTTTATGGACATCAAAAACTGTCAAACCACTTAACTTCTTATCTGATTCGGGTTTAGTAAATAGACTAACAACTACGCCTACCCCAGCGCATACAAAGATATTATATAGTGCACCAATATATGAATAGCCCCGGCCTGGTCTTAGCTCAATTCCATGTGAGAATGGACTAATTAATTCCGGATATATTTGTCCTAAAATCATTAAAAATGCCCCACCTAGGAATGTGGCAATAACTGCTGGAGTAGTAAATCTCTTCCAAAAAATACCTAAAAAGACCCCAACAACAAGAGGTGGTGTAAATGTAGAATGAAACCAGCCATGTGCCTCATAAATTGAATCAAAAGAATTAAAAAATGGTACCAAAATAACTGCAATTACTTTTACTCCAATAGATGTTAATCGCGCAAATTCTAATTTTTCTTTTTCACTTTTAATTTTTTTAGATAACGGTTCATAAATATCGTTTACAATAACTGCTGAAGATGCATTAACTAAAGTATCCGCAGTTGACATTAATGCAGCGCAAAGTGCAGCAATAATAAATCCAAAAACTCCTGGTGATGCAACAATATTTGTAACTGCAACAAAAACATCATTCGCAGCTAATTCTAATGGAAGAACTCCTGGCGCAGCATTTGATATGGCTCTACCTATCCACCCAGCATTGGAAACAACAATAGCTGAGATAGGTAGAACAAGCAATACATTAAATGCTGCTGCTTTTCTACCTTCATTCACACTTTTTGCAGCCATAAAACGCATAATTAAACCTTGATTTAAAAATAAAAACCCAACTGATCCTGCAATACCATCTTGCCAAAAAATACCTACAAAATTAAAATCAGGTGGATGGTTAAAATGAGCCAAGGGCAATTTTTGCAATGGAGTTAAATTTGTCCAAAAGGCACTTAAGCCACTAATACCAGTTTGATTGCCAAGAAATTGCACTCCAAGGAAAAATAATAATAGTCCTGCAAAAATTAGAATAAAACCTTGAATAAGATCAGTGAAAATAACGGAAGTCTGACCACCAAAATGCATATAGATTGTTGTTGCGATAGCAATTAGTACAACAGTTAGCATTAATGGTATACCATAAATACGATATAATGCTGTAGCCAAAGTCAAAAATTGTATGGCGATATATCCTACCATATATAATAGGATCATTAATGTAGCTAAATATCTAGCCTTTGAATTAAATCTTCGTTCGAAATACTCGGGAATAGATTTTACTTTTGTATAATAAATTATTGGTAACCATCCAAACATGAATAAGGGCATAAAAAACCAATCATTCATATATGTCATTGTCGAGGAAAGACCATATTGATAAGCCTTCGTTGAATACTTTACAAAACTATGTGATCCTACTCCTGTAGCAACAATTGAAATTGTAATCAACCACCAAGCAAATCGTCTCCCACCAAAAAAATAGTCAGTTGTATTTTTGCTATACTTACCAAAATATGCTCCGAACCCCATCACTAATGTGAAGTATAATAAAATAACTATTTTATCTAACTGGGTTCCAACCTCAAGGTTCATTATTTGCTTCCTATTGCAATAAAAATAAATAATGCATGGATACTAGCGTAGAACAAAAATCCATAAATAAGTGTCCACACCCATTTTGAGTGAATAGAATAATTTAAACGAAGAGCACGGCTTTTAATAATAATTAGCATTCCAATAACAAAGGCTATCCCCCCTATACCATATAAATATATAAAAGGCAGCCATGTCTGATAAAAGTCCATCATCTATTTCAACTTATCAAAATTATATTTGAGTTCATCATAAGTTTCAACCAAACCTCCGATAATAACTTTTGTTTGACCAACTACAGGCATAAAGTTTGTATCGCCAATCCATCTAGGCACAATATGAAAATGAATATGATCTTCAATGCCTGCACCACCTGCCTTGCCAACATTTGCCCCAAAATTAAAACCGTCAGAATTTAATTTTTTTTTAATTATTTCCATTGACTTGGTAGATAAATCCATAATTTCATTCATACAGGACTTGCTCATCAACTCAAAAGTGTCTAGGTGTTTATAAGGTGCCACCATTAAATGGCCATTATTATAGGGATAAAGATTCATTAACACAAAAGACTCTTGTCCGCGTAAAAGTACAAGGTTGTCCTTATCATTATTTTCTTCTTTAGATTTATTACAAAAAACACACCCTTTATCTGAATCTTTTTTTTGGCGAATATATTCCATTCGCCATGGAGCCCATAAATGTTTCAATTAGGACTCTTCCTCTTGATCTGTTTTTGATTCAGCAATTACTTTGGCCTCCATATCTCTAGGAACTTCTTCATAATGACTAAATTTTTCTGAATGTATACCCCTACCTCCTGTCAAAGACCTTAACGTTGTTGAGTAATGATACATTTCAGATTGGGGAGCTTGAGCTTTAATTAGTTGAAAGGCGCCTTCAGCGTCCATACCCATAATCTTACCCCTTCGGCTTGACATATCACCCATGACATCACCCATAAATTCCTCAGGAACTTTAATTTCTATATTTAAAATAGGCTCAAGTAGGCAAGGTTGCGCTTGCAAGAATGCATCTCTAAAAGCTTGCTTCCCAGCCATTTGGAATGCAATATCTTTGGAATCAACAGGATGTTGTTTGCCATCATAAAAATCTGCTTTAACATCAACAACTCTATATCCAGCTAATACTCCTTCTGTACAAGCTGCCATAACACCTTTCTCTACAGATGGAACAAATACTCGATCAACGTTCTGCCCTACTAAAGAATGAATAAACTCAACACCATCACCTCTTTTCTTGCTTTCTATTCGCATCCATACCTCAGCAAATTGTCCAGCACCACCACTTTGTTTTTTATGACGATATTTTGAAGAACCATTACCTTTTATAGTCTCACGATAAGGAATTTTAGGTTTAAAAGTTTCAACATCTACGTTAAACTTTCGTTTTAAACGATCAATTGATACTTGCAAATGTAGTTCTCCTTGCCCAGAGAGAACAGTTTGGTGAAGTTCAGGATCAACATTGTAAATAAATGTGGAGTCCTCTTCATGTAAAGTAGCTAGACCCATTGCAATTTTTTCCTCATCACCTTTTGATTTAGACTTAATTCCTAAATGTATATTTGATGTCGGCAGCTCTACAGAAGATAATTTCACCTTATTATTAGGGCCAGTTAATGTATTACCTGTATGTGTATCCTTGAGCTTAACAACAGCACCAATGTCTCCTGCATTTAATTTTGTAACACTTGTCCTTTCTTTACCATTCATCAAAAACATTTGACCAAATCTTTCAGTATTTCCACGTGTCGTATTATGTAAATCTAATCCAGTTGAAACTGAACCAGAATAGACTCTGAAAAATGAAAGTTCACCAACATGTGCTTCACTAATAGTCTTAAATATGTGTACTACAGGTTCAGACGCATCTAATTCAACATCAACTTTTTCATTTGAGTCGGCGTTTTCTGCTTCAATAGAAGCACGATCAGAAGGAGAAGAGCCATATTTTGATATAAAATCCATAACTCTTGCAGCACCAATATTTTGGGTTGCAGCTGTACAGAATAAAGGAATGAAAACTTGATTTTGTATGGCATGATGAAGGCCTTTTCTCATTTCCTCCTCACTTAGGCTACCTTCTTCAAAAAATTTCTCAAGAAGAGTATCATCTGATTCTGCGACATATTCGATTAATTCTTCATGTAAAGTTTTGACCTTATTTTTCCATTCTTCAGGTAATTCACTTTCAGAAAATTTTCCACTTCCATCTGTAGTATATGTAATTAATTCACTTCTTAAAACATCAATAATCTGGTTAAATCCTGGGCCAGCATTAACAGGTAATTGCAAAGGAAATACATTTGAACCAAAGTTGTTTTTAGCTTGTTCAAGAATTTTGTCAAACTCCGTATGTTCTCTATCAAGACCATTGATAACTAAAATTTTTGGTAGACCATAATTGCTTGCATAATTCCATACTTGTTCTGTTCCTACTTCAATTCCATTAACTGCATGAACAACAATAACTGCAGCATCAACTACAGCTAAAGAAGATATTGTTTCTCCTATAAAATCAAGATACCCTGGGGTATCAATTAGATTAAATTTTACATTATCCCATTCTAAATGAAGAGGTGAGGAATGGATTGATATTTGACGTTCGTGTTCATCATGATGATAGTCTGAAACTGTACTGCCTGATTCAATAGTGCCCAAGCGATTAATCTCTCCACTTTTTGATAACATTGCTTCAGAAAGCATTGTTTTTCCTGATCCCCCATGACCTACAATTGCAAAATTGCGGATATCTGTTGATGCATAATCTTTCATAATATACCTTTATAATTAGGTTCGCTTTTCATACCTCGGTTAAAAAATAGTAGGGCTAATTGTAATGATTTAAAATGCTTTATTTCAAGTAAATAAATAGCCGAAAACTAAAAAATATCCTGCTGTGATTTTGAAATAAATTCACGAAGGATTGGCTGAACGAAAATATTTTCAAGATTTAATTTTGAAAATTCATTAGCGAGAACATTTAATCTCTGATTCAACGGTTTGATTTTATTTAATACAATAAATTTCTCATCATTAATAGAGCACATACCTCCTATAAAATCTCCTTTACCATGCACTATATTTATATTGAATTTTTCTGATAATTCATCGAACAAATTCAATATTTTTTCTGCTTCTTTTTTATCCATTATTAATTAAAGAAGATCATCCCTATTATTTTTTTCTAAAAAATCTACTAATTCTTTTACGTTTTCCACCTTGTCTCTAGGAATAACTAATGTTACATCCGGGGTATTTACAACAACAATATCATTCACACCGATAACTGCTGTAAAATTGCCTTCCGATTGAATTAGATTATTTGAACCATCAATAATTTTTCCTTCACCACGAATTACATTATTATTTTTTGTTTTTGGTGAAATATTATAAACAGAACTCCAAGAGCCAAGATCATTCCACTCAAATTCAGCCTTAATGACAAAGATATCATCTGACTTTTCTAATAGACCATAGTCAATTGACTCAGATTTTATTTTTCTCCAAATATTAATAAAATCTTTTTTTATCTTAATTCTTTTTTCAATTTTTTCTAATTGATTACATAAATCTGGCATATGAATATTTATTTGATCGAGTAGAGAGTCTACTTTCCAAACAAACATACCCCCATTCCATAAAAAATCCCCACTTTTGATAAAACGTTGTGCAAGCTTTCTATGAGGTTTTTCTGCAAATGTCTTAACGTGAAAGCCATTCAAATGATTTTTACTATTTTTCTTATCAAATTGGATATAACCATAATTTATAGATGGATAAGATGGCTTAATTCCTATCGTAACTAAAGTTTTTTCCTTATTTGCTAATTGAATTGCAGATCTTACTGTTTTTGCAAATTTTTGTGCGCCTATAACTAAATGATCAGAAGGGAAAACTCCCATAATAGCATCTTTTCTTATAGACTTAATTCGAATTGCAGCTAGACCTATTGCAGGTGCCGTATTTTTACCTAAGGGTTCAACAATGATATTTTTGGCAGGAACTCCTTTAATAGTTTTTTTAATCTTAGAGCTCAAATTTTCACCAGTAACAATAAAAACATCTTCTACACATTTAAGTTTCTTTAAACGATCTACTGTTATCTGTAACATCGTTTCTTTGCCAACGATTCTCAAAAGTTGCTTTGGATTATCTTTTCTACTTGCTGGCCAAAATCGAGTACCACGCCCTCCAGCCATAATTACCGCATACATAAAATTATTTACCCTCTAGTAACTTTATTATTCCTATATCAACATCCCAATTAGCGCGAACATCAAAAGTGTCAGGATGGGAATAAAACCATTCGCTAGCTTTAAATGGGAAAACAGAACCATTCGTATATATACTATCATTATTTTTATCATCAATTATCATCATGCTATACGACCCTTCTGGTATTTTATTAAATTCAAATTGATTATTAGAATTTACAGTAGAATAAAAAACTTCTGATTTATTTTCCAAATGCATTAATTCAATAATAGCTGATTCAGAATCATATTCTATTTCTCCACTTAATCCGCCATATCCAAGCGCTTTCTCAGATTTAATATTAATATATACAATAGAATCTTTTAAAGATTTCCCTTCAATTGGAGTTAGACGATTTGAGAAAATCATAAGTTGATAATCTTTTTTATCCTCCCAACCATTGTTTGGCTTAAAAGAAATCTCTATAGGGTTCGCCCAATTGACTTTGGTAACTACTGTATCAGAATCAGAAACAACAAAAAAGGCAGAATCAGAAAATTCTAAAATAGGCTTAGAAAAGATAATAGGAACTAATGGCCCTCCATCCTTATCTAATCGTATTGATGTTGCTGATTCAGGCTTAACAATTTTTAAATAGGATGTGTCGATTTTTGATATCGTTCTGAAATTTATTTTAGCATTTTCAAGCATAGAAATACCATTTATAAATAAATTATCAATTGTGAATTCTGACTTACCTTTTGACAGAGTATCAGGGGAAATCATTAAAAAATTTTTCTTATCCGCTAGAGCTTGGTTTAGTTCAGGGACAATCTTTTTTTGCTGTGAATCCACTAACCTTATACCTTCAAAAATTGGACTATCTAAATCTTGATTAAAATTAATCCACCCCCATTTTTTTCCAACCCATTCGCCAAAATTCAATTTTAATTTGGGAATCTCACGATTTGGTCTAAGTGGGATACCAGATATTATACTATCTACTCCAACTGAATATATCTTTTTTGGACTTACTCCATAAGACATTCTTTCCCGGACCAGGGCTGCTCCTGCTGCAGCACGTTCTAATCCTAGCAATGAATAATCTCCTGAAGAAAGATATTTAAAACTAAAAAAACCGTCATCATTAGCTTCAGATATATATAATGGCTCCTTTACAAAGATTGAATCAGTAAAGCCATCTAGTAGTTTCCACAAATGCACTACATAATTATCCTCGCCATAAATATGCCCTTTAATTTCACCCTTATCAATAATATTACCCGTGCTAAACGCAATCTGGATTGATTCCTTCAATGCAACTTTTCGCTCATCTTTTAAATTGCGATTTATAGTAATCACATATGTCTGATTAGGTAACAACTCATTTGGGAATTCAAGAACAATCTGATCATCATCATAAACAATTTCAATTGGTGGATCTAAAACTGGAGAAATTTGAATAGCAGAAATAATTGACTTTTCATCAATATACTCTGAAAACGTTAATGTTACTTTACCGCCTTTGAATTGTAACGTACCTGCTTCTGGGCTAGACGCAATTAACTCAGGAGGAGTTGTGTCTTCAGGCCCCCCTCTTGGCGGAGATACCGCAGCACACGAATAAATAAAAAATGGAATAAAAATTATCCAAAAAGTTCTTTTTAGATTGATAATAATATTTTCTAGACTCAAACTAAATTATCCTGATTTAGGTGGAGTTAAATTTACAGGAATTTGACGCTTAAATGTTATTTCGGTTTCTGTAACAGTTGTAGATATGCACCAAATATTAACATTCATTTTAGACGCTTCAAATAATGCTTTAGAAAAAATAGGGTCCCTATCCCACATAGGTTCAAAACTAGCTGGGTCATCCCTTTGACAAACAAAAAGAATACCAGAATTAATTCCACTTTGCATTAATTCTGACAAGGTAACTACATGTCGAGTTCCTCTTGCAGTTATCGCATCAGGGAATCGTGCTATACCATTTTTAACATAGGTCACTGACTTTACCTCTAAGTAAAATTTAAAACCTTCATGATTATTTAATAAAAAATCAAAGCGATGGTTCCCATATGGTACTTCAGGCCTTATTATTTTATAATTTTTTAGCATCGGTAAAATATTTTTTTCTATTGACTCCTTAACAAATTTATTAGGCAATGCGGAAACTAAAGATATAAGCCTTCCTTCAAATCGAACCATAACAGTTGAAAATTTTGTTTTCCTACTATCTAGATTAGTGGCAGGTTTTAAGAGAACTTCTGTCCCAGGAATTAATAACTCTTTAAGACGCCCAGGGTCGGGTAAATGAGAACGAACTATTTTACCATTAACTTCAACTAAAGTAATAAAACGATTAGGACGTTCAATAAAGACACCTGTAATTAATGGACCTTTAATAATCATTTAATTGATAGGAAATTAATATAGTAGAATAAATCATTTTAGTAATTGTGTAATTTAGAATAATATTTTGTATATTATAATTTTTATCATATTTTCTTTTGTTATTTATAACTATTTCAAATATAGTAATGAAAATTGACCATACAGACAAATCGATATTAAGCGAACTTCAAGAAAATGCCCGCATAACAAATTATGAACTTTCTAAAAGAGTAAAATTGTCTCCTTCAAGCACATTAGAGCGGGTAAAAAAACTTGAATCAAGTGGATTAATTGATCGCTACACAACATTATTAAATACCAATAAAGCCGGATATACTTGCGTAACGTTTGTTGAAGTCAAATTGGCTAGGCATGGCGAATCGCCTGTGGAAGATTTTTTCAAATCAATATCTGGAATGGAAGAAGTTTTAGAATGCCATCATATTACAGGTGAAGGTGATTTTTTACTAAAAATTGCAACACGTGACATTCCACATTACGATGAACTAGTATTACATGGTCTTTCTGCGCTAGCAAATGTTCAACATTTAAAAACATCCGTAGTTCTATCAACATTTAAAAATAAAACACAGCTACCCTTATAATGCCATTAGTGCCATCATATATTGAAAATTTGGAAAATTATGTCCCTGGCAAACCTATTGAAGAAGTACAACGTGAACTTGGGATAAAAAATATTGATAAACTAGCCTCTAATGAAAATCCAATTGGCCCATCTCCCAAAGCAATTGAAAAAATAAAAAAATCAATAAATAAACTTCATAGATACCCTGATGCTTCTGGCTATAATCTAAGGAATAAGCTTGCAGAAGCATTTAAAATAAAAATGAATAATGTTATCCTTGGCGCTGGCAGTGAAGGAATCATGTCTACCATCATTAGAACTTTTTTAATGGACAATGATGAAATGATATCTGCAAAAAATTCATTTATCGGGTTTCGTGTTTTAGCTAATGCATCAGGTAAAAAAGTTCACTGGATACCGATGAAGAACTATCGATATAATCTAAAATCAATTGTAAAAAAAATAAATGACCAAACCAAAATAATTTATATAGCTAATCCAGATAACCCTATGGGAACATATATTACAAAAAAAGAGTTTGATGCATTTTACTCTGATATACCACAAAGAGTTCTGATTATTTTAGATGAAGCATATTTTGAGTATGCACAATCAAATAAGGACTACCCAAATTCCATGCACTACAAATATGACAATGTTATTACTCTTAGGACTTTTTCAAAAGTCTATGGACTTGCTGGTCTTAGAATTGGGTATGGATTTGCTCATGACAAACTGATAAATAATTTGATGAAGGTCAAAGAGCCTTTTGAACCATCATCAATTGCAATGGAAGCTGGAATTGCCGCAATGGATGATAATGAGTTTTTAGATAAAACATTAATATTAAATAAAATTGGCTATGAGCTTTTAGAGTTAGAATTATCAAAATTAAAAATCGAAACTATCCCTTCAGCAACAAATTTTATTACAACAGTTTGGCCCTCAAAAGAAAACGCAAAAGATATTGTAGACGCACTTTTACATAAAGGAGTTATTGTTAGGAATCTGTCGCCGTTTGGCTGGCCTAATTGTATTCGAATGTCTATTGGAACAAAAAAACAAAATAATAGATTAATATCTGAATTAAAAACTATCGTTAATTTATAAGCCTATTATGAACACTTTTAAAATAAACTCATTTGATCACTGCGAACTATATGTGAGTAATGCAAAGCAAGCAGCTCACTATTATCAAACAGCATTGGGATTTCAACCAATTGCTTATCAAGGACTCGAAACTGGTAATCGCAATAAAGTAAGCTACGTGATGAAGCAAAATCAAATTCGGTTTGTATTAAGCTCTCCACTTGTACCAGGAACTGAAATTGGACAACATATTGATAAGCATGGTGATGGAGTTAAAGATATATCCTTTGCAGTAGATAATGCCGAAAATGCCTGGCAAGAGACTACAAGTCGTGGAGCTGAAAGTGTATCAGAACCCCAAATGATTGAGGATGAAAAGGGCGAAGCAATCCTTGCCACAATTAAAACCTATGGCGATACCACTCACACATTTGTTGAGAGGGAAAAGTATAATGGTGTATTTTTGCCTGGGTATCAGGTTATGGATGTCGGAACTGTTGCAAATCCAACAGGTCTAGTTCATATCGACCATGTTGTTGGCAATCAACCAAATGGCGAGATGGAACCGACCTGTAAATTTTACGAAAAGGTTTTTGGATGGCATCGTTTTTGGAGCGTGGATGATAAAGATGTTTCAACTGAGTTTTCTGCATTACGATCAATTGTAATGGCCAATGAAAATGAAAAAATAAAAATGCCGATTAATGAACCAGCTGAAGGACTAAAGAAATCTCAGATTCAAGAATTTGTTGAATTCTACGATGGCCCTGGAGTACAACATGTTGCTATGTCAACTAAAGATATTATAAAGACTGTAAAACAATTAAAATTAAATGGTGTTGAATTGTTGGAAACACCAAAAACATATTATGATGATTTGAAAAAGCGTGTTGGAGATTTTGATGAAGATATTGATATCCTATCTGAATTAGGTATATTACTAGACTCAGATGAAAATGGATATATGCTTCAAATTTTTACCAAACCACTTCAAGACAGACCAACTCTTTTTTACGAAATTATTCAACGAAAAGGATCAAATAGTTTTGGAAAAGGAAATTTTAAAGCACTATTTGAATCAATTGAAAAAGAACAAGCTCTACGCGGAAACTTATAAAGATTACAATGAAATTATTAACTTACCTAGCAGATCAAAATAAGCAACCCTCCTTTGGCTTTAAACTCAATGATTCAATTATAGATATTAGAAAAAGTGCAGAATGGATCAATAAAGATCATGGAAATGAAAAATTCCTTTCAATTCCAAAAGACCTAAAATCTACTCTTGAAGATTGGAACCATTTTTTTCCTATTTTACAAGAATTAGAAGAAATTGTTTCCAATAGTAATTTATCTGAAATATCTGATTCAGAATCAGATATTCAGATTTTGCCTCCCGTTATAAATCCCCCAGCTTTTCGCGACTTTTATGCTTTTGAACAACACGTTCGTGCAGCAAGAAAATTAAGGGGATTAGATATGCATCCAGATTGGTTTAAAATAGCTATCTTTTATTTTTCTAATCCAAACTGTTGCTACGGCCATGGTCAAAAGATTCCTTATCCAAATAAAACAACTGAATTAGACTTTGAACTAGAATTCGCTATTATTATAGGCAATGGCGGTTCAAATATTAAATCTGGAGATGCTGATCAAGTGATTGCTGGCTATACAATACTTAATGATTGGTCAGCTCGAAATTTACAGCGCGAAGAAATGCCATTAAGCCTAGGACCTGCAAAAGGAAAAGATTTTGCATCAAGCTTTGGCCCATATATGGTTACACCAGATGAATTAGAAGATGCTTGGGATGATAATGGAAAGTTGCACTTAAGAATGACCTGTCATGTAAATGGAAAGCTGATTTCTGATGGAAATACAAATGATCTTTATCATTCATTTGGTGATATGATTGAACGTGCTAGTATGAATACTAATTTGATTCCAGGTGAATATATTGGGTCAGGTACTGTTGGGACAGGTTGCATTTTAGAACTTCGCC
>CACHMU010000006.1 GCA_902581045.1 uncultured Fidelibacterota bacterium | reverse complement strand
TGAATTGATTTTCAGGGTAGGTAAAATAAATTGCAACTACTTTAAAACGAAGATTATTTATAGATTAATTTTTATTACCGTTCCGCCACATAGACAGAGAATGAAACAATTATGACAGTAAATCGTTAATTGTATAGTTTTTGCATCTATTAATATTTAAATAATAAAGGAATAACAATGAATAAATTGCAAACATTCATGCTCAAACATCCATATATAAGTATAGGGTTAATTATGCCTTTTGCTTTAGCATTTGTTCTGGGTGTTTTTTCTATACTATTAAATATAGTATTACCTATTTTAGTATCATTCTGGTTTGCGGGATGGATTTACACAGCTATAGTTGGTCGTCCAATTAATCAATACTATCAACGACCTTTTTGGTATATTCGTTACGACTGATTAATCCTTGTTAACTTTGGTTTAACCCGACTTGAATAACGGGTTTGTGAAACCACTTTTTCAGGATCCTTTCTAAGAATACGCTGTTCCTCAATCGGTAAACTTGCAAAATCCTTACATTCTTTTGTACAACAACCATCATATTCTTTATAACACTTATCACATTGAATAAATAATATATGACACGCTTCATTTCCACAATCTAAGTGTTTGTCAGCAGGCCTTCCACATTGATGACATTCCCCAATAATATCATTTGTTACGCGCTCTCCCATTCTTGCATCAAAAACAAAATTTTTACCAAGGAATTTTGAGTCTAACCCTTGAGATTTGATATCATGGGCGTATTGAATAATTCCTCCTTGGAGCTGATTGACATTAGAAAACCCATTTTTGATTAAATAAGCACTTGCCTTTTCACAGCGAATGCCACCAGTACAATAGAGGAGAATTTCATCTTCTTCATGTCCATTTAATAAACTTTTAACTTCAGGCAATAAATCTCTTGATGTATCTACATCAGGGATAATTGCATTTTCAAATCGCCCAACTTCACTTTCATAATAATTTCTCATATCGACTACTAATGTATTATCCTCTTCAAGTTTACTATTAAATTCTTTAGCTGATAGATGTTTTCCCACATGATTCATATCATAGTCACCTTTATCAACATTATATTTAACGATTTCTTCTTTAACTTTAATTGTAAGCTTATAAAATGACGCCCCATCTTGAATTGCTTTTTTTATAGGAATATTGTTTAAAAAATCACGAGACCTGATTGTATCAACAAATAAATTCCAATTGTTTTCGGGACAACTTAGCTGAGCATTAATACCTTCACTTGCAATGTAAATTCTTCCAAAAATTTGTAAAGTTGACCATTCTCTATATAGTTCATCTCTAAGCAATTCAGGGTTTTCAATAAAAACATAACGGTAAAATGAGCATGTAACTCTTGAAAAGGTCTCATTTTTTAATTCATTTTCTAGATCTAATCTATTTTTTTTATTGTAAAGAGTTTCCTTTTTCATCAATTAGTCCAATGGATAGATATCTGGCCTACGGTCCCTAAAAAACATTTTCCGTGCAGGTGATTTTTTAACCTCATCAAGATCTACATCACATATCAATATATCTTGTTCTCCAGATGGCGATTGTGCAATTACTTTTCCTTCTGGATTTGTAATTAATGATTCTCCTGCAAAATCAAGCTGGTCTTCCCTACCAACTCTATTAGCTAATGCACAAAAATAACCATTTTGAAATGATGCAACTTGGAGCTCTGCTTCATATAAACCATCGGGCCATTCACCTATTGTTCCAGCTTGCGGAATGGCAACTATCTCAGCACCTCTTACACCTAAACTCCTCATATATTCTGGATAATGACGATCATAACAAATTGCTATACCAATTTTACCAACTGCTGTATCATAGACATTCGCTCCATGGTTACCTTCCGCATAGTAGCTTTTTTCATAAAAACATTCATAGTCAGCTATATGAACCATTCTAGTTGTGCCTAATAAATCACCATTTGAATCTATAACAGGTGAAGAATCATATGTTTTTCCTCCATCCAGCTCAAACAAATTGATAACTACCACCATTTCATGTTCTTTTGCTTTGGCCATATATTTTTCTGTAATTGGACCAGGGACTTGTTCAGCTAAATGAGTAATATCTCCGTCAGCTAAATATTGAGGGTAAAAAGGGGTAAATGCAAGTTCAGCAAAAATAGCTAGTTTCGCACCTCTTGATGCAGCTTGATCCAAATTATCAAGGCCTAATTGAATATTTGACTCTATATCATTACTAGCGAACTGCTGGATCAGTGCTATCTTCATTAACTCACGTCAAATTCAATTCCAGAATATCCAGGCATATTCTTCATTAATTCTTTTCCAATCAAAATGCCAGGTGTATAGTAACCTTTATGAGAATGATCCTTTAATAGATACTGTGCTACTTCAACAGTGCCCCAGGCTGTAAGATCATAACCATCTGAGGTAGTAAAACGTCCAACCACTACATCACCTTTTTTATTCTTCACTTCTCCCCAGAAGTATGATTTAGACTTAGCTCTTTGAGCTGAATTATTTGGATTCCAAATTTTATCAATCCTTCTTTTGACAAAATTCACAACCCATTTTATCTTAAAAAGGCCTACTAGCATTCGTTGTTTTCGCATTTTTTTTACAGCTTTTTTTGAACGCGCTAAATAAAATTCAATATTGGGTATCCCAGTACTATGAAACGCCGTAAAAATATCACCCCATGGTATTGTCACAGTATTAATTGGTCCATAGCCAAAATCAATTTCACGTTCTTTATGTGCTAGAGGAACTTTTTTGATAATTCCATTCTCTCTAATTTTTCCTCCATGTACAAGCCCTTCAACTGCAGTTTTAGCAGTACCTTTACTAGGCTTGGAGCCTTTTATTGCCCAAGCCAAAGTTAAATGGGTTGCATCAGGACATTTTTCTTTTAGTGACAATGCTAAACAATCTGTTGGGATAACATCTGACCCAACCCCCGGACAAAGAACAATTCCTGCAGATAATGCTTCATTATCTTGCTGATTTGCATAATCATAAATTGGAATTTCACCTGTAATATCAATATAATGTACCTTTGATTGAATGCAGGCCTGAATCATTGTTTTTGCAGTAGCTGAAAATGGTCCCGCACAATTTGCAATTACATCAAAATCCTCAATTTGTGTTTTTACTTTATCGATTGATGATAATGAAAACACTTTCGCTTCAAGTCCATGCTTGCTTGCAATTGCAACCACTTCAGTTGACCTCCCAGCCAATACAGGTTTAAGACCTCTACTTATTGCCTCAGCAACAACTAATTTTCCTGTATAGCCATTAGCGCCATAAATCATCCATTTTTTATCTGTGGTCATAGCGAATTATAATTGCTAATTAATTATAAAAAAAAACAAAAAGGTGTAATAATCACAAAAATTATTACACCTTTTTTAAAATAAAATCGTCGTGTTTTATCCTAAAAGATTTCTCCCGCACCTTCTTCCATATCCATGCCTTCACCTCTTCCTCTTTGACGGCTATATCGACTTTTATCTTCCATCTTTCCAAAACGATATTCTAGGGTTAAACGAATAGTTTGACTATTCCAATTTCTAGTTGCATCTTGTTCCCAATTATCTCCAAATGAATAAAACCCAAAACCTGACAGTCCAAACGGATCACCTATATTCAAGGTAAGGTTAAGACGCTCTTCCATGAGTTTCTTTTTTAATGATAATGATGAAAAAGTCATTGCATCCATACTACCAATGGCAAAATCACGAGATGGCATATGGAACATAAAGAACATGAATTCGGTTGTAGAATTAATGTTCCACATTGTTGTGAATCTCAAGCGTTGTCCTTGAGATGTATTGTCATAATCTTCACCATATAAATCTGTATTAATTTCATCTTGATATACACTTCCAGAGAACATTAATCTTAGGTTTCTCCCAAGTGAGCCAACTATACTATAATCAATCCCCTTGGTTTTTTGATCTGTGAGATTTGCATAGGTTGCTATCGAAACCCCATCGTCTCTCATTTCTTTATGACGCTGCATTTTATCAGTCGTATGCCTGTAATAACCGCCCAAACTGAGTGAGAGACCTCTAGAAAATCGACTAAAATTTAGCTCATAGGAATCTGTATACTCTGGCTTTAGGAATGGATTACCTGTCCTAATATTTTTATTATCTTGACGAGTAGTAAATGGATTTAACATTCTAGATCTAGGGCGGTTTACTCTTTTTGAGTAACTAGATTGTATTTGAAGTAATTGTGGCGCTCCAAATGTAACAGATAGGCTAGGATAAAAACTCGAATACGGATTTTCAAATTTTTCATTTGTTGTTTTCAATTCTGAAAGCATATCAACTGTCTCATACCTACCTCCAGCATTAATCCCAAAAAAACCTATACTTCCACCATATTGTATATATGCTGCATGGACTGTTTCATTATAAATGAATTCATTACTAAACGCTTTATCAACAACATATTGTTTTGCTACTGAATCAAATCTTTTTGCTTCTTGCGTATCTCCTCGATCGTTGGATTTACTTGAAAACCCAACATCTAATTTGCTATCGTCGCTGAATGGATGACTATAGTCTAATTTAAAGTCATATCCTTTGCTTGTACCATCTTGACCATTAAGAGCCCCATCGTAATTAACAAAAGTTGATCCACCATTATCTGTATTATAATATTCATTTAAGCCCTCATTAAGTCCATCTGAAAATCGAGCATAAGATGTTAGTTTCTGTTTAGGGTTCTTGAATTTTTTATCATAGTTCAGATTAAGATCATATCCGCCTCTATCACTATTCCCATTTGTTGTCCGAATAAACTTTTTATCACCAGGACCCGTATCTATAGTATTTGTTTTCCCATCACTATTTCGATCTCCATTGCTTATCGTTGTAGAAATGGCCAAAGATTGCGATGGGTCAATAAAATATTCAAAACCAGTTTTTACAAATAAATTCGGTCCTCCGGAATTCGATTCACTTACTTGATCAAGTGTGTTGTTGAATCCTGGGAATTGCATTTTACGAATGCTTGTACCATCTGAAATTCTTTTTCGATCATTCATACCTAAGTTAATAAATGAATTAAAACTAGTTGTCCTGTAATTAACTTGTCCAGAAAAATTACTACCCCCTTGAGAGTCTCCACCTGTGTTTACATTACCATTTAGTCCTGCAAACTTATTTTCTTTTAAAACAATATTAATGATTCCAGCCATACCTTCAGGGTCATATTTCGCGCCAGGATTTGTCATTACTTCAATATCTGCTATATTTGCAGATGGAATACTTTGAAGAAGAGATTTAACATCTCCACCAGCAATGCTTGAAGGCTTACCATCAATCATTAGATTAACTTTTGAGCTTCCTCTTAAACTCACATTGTCATCAGGGTCAACTTCAACACCTGGTACCTGACGAAGTGCATCAATAGCATTACCACCTGTTGATAAAGAGTTTTTTTCTACATTAAAAACGCGTTTTTCTGCTGTCTGAACAAATAAGGGCCTTTCTCCTTCAACATCTACACCAGCCATCTGTAAGGTCGTCTGAGATAATGATATAGTTTCTAGATTATATTCTGTCTGATTACCTCCAAATGACATAAATGTATATGGTCCTAATTCTTGCTTTTGGTAACCAATATATTCAATAACAACTTTATGACGACCTAAAGCAATCTCCTTAATATGGAATTCTCCATCTTCATTAGTAATACCACCTGTCATGATTGTATTACTACGATTATTGATAATTGAGACAGATGCATATGGTATTGGTGAATTAGTCGAAGAATCCACTACTGTACCATAGACCACACCAATTTTAGGAACTTTTTTAGGATCCATTTGACTTTGTTGACTCCAGCCACCACGACTTCCACCCCGCTGAGAAAAAGCAAAAGTAAAAACCAACATTATTAATACAAATATTGTTTTACGCATTTATTTTATACCTCATTTCAAATATTTTTTCTAACACTTTAAAGTGTTAGACATCAAATTTATTCAATAGTTAAATTTAAAAATAATTCAATATCTAGTGTTAATATTATCCTTAATCAATAATATCAAATTTTGGAGGGTATTTTTTATGCCAATCAGTGGCTTCTTGAAATGCTTTTGCCACAGCTAGGACATTACCATCATGATAAAGATTACCAATAAAACTGATGCTTGTAGGAGAGCCTTTATCATTAAATCCATTAGGAACTACTACACATGGGTGACCTGTAAGGTTTGTTCGTAAGAGATTATCTCCATAGTAAGATGGAATTATATAAACATCTACCTCTTCCATCAAATTTGCCATTTCTTGGTTTAAAAGGCTACGTGCACGGTTAGCGTTAATATATTCTACAGCAGGGATAAAGCGTGCTTCTCTAAAAACATTAGGCCAAGCATTCTTAATTTGACGTACCATTAAATCATCCTGATTAGTTCTAGTTAGCTTGTCAAATGCAGCAGCAGCTTCAGCTTGAAGGACAAAAGAAAGTGATCCGGTTGGAAATTCCGGTAATTCAATTGGGATCAGATCTAAGCCCAATGATTTCATAATTTCAAAAGAAGCTTTATCATTTTCTGAGACCACAGAGTCATCAAAAGCAGATGCAACATATCCTATCCTTAATTTTTTTAAATCTTCCATTTTAGGATATTTAAATTGTATATCTTTTACGGTACGATCAATATTATCTGCTCCACGAATAGTTTCGAAAACAATTGCTGCCCCTTCAACTGATCGAGTCATTGGACCTAATTTATCCATAGTCCAGCTCAAAGCCATAGCCCCTGAGCGGCTCACAGTACCAAATGAAGGCCTATGTCCTGTGACTCCATTTCGTGTTGCTGGCGATACAATCGATCCCCAGGTTTCTGAACCGATTGAAAAACCGACGAGTCCAGCTGATGTCGCTGAACCTGGGCCTGCAGATGAACCACTCGATCCTTGATCTAAATTCCAGGGATTCTTAGTCTTGCCACCAAACCAAACATCTCCCCACGCTAAAGCTCCCAGAGTAAGTTTTGCGACTAAGACGGCTCCGGCTTGTTCAAGTTTTTTAACAACAGTCCCTTTTTCATCTATAATTTGATCTTTATATGGTACAGCGCCCCAAGTAGTCTTATAATCAGGAACAGATAATAAATCCTTTGCTCCCCAAGGAATACCATGCAATGACCCCCTATATATACCTTTTTCAATTTCTATGTCTGCTTTTCTTGCCTGCTCTATAGCCAATGATTCTGTTAACGTTACTGTACATTGTAGATCATTTTGATAACGCTTTAACCGATCCAAATACATTCTAGTTAGCTCTTCAGAGCTGACTTGTTTTGTACGAATAAGATAAGCTAATTGAGGTATTGTCATAAAAGCACATTTTTCCAAATTTTTTGGACGGAGTGTTTTTATTTCACGAAATTCAAAAATATCTTTACCTGTTGGAATATTCATTCCAACAGGAAGAGGATCATAAAACAATGGAAAAGAAATATTATTGGGGATATCAATTTCACGAAGAGTTCTATATTGATCTAAACGTCTACTAACAGTATTTAGTAACGAGTCTCTCTCAGAAGAAGAAAACTCTATTCCCATAATTTTTTCTGATGATATAATATCGTTTTTTAAAATTTCTCTTTTTTCACAACTAATGAAAAGTGTAGTAATAATAAGTAATATTTTTTTCATTTTAAGATCTCTCACATTTGATTATAAAGTTAATATGTAATCTACAATGCCATTAAAGAGGTTGCATCTATTTTCAATACCTCATTGAAGCATTGATTTGAAACAACACTTTATTCAAGTTAATTTCATATTATGGATTTACTAAAACGGGATTTAGGAAAATTTTCTGCTTATGCCACCATTATTGGGATGCTTGTTGGTGCAGGAATATTTAGAGTGACAGGTGAAGCAGGCGCTCTCGCCGGAGCTGCCGTTCCCTTCGCATATTTATTGTTCACCCCAATAATTTTAGCTACGGCATTAGCCTATAGTGTATTTATCTCAACTCCATTAGGAATGCGCCCAGGAGGTGCTTATATCCACATATCCCGCACATTCAACAATTACTACATTGGGTTTATTGCAGTATGGATGAAACTAATGGCCTTTGTTGGTGCAATAACATTTATGGCAACTAGCTTTGGTGAATATTTAACTTTTTTTAGTCCAAATATGGATGTCAGAATTTCAGCAACAGCCGTATTAATATTCTTTTTTTGTATAAATATTGCAGGTGTTCGATATTATGGTTTTCTTCAAATTGGGATGTTAATTATTTTGATTATTAGCATATTTATTTTGGTCATCCCAGGTTTATTTGCGATTGACCTTTCTTACTATAACCCTTTATTACCAAAAGGCATAAAAGGTCTTCTTTCGGCTATGCCAATGTTATTTTTTAGTTACGCAGGTTTTGAGTCTTTAGCTCAAGTTGCAGGAGAAACAAAAAATCCAACTAAAACATTGCCCGAAATTTTTGTCAAAGGTGTGTTAGTTTCAGTGTTAATATTTTTTATGATGTCCTTTGTCGCTTTTGGGGTTTTACCAGCAGAAACATTAGCTATTTCAAAATCAGCAATGGCTGATGCGGCACAACAATATTTACCTGATTGGGGAGCTGCCATTGTAGCAATTGGTGCAATGAGTGCTTTTCTCACAAGTATTAATGCAACAATTTTAGTCCCATCTAGACTCCTTTTTGTATTTAGTGAGGATAGACTAATGCCGTCAATTTTAGCAAAAGTGCATCCGAAATGGAAAACACCTTATATCAGCTTAATTCTTAGTGCCTTTATTTGTGTTATATTGATTTGGTATCAATCATCTCAATTCTTAATGAACGCCGGGCTAATTGGTATTTTTGGAATTTATACACTTCAAGGTATTGCATTAATTGCACTACCACATACAAATCGCCGATTATATGATTCTGCAACAGTAAAATTACCAATATGGTCTTTATATATAATTGGAAGTATTTCAGTAATAACAATGATCATTTTTATTTTAGATATAATTCAGGATACATTATTCTTTACCCTTGGGGGGCTGACTATAGGTACACTTCTTTATTTTTTAGGAAGGTACCAAGGGAAAAAAGATGGCTTTAATTATGCTGCTCAAATGGAAAAAGACTATCATTTATTGGAGGAATAAATGGCTTATATCAACTTAATTGAACTTGAAAATGCTGATGGTATATTAAAAGCCGAATATAAAAAAGGTATTCAACGTGCGGGGAAAATATATAATATACTTAAAATAATGAGTCGAAGTCCTGAAGCGCTTCGAGATTCAATGAAAATGTATTTAACAATTATGCATGGAAAATCACACCTATCACGTGCACAACGTGAAATGATTGCAACAGTTGTATCTAAAATTAATCAATGTCATTACTGAACTGAAGCTCATGGAGCTGACTTCCGGGATGAAGTTAAAGATAAAAAAATGGCCGAGCATTTAAAACATGATTGGCAACTAGCAAATTTAGATGAGGCAGACCAATCCCTTTGTCAATGGGCTACAAAATTAACAATGTCTCCTAGTGATATGACAAAAGAGGATGTGGAAAATTTAGAAAAATATGGGTTTTCTCATGAGGCCATTAGCGATGCTGCTCAAGTCATTGGGTATTTCAATTATATCAATCGAATAGCAGATGGCTTAGGTGTTGACTTAGAGCCCGAAATGAAAAAATAATTACTTCAAATCTAGAGCCAATTTTTAATTTCATTTAATTCATTAAAAACGCGAGCGCCTGTTTTTATTAATCTCTTTTTACTGACATGACCTTTAGCAATTAATATACAATCTGAGCCAATAATGTCAGCAATATCCTTGTCATGTATTGTATCTCCAATAAATAATATTTCTGAAGGATTAAGCTCTAATTCATTTATCCAGTCCTTAGTCAATGCTTCTTTACCATTAGCATAATGATTATCCGTTCCTAAAATTTTCAAAAAGTAATCATTGATATTGTGATATTGTAAAATTTCATCAAGCATCTTTTGACTACTTGCGGATACTAATGATTGGTCGATTCCTTTCTTTCTAAAAAATTTCAATATATCAGTTGCTTCATAATGAAGTTTTAACGTTGAGCACTGATCCATATAGTTATTGATAAATTCAGTCCCTGATATATCAAAAGATTCTATCTCAAAATCAAAACCAAGTTTTAAATAATAATCTTTAACTGGAAAACAAAAATTGTCTAAAAACCAACTTTCTGTCATCTCTTGCATCCCACGTTTCTTTAACATCTGATTCATAATTTTTATACAGAATTGATAATCATCTAATAGTGTTCCGTTCCAATCCCAAATAATATGTTTATACTTCACGTATTAGTATAATACCAGCGGGAGAATTAATTAAAATGAAATAACTTTATTAGTTATGAAAAGTAGAATAAATGAACTTTCTCAAAACATTAAAGACCGAATATCAAAACCTCTTCCTGGAAGAAAAGCGCATAGGTTAACAAAAGTCATATCTAAAAATGATCTGACATTTTCAAATACATATGAAAATGCAATTCCTGCATCAGTTCTAATTCTATTATTTCCATTTGAAAAAGAAATCCAATTTTTTTTAACACAGCGAACTGAATCTGTAGAACATCATAAAGGACAAATCTCATTACCAGGAGGAATGTGTGAAGGAAATGAGTCATTAAGTGAAACAGCTCTTCGCGAAACTGAGGAGGAAATTGGTGTAATTCGAGATACGGTCGAATTACTTGGAGGCTTAACTCCTTTTTTTGTTCCAGTTACAGGATATATTATTCATCCCCATATTGGTTGGTGCAAAGAAAAACCTATAACCAAGATATACAAAGGTGAGGTAGACAAATTATTTTCAATTTCTATATCTGAATTATTAGATGAAAAAATTTTAGTTACGGAAAAATGGAAAATAAGAGGATATAATGCATCTGTACCATATTATAACTTTAATTTATGTAAAGTCTGGGGAGCAACAGCTGCAATCCTATCTGAGTTTAAATGGATATTGCAAGAGATAGATTTATGAGATTAAAAAATTTTCATATTAAGATTTAATGATTTAAATGAAAACAAAATGAATACCATTTCAATTGCCACTTTTATTTTTGCAACAGGTTCGGTAGCATTTTTTACCTATCGTATTGTAAAAAAAATGAAAAAATCAAATAATCCTATTGAAGAATATTTTACTGGGGGACGTGCCCTTACATGGCCTGTTGTAGCGGGTTCATTGTTACTAACAAATTTGTCAACAGAGCAATTAGTTGGATTAAATGGTGCTGTTTTTGGTGATAAAGCTCTAGTTAGTATTGCATGGGAAGCTTTAGCAGCATTTGCTATGATTGCAACCGCATTGGTTTTTTTACCGCGTTATCTTGCGAGCGGATTTACTACTACTCCGGAATTTTTAGAAAAGCGTTTTGATAAGACAACGAAATCCATAGTATCTGGGTTATTTTTATTTGGATATGTAACTGTCCTTTTGCCTGTTATTCTTTATACGGGATCATTAGCATTGATTGGAATGTTTGATCTTAATTTACCATTGTGGCTTGTTATAGGAACAATTGGGGTTATTGGTAGTGCATATGCTATTTTTGGTGGATTGAAATCTGTTGCAATAAGTGATACTTTGAATGGTATCGGATTATTAATTGGTGGATTGACCATTCCAATATTAGGACTATATGCACTAGGCGATGGATCTATTTTTGAAGGTATCAGTATTTTAGGTCGCGAAAACTCTGAGTATTTGGCTGTCTTAACACAAACTAATACTGATGGAAATATAGTTTCAGTTCCTTGGCCAACACTTTTAACTGGAATGATGTTTATTCAAGTATTTTACTGGTCAACAAATCAAGTAATTGTTCAGAGAGCTATGGCCGCAAGAAGCCTTGAAGATGGTCAAAAAGGGCTCTTATTTGCATCTGGAATGAAGTTGGTAGGACCTTTAATGCTTTGTATTCCAGGAATTATTGCCCTTCATATGCCAAATCTAAATATTAACAATCAAGATCAAGTATATGGTGCACTTGTTAGATATGTATTACCAGATTGGTCTTTAGGCTTATTTGCTGCAGTTCTAATGGGATCTATTTTAAGCTCATATAATTCTGCAATAAATAGTGCCTCTACACTTTTCTCGCTTCAATTTTATAAAGGATATTTGAATCAATTAGCATCCAAAAAGCAAATTGTTTCTATTGGAAAAAAATTTGGTATTGGTCTTGCCTCAACATCAATAATTATTGCACCCATGCTAGGACAAATGAAATCTATTTTTGAATACCTTCAAAAAGTAAATGGTTTATATAGTGTTCCTATTATTGGAATCTTCTTACTTGGGATTACAACCAAACATATTCCAGCAATCGCTGCTAAAATTGGGATGTTAGTAGGAATTATCTTTTATTCTTTCTTTACGTTCATAAATATTAAAAATGTCCCAATATTCTTGGCTGATGCAAAAGGCCATCTTCATTATCTTCATGGTTATTTTATTAGTTTTGTTGCTGCTATTATTGTAATGTTAATTATTGGTAGAATAAGACCAAAAACACCTAAAGAAATTTCTATGAGTGAACAAAAAGATTTCTCACCTGTTGATATGAAGCCATGGGATAAAGCGAAACAGACTTCTATAGTAATAATAGCTTCAACTCTAGGTATTTATATTTTACTATCCTTGGCTGGGCGGGGTTTTTCTATTGGCCTTTAACAATTTTTAGACAGATGGAATCTTATTATGGCTAATCGGTTAGGAATTGATCTAGGTGGAACAAAAATTGAAGCAATCATTATTGATGATCAATTCCAGGTAATTGAGAGAAGACGTACACTCACTCTTAGGGATGAGGGATATGATGCAATCCTTCAGCGTATTGTTGACCTTTCAAAAGAAATGATCAAGATTGGGAAAATTGATTCATCAATTGGTATTTGTACACCTGGAACCATAGAAGCATCAACAGGATTACTAAAAAATAGTAATACGGTCTGTTTAATTGGAAAACCAATACAACAAGATCTAGAAGATGCATTGGGTTTGCCGGTTCTAATGGAAAACGATGCAAATTGTTTCGCATTGGCTGAAGCCACAATTGGAGCAGCAAAAAAGTTTGAGGTTGTTTTTGGCGTCATTCTTGGCACTGGATGTGGAGCTGGAATAGTAGTAAATAAAAAAATTCACCGCGGTCCAAATCGAATTGCTGGAGAATGGGGACATCATACACTTTATCAAGGTGGTCGAGATTGTTATTGTGGTAGTCAAGGTTGTACTGAGTCATATATTTCTGGAACTGCTTTAGAAAAAGAATGGAAAGAATTATCTGGATCATATTCTTCCGTTACAGATATAATAGATAATAAACTGTACGAGTCTCATCCAGAATGGAAAGAAAATTTTATGAATAATTTTGGACTCGCTTTAGCAAATGTAATTGATATACTTGACCCAGATGTAGTTGTGCTAGGAGGAGGTCTTTCAAAAGTCGATATGTTATATACGGAAGGACTTGAAGCTGCATATAAAGAATCCTTCAGCGATGTAGTTGTTACCCCGATCATAAAAAATAAACTTGGTGACTCAAGTGGTGTATTTGGTGCTGCAATGATAATGGATCACATTTGAAATTTGGTAAATGGTTATATAATCTAACGAACATGGATCAATATATCCTTGTTGGTTACTTTATCTTTGGATTGGGACTCTCATATCTAACCATTATCGCATTTAGATACTGGCATATTAAAATTCATCAATCCAAAAAATATTCACATGAAGTTCGCATAACTCCATTTGCATTATTTGGAGTCGCATTTATTTATGCAACACTATTATATATATCAACGGGTGAACTGGTCACGCGTTGGGTAGTAGCGTCACAACAATAAATCTACTTTTTCTTTTTTCTCTTCATTTGAAGAAGTTTCCAAGCAGCTTTTGGGATTTTTTCTAACTCATTCATTTCGCCTGCACCTTTTAACCATTCACCTCCATCAATTGTAACAACTTCTCCGTTAATATATGCTGCTTGATCGCTGATTAAATATGTTGCCAAATTAGCTAGTTCGATATGCTCACCAACACGCTTCAATGGAATTCGTTCTTTCATTTTTTTCTCAATACCTAATCCAGGTGGAGCTAAGCGTGACCAGGCTCCTTTTGTAGGGAAAGGACCCGGTGCAATAGCAGCGGTTCGAATTCCGTATTTTGCCCACTCTACTGCTAAGGATCGTGTCATAGCCAAAACACCTGCTTTCGCACAAGCAGATGGAACAACATAGCCTGAGCCAGTCCAAGCATAGGTTGTGACAATATTTAATATGACACCCGATTTGTTTTTACGCATCACCTTACCAACTGCCTGAGTACAATGGAATGTCCCATTTAATACAATATCTACAATAGTTCTAAAAGCATTTGAACTTAAGTTTTCAGTAGGACTAATAAAGTTGCCAGCAGCATTATTGAGTAAAATATCAATCGTACCAAATTCTGAAACAGTCTGTTCAACCATGGATTCTACTTGTTCAGTATCTCTCACATCACAAGAAATTGCTAAAACTTTTACTCCATGTTCACGTAAATCTTTTGCCGTTTCATCAATCACATTCTGCCGGCGGCTTGTGATCACGAGATCTGCTCCTAATTCTGCGAAACGGGTAGCCATGGATTTACCCAGACCTGTCCCTCCACCTGTTACTACAATCTTTTTCCCTTTTAATAATTGAACATCAAACATCTTTTTTTTCCTATTGATTGAGCAATCAATCTAAGCCCTATAAACAAAAAAGCCCCCCGGAAATCCGAGAGGCTTTTTTTATATATTCACTCTTTTGAATAATTAGTTATTTGATCCACGATCATCATTACAAGGTGGAGGCGTTACAGTAGCACCATTATCTGGTTCACCATCTTTATTTATTGTTACAGAGCCATCATCATTCATGTTATACTCACCAGCCATAAGCCAACGTTCGCTACCATCTGGTCGTGAAACCATTACAGATCCATCATCTCCCATAGGAAAACCACAGTCACCACCTTGGTTGTTTACTGCAGCTGCATGCTCATCAGGGTCAACATCTCCACTACCATTTGAATCAACATTATCAAATTGTTGGTCAAAATCTGATACTGGGTTACCTTGAGGATCTATACCATACTTCGCTCTAGCTTCATCACGTGAAATCACACCATCACCATTTGCATCCACATCTTCAAATTTCCAGTTAGGAGCATCATCACCTTGGTCGCCATGATCGCCACCATGATCACCTTCACCACGCGGTCCACCATCTCTGCATTCATTACCAGCGCGACCAACAGCATCAAATATTTGACCTGGGTCAGCACCTTCGTCTGCAGCTTTGCGCCCTGCTTGATATGCTTGATCCCTACATTTATTCCATTGCTCTTCATCATAATCACCTTCACGTTGGTCAAATTCTCTAGCAACACGTTCACCAGCTTTAAACGCTTCGTCAAAGTTGCCACCACTATCCATTACGGAAAAGAATGCCTTTGCAACTGGGTCCATTCGACCATCCTGATTACCCATTCCATCATGATCCATTTGACCTTCATGATCCATTTGACCTTCATGATCCATTTGACCTTCATGATCCATTTGACCTTCGTGATCAGGAGCAAAACGTGGTTTCCAATCTTTCCAATTTTCAAAATCATCCCAAGCTTCCATCCAATCTTCGTTATTTTCTTCTGGAGCCCAGTTTCTTTCTTTATACTTCCTAACTTTATCCATTAGTCTAGGATCATGAGGTGGAATTTCTCCACTACATTTGCCTGCAGCTTCCATAGCATCACGGAAAGCATCTTGAGGTGTTCCACCATCTTGAGTTGTACTCATAAGAGCTTCTTTAGCGGCTCCTGCACATTCCTCAAAAAGTTCTGGATCCCAATCAGGTTCATTCATTGCATTATTTTTTGCAAAATCATAAACTGCATTATAAGCCGCTTCAAGATCTCCGCCACTATTCTGCATTGCTTCTCGAAAGACTTTTGCTTCAGGAGGCGGTTCTTGACTGCCTTGACCTTGCTGTGCAAACATCATAGTTAAACTGATGATTCCAACAAGTATTGTTTTCATTAACTTCATATCATCCTCCTTGACGAGTTTTGTTAATATATTAATGTTTCTCTTCATTAAGCTTATCCACCTTCCGCATAAATGGTTTTAAATCTATTTCATTTTTTTTCAACTTCATGTGATTAAGGTCACAACTAGTTTTGACCTTGAATCAGGTCGCTTAATTCTTTAGTAAATCGATTAAATTCTTGTTCAAATGCTCCATAATATGTATTTACCTCATAGAAATATTGGGCCGCATCACGATCTACAATATGTACATTATTATTTAAGACTTGGGCTGTGGGGAATAATATCTCAATACCTGCTTTAAAATAGTCAAATGTTAATTCAAGATCGGGGTTCATCTCTAATAATTTTTTCATGATTAATACTTCATATAAACGCTTTTCATATTTTGGTTCTGACCTTGTCACTAAAATTGTAAAAATATCCTCATCTGGTGTCGCTCCTAAAGTATTTAATTGTGCCAATGCGTTTTTATATGAATCGAAAGAGCTTTTTAAAGAAATATATCCTGTTAGTGCAGTCGGGCGAACAAATGGTTTTTCAAATGTTGCCTTTCCTTCTAGTGAATATGTTAATTGAAGAGTTTGTCCAGCGGGTATATTCCTTATCTCTGGTGCAAGGGGTGTGACCTCAAACCCTGCTGGATCTACAGATGATGTACGGAAATACAATACTTTATCAGGGTCAATATGTTGAGCATAATTCAGCTTATTAATGATGTCAAGCAGCATACGCTTCACAATAATTGATTCACCAGGGATTTTATTTTCAAGTAATGACTTATAAGGTTCTTTAACACGTAGAGTGACATCATTTTCTGCTCGTTTTTGGACCTCTCTTTTGATATTCTGAAAAATTGGGCTATCATATATAAAGTTTAGATCATAAATATCTGAGTTTTGAACTCTATAGGAATTAGGAAAAGATTGATTATCCATCATATTGAATCGTTCAGCATCCTGAGGGATAACGCGACTAAAGTTGCTTTCACTTTCCGTAATAATATGAGGTGTAATAACGACGATTACTTCCTTCCTTGTAAACTTTTCACCTTGAACAGAAAAAAACGTTTTTATAAAAGGAATTTTCCCTAAAATGGGTACACCCCCCTCATTCTCAGAAACTTTTTTATTGATCAATCCACCAATAATAAATGGAGTGTTATTTGCCACACGAACAAAAGATTGAACTTTTCTGTTGTTGATAATAGGAGCAGATGAAACTTCACCTGCAGCAATTGCACCAACACGCTCTTCTGCTTCACTAATAATCGTCTCAACCTGAATTGTGATTCTTGATCCATCTTCACTAATCCGAGGCCTTAAGTTCAATACAATTCCCACATCAACGTAATCAAATGTTTTTGTTGATGATTGCTGCGTATCCGTTGTCCTAAGAATTGGCAGCTGCTGTCCTACCAAAATTCTAGCTTGTCTACCATCTAAGGCTAAGATTGAAGGCTTTGATAAAATTTCAGCTTTTTTAGCACTAACTAATGCTTCCATGTTAGCTCGAAAATTTGAGGAACTGCCCAAAAGAGTCCGGTCAAGTACAACTGTAAATGGAGAAATAGAACCACCCTCTGGAGGTGGAAAACTCGCAGTTATAGGCCCTGTGCTTGTGAAATCAACTCCCAACTCATTTAAATTATCTGTGTTAACCTCAATAACCAAAGCTTCGATTGCAATTTGACTTGCAGGAGTATCTATTTCATTTTGAATTAAATCTCTTAAGCGTGCGATTGGTTTATAATTACCTGATTTATAACCTACTAATAATCTCTGCATCGGCTCACCGCTTGTTGTACTATTCATTACAACGCCACTTAAATCAACACCTAATGCCGCTCTTTCACTTGATCTTAACGCTTTTTTTGCGACACTTTTTTCAACCAAGGAAATAGTTTCGGTATCTGGAAGCTTAATAATGACTGGTAAAGCCCCAGGAGCATTTAAATCTGAATTGTAATTTGAAAAAATTGGAGTAAAATTATTCTCTCCAGATATTTCGCCTTTAGCTGACCTAAATTCCACTACAGCATAACCCATCGTTTTCAAAATGGCTAATGCACGATCAGTTTGAATATAACTAAGTTTGAGTTGTTCAAACTGCAGACTCCTTAAATCTTTTGGTATATTAGCACTACTAGAAGAAGATCTTGATGCTCTTTGTTGAGAAAATATAATTGTGCTCAAAAGCAGAAATAAAATAATTTTGTGTCTCTTAATCACTTTTGCCTTGGTTTAGCCATTTGAATTGGAAGCGTTACATTAATATTATCGTACCTCGCTGTTACATGACCATTCTCCATATAATTAGTATAATTACCATTAGAATATGAATATGAAGGAACAAAGAACGCTAAAACTTCAAATTTAGAATTAATTTTTGAATCTAGTTTACCTGTAACTGTAATAACTGTTCCTGTAGTATAAGAACTATTGAAAGTCAATCCACTACCATCAAGTTTACCACCAACAGCGTCTAATTGTAATGAGGAAGGGGTAGTTGAACTTTCAGTTAAACGTTTAATAATAACTGTTACTTTCGTGCTACTATTCAAATAAACAATATCAGGATCTACTTTCAAAGTCAATTCGAAATTTTCATTTTTATTCGAAGCTGTTATTTCAGTATTTAGCATATCATCACCACATGAAGAGAAAGCCAATAGGACCAGAGGAAAGATTCCTCTGATTAACACTCTAACAAACGAGTTAGATAGCAAAACCTTGTTATTTTTGACGTTTTTCATGTATTTACCTCGGAAAGGGTATACCTTAATTATAAACCTATTATAGTAAAAAAATAAACACTTTATTAATGAATCAATAATTGTTAAAAAACGAAGGAATAGGCGGTTATTTTCTTTTGATTCTATTTAATCACCGATAACTTCATCATATTAATGGTATAATATTCGATTAGAAAACCACATACAATTATTTAAATAATAAAATATAATGGCAGAAAAACGAAAAACATCTACAAAAAATAATTTGAATTATAGCCTAGATGAAAATGGTTTTTTAACGATGGATAAATTATCTAAGTGGACCAAACTTGTTGGTATTATGAATATCATCTTAGGCGCTATTTACTGTTTAACAATTTTCGTATTTGCAATTCCAACAGTTATTATAGGAATTATCAATATTGTTTTGGGCACAAAACTGACGGTGGCATCTAATCATTTTCAATTTGCTTTAGAAAACAAGGATGCTAAAAGCTTTGGTATTGCTTTAGACCAATTAAGACAATATTTCTTTATTAACGGTATTTTACTAATAGTAACAGTTGCCTTTATAGGATTGCTCATTATGTTATTTAGTTTTTTTGCAGGATTTTTTATGGATCTAATCAATGAAAGTGGCTTCGATTATTCAATCATAACAACAATTTAAATGAAATTTTTAAAAAATATAGTCAATGTCAAACGTGGGGAGGGGAAAATGGTATTGACTTTTTTCTGCTTCTCATTTTTTATGGTTGCTATGGGCTTGGTAGCAAAGACAGCTAAAGATGCTTATTTTTTAAGCCGTTTTGAAAAATCGATTTTACCTCTTATGTTTCTTGGGGTTGCCGTTGTTATTGCTCCAGTGCTGACCTATTATACAAAACTATCAAAAAAATTATCACCACGCTTACTTTTCACGATTACCAGTTCAATCTTCATTTCTACATTTATTATTGCTCAGCCAATAATTACAGGTTGGGTAATCCCAACTGTATATATTTGGATAGAGCTTGTAGTGGGTATAATGATCATTCAATTTTGGGGATTTGCAGCTGAATCATTTGAGCCTCAGCAAGCAAAACGGCTATTTGGTATTATTGGTGGTGGAGGCTCTTTCGCTGTGATGCTAATTGGTATGATTCTGAAACCATTTGTAAATGTATTTGGGACGGATGAATTATTATTTGTAGCCGCAGGTTTATTAGGCTTGACTATGTTTTTTGGTCTTAATTCAATTAAATACTTAAAGAAGTCGCCTGCAAAAAAAATAACGTCTACGACTAAAAAGAAAAAAGAAAAGAAGAAGAAAGATCCTTTTATTATTGGTATCGGAACGATAGTGTTCCTATCCGCTATAGTTACAATTTTGGTGGATTATCAATTTAAAATGGTTGCTAGTGCATCATTCCCCGATGAGAGTGGATTGGTTGGGTTTTTTGGTTTATTTTATTCAGTCGCTGGTGCTGCATCAATAATAATGCAATTTTTTGTAACAGGTAATATCTTATCACGTTTTGGAATTTTATTTGGTTTACTAATCTTACCATTTTTCTTAATTGCTGGATCAACAGCAATTTTATTTGCGCCCATCTTAATGAGTGTAAGTTTTGCGAAATTTTCTGACCAAACCTTCAAGTTCACAATTAATACATCATCATTAGAATTACTTTGGCTGCCCGTCCCTCCCGTCATTCGCAAAACCTTAAAACCTCAGGTTAGTGGAACAATAAAATCAATAGGTGAAGGACTGGGAGGCTTTACAACTTTCTTATTAGTTAAAGTCATTTCAATACAATATCTCAGTATTGTTTCGCTTGGAGCGATTGCTGGTTGGCTATTTACTGCATTTAGGGTTAAAAATGGATATGTAAAACAATTAGAGAATGCTATCTCAAAACGACAAATTGATTTTGAAGAACTAAGCATTGATGTGCAAGATGCCGCTATGGTAAAAACAATCGAAGAAACACTATCGTCAGATGACGAAATAAAACAACTATTTGCATTAGAAATTATTGAAGGACTTCCTCTCTCCTCTTGGAAAAACACAATTCAAAATTTATTCAATGAAGGTAGTTCCGAAGTAAGAAAACGAATACTAAGTATGGCATGGGATGAAGAATCTATACTGTCAAATGATGTAATTATCTCAGCAATGAATAAGAATGATGACGTAACATCAGAAGCAATCATCGTTGCTGGGCGTCGAAATATTGAACAAGCATCATCTGAATTAGAAAAACGTCTTGAAGATGAAGATCAAGAAATACGAGCCGCATGTGCAATTGCTATTATTCAATTAGAATCAGGATCTAAACAAAAAGCAGAAGAAATTTTAAATAAAATGCTAAATAGTGGTAATGAATTAACTCAGGCAATTGCATTAAAACAATTAATCCACGATGATAGCATTTTAACTCAGGAAAAATTGATTCAATTTTTAAAAAATGACGGTCATATGATTAGCAATGTTGCATTAACAATTGCTGAAAGACATAATGATGATGAGTTAATACCGGCGATTATTTCAAACCTGGATGTTGCTAAGACTAGCCTTCAAGCAAGACAGACACTTCAAAAATATTCTGATGAAATAATTTTAGATCAATTTGATTCACTTTTATCTTCTAATGATACTCCTAGAAAATTAGGATTGGGAATTATTAGGGCACTTAGAGAGTATCCAGAAAACAAATCCATTGAACTTTTAATATCACAATTACAATCAACAGACCAAAATATTTATAAAGAATCAGTTGATGCTTTACTTGCAATTGCAAGAGTTGAGCCTCTAAACGAAGACAATATTAATATTATTTCAAATGAGATCAATACAGTAGCTAATAGATTATATGCTCTATATGAAACAATAAAAATTCTTCCAGAAGATGAAAATACATTTTTACTGAATGATTTTTTAAATAGCGAAATTCAAAATATTCTTCCAACTCTTTTAAAATTAGGTGTCATGGACAAACCAGATACACCTATTGAAACATATATACAAACTGTAAAAAGTAGAGATCCATCTAAATTGCCATTTTTATTAGAGTTTTTTGAAAATATTTTTTCAAAGGATCAACGAAGTATAATTAATCCTTTAATTGAACCAATTTCTCTTGATGAGCGAAGTGATATAGGCCATAATCATTTTGATAAATTGCCAAATAATTTTGATGATGAATTAACAAAATTCATTTATGATGCAGATAAATGGAAATCTGCTATTTCTTTAGATTATATTATAAAATCTGAAAAATCAGATATTTTTAAATCATTAGATTGGGAAAAGGTTTCCCCTTCAAGTGCTAATCAAGAGTTACTTGCAAGACAATTACAAAAAAATGGTCAGAAACTTGATTTCATTCCTAAAGACCGTTTTAAATTAGAGGGACTGGAATTAGCTATGTATTCAACTTTAGAAAAAACAATAATCTTGAAATCTGTTGATATGTTTAAATCAATACCGGCAGAAAATTTATCCCGTGTCGCACAAATCACTGAAGAAGTTGATTTTGAAGCCAATACACAAATAATGGCTGAAGGTGACTATGGTGATTCTTTATTTATCGTTGTGGATGGAAATGTAAAAATACATAAAGGAGATCAGGAAATCGTTCGTCTAGGCAAAGGTGCATGTCTTGGGGAAATGGCTTTATTAGATGGTGAACCACGTTCTGCAGATGCAACTGTTACTGAAGATTCAACTCTGTTTAAGATAGAACAAGAAGGTTTTTATGAAGTTATGGGAAGTCAAAGTGAAATTATGGAAGGTATAATTAAGTTGCTTTCAGGGAAACTGCGTGACACGAATGAAAAACTAATGTCAAAATAATTTTAGTAATCTAATTCCTCATCTTTTCATCAATCTTTTTTACTGCATTCTCTTTTGCCTTCTCCCCTACCTCTGATGCTTTGTTTTTGACAGCATCAACTCCTGATTGTAGCTCATCAGTTAAAGATTTAATAGAAGTATCGCCACCAGTCCAAGTTGTATATGCAATCCATAAAACTAATATTGCGCTTACAACTAGTACTAACTTGATCAATTTTTTAACAACACCTAATAAAATTATTACAGCTAAAACAACAGCAATGGCCATATAAATAGGATCTGATGCTAAAAGATCACTGAATTGATCCATTAATTTTTAGCTTTCATCATTTTTTGTTTATTGCGATTCATACGTCCAGTTGTTTGTTCATACTCTTCTATTAATTTCATTATTTTGGGATCGTCTGGCATTTCAAATTTCATTGTATCAATTTTGCCACTTTTTTCAACTACCTTACCATTCTTAATTGATAATTCAACTACTCCAATATAGTAACCTGCTTTACCTGCCTGTGTAATCAGAGTCCCATTAACCTCTTTTGGAGATTCAATTGTGGATTGGCTATGTGAGCCAACAATTACATCTAAACCGTTTAATTTTTTAGCAATACTCTTATCAAGATCTACACCATTATGACTTAATAGGACAAAAACATCTGCTTTGTTATTTAACCGATTCATTTCATTTTTGATTGATTCAACAGGATCCAATAACTTGATTTTTGCTCTTATTTCTTCAGGATAATACTTGATGGCATACTCATCCATAACTCCTAGGATTGCAATTCTTATTCCATCTTTCTTGATAATTGTAGAAGACAAAAAGCCTTGATCTACAAAGTTTGTACCAATTACAGGAGTACCCATTTGGTTTTTTAATGAATTAAGAGTTTTAGGATTCATAGTTATTTCTTGATCACCAAATAATAGAGCATCATATGAAAGAAGTTTATAAGCTTCAGCCATTAAACTATCTTTATATGATTTGTGATTCATTGTAAAAATATCACCAGCATCTACTAAAATAGTATTCGGATTTTTTTCAATAAAATTGGATATATAAACCGAACGTTTTTCTACTGAGCCAAATGGACGATCAGGACAATAACAATTTTCTAATGCTCCATTTGTATTATTTGTATGCAAAATATAAATCGTTTTTCCTTGTGCAGATAACTCCACAAGGAAAAAAATTGCCGAAAATATTATAAGTTTGGTTGGATTTATCAGCTTCATCGTCCCTAAAATTGAGTGTAATGAAGTCTTTAATCAAAACACTTTTATTCATTTTTCCACTTTTTGCGCAATATCCTGCAGATTCATTATATAATGCACCAAATAATAGTTTTTTTCAAAAAATGCTAATTTATCCTATTTCAAAATGGCAACGACTTTCTTACAATAACCCAAATGTTAATTGTCAATTTTATCCTAACTGTTCTTTATATGGAGCTGAAGCAATCCATAAACATGGCGCTATATCTGGCTTGTTTATGACTTCTGATAGAATTGTTAGATGTAGCCCTTTTGCTTATGAAGCTCATACAAAAATAAATGGCCAATATCATATTGATGGTAGAATGATAGATCCTGTAGATCTCTCTAATCCCATAAAAAATAGAAAATCTCCAATTTTTGCTGCAGGGCTATCAATGTTTGCTCCAGGACTAGGACGAGCATATTCTGGGAGAACATCAGATGGTTTGCTTGGATTCATATTAAGTGGACTATCAATCAATTCAGCAATTAAGTCTTATAATAAAAATAGTATTCTTTCACCATTTTGGATTGGGGTTGCTATTACAATATATGGTGGAGAAGTATACGGAGCATATCGTACAGCAAAATATTATCAGCTAGAAAATAATATTGAAGAATAAGATGATGGATAGTTACAAATATAGAAATAAAATTATATTTTTTAGTAATTGCCACTGTAGCTCAGCTGGTAGAGCAACGCATTCGTAATGCGTAGGTCAGCGGTTCGACTCCGCTCAGTGGCTCAAAGTCTTTTTAGATTTATTCTATAATGAGTAGATCAATCTCAAAAATCAAGGTCGAATTTGGAGGGATCACACCCATATCTCGATTCCCATAACCCATACTAGGTGGAATAGTTAGTTTTCGTTTGCCTCCAACTTTCATTCCTAATAGCCCTTCATCCCATCCTTTTATTACTTGACCTCCACCAACAGTAAATCGAAATGGTGAGCGACCTGGATTAAGAGATGAATCAAATTTTGTATCATCAGTTAACCATCCGGTATAATTAACTGTAACTATATTATATTTTTCAACCGGGGCACCCTCTCCTACTTTCAAATCTTCAATAATCAATTCACCGTCCATTTTGTCATTATCCTTACTGCAACTTGCAACAAATAATAAAAGTATAATTGCAAATATTTGCCATTTAATTTTCATAATTAGTCTCCAAATCGATATATAAGTTTACGTTAATTGACTGAATAGAATTAGCGTAAATTTCATATTATGAATGGCATAGATTTGATCATGTCACAATCGTTTTTGGTTATTAACCAAAATCTGTCCCTTCAAATAATCAAGAATTATTCCCCAAAGGGAAATAATGAAACCTTTTTCTTCTTCAAAACGTTAGGATATAAGAAATATTCCGAGGAAACATTAAATAAATTGTGTCTTTAAATAATTCAATGCGGCAATTAAATAGAAATCATAATAAGGTTAAAAAATGGATATTATATTTCATCTTTTTATTTGCATCTGTTTATGCACAGGATAATCGACTACGTCTTATAAGAGCTGATGTTCTTGAAAACGTCACTATAAATGGTGAGTCTATACAATATCTAAAAGGAAATGTCGAATTTAAAAAAGGTGAAATGACCATGAATTGTAATTGGGCTAGGTTTAATAAGAAGACTGAAAAAGGGTTCCTATTTGAGAATGTTTCAATGGTCAAGGATGACCAAAACTTGACTTGTGATTCCTTATTTGTCGATTCTCCAAAAAATATAATGATCGCTTATAGTAATACACATGTTTGGGATACAACATATAGTCTAATAGCAGATACTTTATATTATTTTTCTGAATTAGATAGTGGATCAGCAAATGGGAATGCTACTCTAGTTCAAGATAAACAGATCATCAAAAGTAATACGATTGAATATGTTGAATTGCCTGAATCAGATGGTGTTTCATATGCTGCCAGAGGTGATGTTATAATAACAGAAGAAGAGCGTATAGCTACATGTGGTGAAGCAATCTATGATAGAGAAAATGGCAAAACTGTCATGAAAATCAATCCTAAAATAATTGATAATGAACAAACGATTGCAGGTAGCGAAATTTATTTATCATACAATGATGATGTACTAGATAGAGTTTTCATTCCTAGTGATGCCCATGTTACTAATCCAATCAATGGATTTAGAGAATGGATCGAAGTAATTGATGGCGATAGCGTAAGCTATAGTGATTCTGTCAATTTTTCAGATGATATGACCGGATCAGCTCTCCGCGGGTTTTTTATTGATGGTAAATTAGATTCGATGAGACTGGAAGGTATGGCTACGACTCTTTATCATATTTTTGAGGATTCAATTTATCAAGGTAAAAACAAAGCATCTGGCGATACAATTCAAATGAAGTTCAAAGATAATGATTTGGAAACAATATTTATTTCTGGAGGTTCAGAAGGAATTTACACTCCAGATTCAGCAGATGCTCAAATGGAAGGACCAATAAAATATAAATCAGAAGATATTGAATATAATATGTCTGATGAGTCAACAGATCTTCATGGTGATGCAAGTATTGATTATACCAATATTAACCTTACTGCTGGGTTCATAAATGTTGCGTGGAAAAATAATTTGTTAAAAGCACTTCCTGAATCTGAAAGAGATTCACTATATGGTAGTTTTCGCCCAACTATGGTAGAGGCAGGTGATGAGCCAATGGTTGGAGATACAATGATATATAATTTAGAAACAAAAAATGGAAAGGTAATTCGAGGAAAGACAAAAGCTGATGATGGATTTTATCATGGCAAAGAAATAAGAAACCAAGACATGAGTATTTTTTACATTGATGATGCAGCATATACCACTTGTGATTTGGACCATCCTCATTTTCATTTTGAAATGAATAAAATGAAAATGATCAATGAAGATAAAGTTCTTGCTCGACCTATTATACTCTATATTGCTAATATTCCTATTTTTGGTGTCCCATTTGGTTTATTTCCACATCAAAAAGGTAATCGCCATTCAGGTTGGATAATGCCATCATATGGTACTGATGCGAGATGGGGTGGTTATATTAATGGGCTAGGATACTATTGGGCAGCAAGTGACTATTTTGATTCAAAATTTACAATGAGTTTATACGATAGAGATGGCATCACGTTACGTTCTCAAAATAATTATATGAAACGATATGCATATTCTGGCAGCTTTGATTTAGAAACAAAACAAAGATTCTCAGGGTCAGTACCTGAACAAGATCGAGATATTTATAATTTAGGTTCAAATAGACAAACTGATTATGTAGTAAGGTGGAATCATCGTCAACAATTAAGAAATAATCAATCTGCTGCGGTGAATGCTAGTTATTATTCCAGTGGTGATTATAATCGTAGGACAGGTATTGAACAACAAAAAAGACTAAACCAACAAGCTGTGTCCAATGCAACTTATTCTAAGAGATGGCCGAAGTCACGTAATAGTCTTAGTATAAATCTTTCATCCAGACGTGACCTTATGGCTGAGAAAAAAATTGATGAAAACTCTGTTTTTTTCTCTAAACCATCAAGAGCTGGGCAACAAATAAATATAACAAATAATACATTGCCTCAACTTGCATTTTCACATAGCCAACGTGCTCTTTTTCCAACTAAATCAACAAAGAAAAAATGGTATAATAATATTAATTATAATTATTCTTCTAGGTTTACTAATAACTTGAAAAATTATTTTGAATCTGAAGAATATGCAGTTGACGATTCCACAAAAGGCTATCAGTGGATAAAAAATGAAAATAACGACCCATTAGAACAAACTTTTTCTGATTATATAGTTTCTCATTCATCGGGAATAAATATGTCATCTAAAATTTTTAAATATTTTAATGTTTCTCCAAGTATTTCTTTGAAATCGGATTGGGTAAATAGAAGCTATGCTGGATTAATTGATACGACCACAGGGCAAATAAATAAAAATGAAGTTAAAGGTTTCACGACTAGAACAACTGGATCATTTAATATAAGTATGAACACACAAGTCTATGGTTTATTCCCAGTAAAATTTGGAAAAATGGAATCAATACGTCATGTAGCATCTCCTTCTATTGGTTATTCATATCGTCCAGATTTTTCTAAAGATGTATTTGGAATGAACCCTGGTTACTATCAAGCTATTCAGCAAGATAATGGAGAAATAGTTTATTTTGATCGCTTCTCAGGTACATTAGCTGGTGGAACACCACGAGGTGAAAACCAATCAATGAATATATCTCTTAATAATATTTTCCAAGCAAAAATCGTGGATGGAGATAATGAAAAAAAACAAGATCTTTTTTCATGGCGGATGAGCACAGGAAGGAATTTTGTAGCTGAAGATTTCCAATGGAACAATATTAATTCATCTATACGAGCTAATATTAGCCGAAAATTAAACTTAGATTTTTCTATGACTCATGACTGGTATGATTTTGATAAAAAGAATAATATGAGAATAAATACATTTAAAACAAATAATGGATTACCATCGCCTAGACTTATTAATGCTCGTTTTTCTACAGGCTTTAGATTTTCAGGCAAAAGATTATCATATGAGCCAGAAGATGAAGAAGTAATAGATGATACTACAAATACAGATCAACGGGTAGATGGAGCCAATTTAGCAAATATGTTTAGTAGTCCTGGAGCGACAGTTGGAAACACAGCACCTTCAGGTGATCTTTGGTCTACATCTGCTAGTTTTAGTTTTTCTTACAACAATGTAAATCCAAATAATCCTCAAAAAACATTCTGGATGTCATCCAATTCAACTATCCAATTTACAGAAGCATGGAAAATTCAATATAATGCACGATTTGATCTAATCAATCAAGATCTCGTTAGCCAAACATTTTCAATATACCGTGACTTACATTGCTGGGAATTAAGTCTTAATTGGACTCCAGGTGGCTATGCTTCAGGATTATACTTAAAATTGAATGTAAAATCTCCTAATCTTAGAGATCTAAGATTTGAACAACGTGGTGGAACATTTAGTCGCCCATCTCTATTTGACCGTTAATCTAAAACATGGGGAAAAATTTGGAATCATTAGAAGATTGGATTGTAATTGGAAAGTATGATGGGTCGATATTGGCTGAAATGGCAAAAGGTATTTTAACTGATAATGATATTCCTTGTTACATTAAAGGAGATTTTTTTAGCACTGCTTACAATATTAATGCATTGAGTATGCCAGGTGGCTCTGTGAAATTGTATATTCCAAAAGCATTTAAGACAAAAGCAGAAGAGTTAATAAAGGATATTATCCCCTCAAATGAGTAAAAGACCAATCCGTTCAATCAAAGGAACTCAGGATATTCTTCCTGATCAATCCTTTAGATGGCAAGCTCTAGAATCAATTATTCGCGATACTATGGATAAGTATAATTACCATGAGATTCGTACACCTGCTTTTGAAAATACTGCATTATTTTTACATAGTGTGGGAGAAGAAACTGATATCGTTTCTAAGGAGATGTATAGTTGGGAGGATCAAGGGGGTGAAAATCTGACGCTTAAACCAGAACTCACAGCACCCGTTGCCAGGTCTTTTATTCAGAATAATCTTGGAGGACTAAATCCAATAAATAAACTTTACTATATTGACTCTCTCTTTAGAAGGGAACGGCCTCAGAAGGGACGATATAGACAATTTCATCAATTTGGCATTGAAGCCTTCGGCTCAGAATTCCCCGAGATTGATGTTGAAGTTATTGCTTTGGCAATGTCCACATTCAAAAATCTTGAATTAAACGGACTCACTTTGGAATTGAACTCAATAGGATCCAAGGATTGTAGAGATAATTTTCGAAAAGCTATTAAAGAATATTTAAAACCAAATTTTGATAAATTAAGCGAAACAAGCCAAACCCGATTTAATAAAAATCCTCTACGTATATTAGACACAAAATCTCCTGATGAAAAAAGATTGCTAAAAGATGGACCAAAAATTTCAGATTACTGGACATCTGATGATAAAAATCATTTTAATGAGGTATGCGAACTTTTAGATAAAATAAATATTAAATTTGAATTATCACCAAATCTAGTGAGGGGATTAGATTATTATACAAGGACAACGTTTGAGGTTACTTCTAATCTACTTGGTGCTCAAAATGCAATTTGTGGCGGTGGTCGTTACGATGGCTTAGTTGAACAATTAGGTGGCAAACCAACTCCCGGTATTGGATTTGCTGCTGGAATGGAACGATTATTATTGGCAGATCAAAGAAATTTTGAACCGACTAAGTCTCAGATTTATATTGTTGGTCTTGGTGATTCTGTTCGATCACTAATTGTAAATCTAGCAGAAGAATTAAGAAAAAATAATTTCAGAACAAATTTTGATGTATTAAGGAGATCAATAAAATCACAAATGCGTGATGCAAATAAGCTTGATGCTCAATATGTAATCATTATTGGTGAAGAGGAATTATCAAAAAATATTGCTACTATAAAAGACCTATCAAGTGGTGACCAGAAAGAAATTCCATTTGAATCAATTTTAAATCATATAAAATCTTTACCTTTAAAATAATTTCAATTACATTAATATACGCGCGCGAAAATGAATGAATTAATTGTATTTAGCTAATTGGAAATAATGAATAATAAACCTCTTATAATTGTTGAGTCTCCTTCAAAAGCAAAAACAATATCAAAATATCTTGATGATAAATATGAAGTTTTAGCTTCAATTGGACATATTAAAGATCTTCCCAAAAAAGATTTAGGTGTAGATGTTGAAAACAATTTTGCAATTGTTGAAGATATTTTACCTGACAAAGAATCCTTTTTTAAAGAATTAATTGATCTAGCAAATAAAACCGATCGGGTAGTAATTGCTACTGATCCTGATCGCGAAGGAGAAGCCATAGCTGCTCATATTGCCAGTGAAGTCGATAAAGATAAAATTTCTCGTGTTCAATTTACTGAAATCACCAAAGAGGGTGTCGCTGAAGGGATGAATTCACCTAGGCCCATTGACAAAGATATGGTAAGTGCTCGAACTGCTCGTCGCGTGATTGATCGATTAGTGGGATATAAAGTTTCCCGTGTTCTTTGGAGTTGTTTAAAAAAGAATATGAAATTTGTTCAGGTCTCACTTTCAGCAGGGAGAGTGCAGTCTGCTGCGCTTAGAATAATTGTCCAAAGAGAAAGATTGAGACAGTCTTTTCATGCAGCCAATTATTATGATTTAAAAGCAACATTTAGTATTAATGGAAATTCTTTTTCTTCCACATTAATCCAATTAGATGGCAAAAGAATTGCCACCGGAAAAGATTTTGATCCTGATTCAGGAAAATTAAAAAAATCTGATGTTCTTTTATTATCTAAAGCACAAGCAGATGAATTAGTAAAAGAGCTGAATCAGGGTGATTTTGTAGTTTCAAATATTGAAGAAAAAATTAAAAACTCCAATCCTAAACCACCATTTACAACATCGACACTGCAACAAGAAGCAGCTCGAAAACTACGGTCTTCGGCTAGAAAAACAATGCGAACTGCACAAAGACTTTATGAAAATGGTTTCATTACATACATGAGAACTGACTCTACTTTTCTTTCTGATGAAGGAGTTAAAGGATCTCAAAATGAGATTATATCTAGGTTCGGAAAGGAATATTTACCTGACCAACCTAAAGTTTATAAAACAAAAGTAAAAAATGCTCAAGAAGCCCATGAAGCAATTCGACCTGCCGGAATTAATTTTGCTTCAGTTGACCAAGTGAAAAATACAATAGATGAAGATGCAGCTAAGCTTTATGATCTAATTCGTAAAAGAACTTTAGCATCTCAAATGAAATCCGCTAAAATAAAACAAATCGCTATTTCGATAGAAAATCAACAATCATTATTTAGAGCTAATGGTAAAAAAATTATTTTCCCAGGATATATGGCAGCTTATGTTGAAAGCACAGATAAAAGAAATGGAGTTACTGAAGATCAGGAGACCATTCTGCCAGATATGACAAAAGGTCAAAGCTTAAATTGCGATGAGCTTGTTTCAGATGAACATTTTACAAAGCCTCCTGCAAGATTTACCGAGGCATCTTTAGTAAAAGAATTAGAAGCTCAAGGTATAGGTCGCCCATCTACTTTTGCAAACATAATTGATACAATCGTTTACCGAACCTATGTCCAAAGGGATCGCGGAAAACTTACCCCAACTTTCCTTGGTGTTGCAGTAACACAACTATTAGAAAACCACTTTACAGAACTAGTTAATACTCAGTTTACTGCAAATATGGAAGATGGGTTAGATGCAATTTCAAGAGGAGAAAAAGATGCGACTCCTTTCATGAAAGATTTTTATTTTGGATCTGAAAACCAAACAGGTCTTGAGACTATGCTTGATGATAAAGTTGATATAGGGAAAGCATGCTCAGTTCAATTTGAAAATGACGGCGAACCAATTGAAATTCGTGTAGGCCAATATGGACCATTTGTTCAACAAGGTGAAACTAGAAAAGCTATTCCACAAAATATTTTTCTTGGTGATATTAATATTGACAAAGCTTTAGAAATATTAAATGAAGAAATAAATGAAGACAAAGAACTTGGAATTGACTCAGAATCTGGAGAAAAAATATTTTTAAAGAGCGGCCCATATGGACCGTATGTCCAATTAGGAGAAACTAGTAAAAGAAAAGCAATCCCCAAAGGTACAGATCTATCTGAAGTTAATCTAGAACTTGGACAAAAATTGATTGCACTTCCTCGGACATTAGGTTTACATCCTGAAACGAATGAAGAAGTGAAAGCCGATTATGGGCGTTTTGGTCCGTATGTCACAGCCGGGAAAGGTAAAAATGGTCGTATCCCACCAAATATGTCGCCACTTACTATAGAATTAAGTGATGCTTTAGAACTCATAAAAAAACGTTCAAGTGGCCCCCAAGAATTAAGAACTTTAGGAGATCATCCTGAAACAGGAGAAACACTAATTCTAAAAGATGGACGTTATGGACCTTATATGACCGATGGTAAAGTAAATGCATCATTGCCCAGAGATGCTGATCCTGAAAAGCTCTCATTAGAAGAAGCCGTAGAAATTATTAACAAGAAACGAGCTGCTCCACCAAGGAAAAAAAGGAAAAGGGCTAAAAAGAAATGAAAAAAAATTTTATTAATAACTATTTTTTTTGCTATCTTAAATGCTGATGAAAAAAATGAACTAATTATTGATATTGAACAAAGTTTAATGGCAACATGTTGTTGGACCGGTACAGTTTATGATCATGGTAACAAGGAAATGGAAATTGAGATTGCAAGCATGGTTAATAATGGTAAAAGCAAACCAGAAATTTTAAGTTATTTTACTGATAAATATGGAGAGCGTGTTTTGTCAACTCCTGTCGTAGAAGGCTTTAATATTTTTGCTTGGCTTGCTCCCTTTTTTATTAGCCTGATGGGACTAGGTATAATCATAACATATATGAAAACTGGGAAAAAAGAAATTTCAACTATAAAAAATTATTCAAATAAAAAAATTAAATACAATGATGATATTGAACGAGAGCTCAAAGAGTTCGATTAAATTTTCTCTAGCCTAATATTATACCATCTATTTATAAATAGATTATATTTTTCCTAACTTCTTTATAACTATTAATTAATAAATCTGCGAAGATTAATAAAATAAAATGAGTATTGATAAAATTGTATCTCTATGTAAACGTCGAGGATTTGTTTTTCAGAGTTCTGAAATTTATGGTGGATTTGGAGCTATTTACGACTATGGCCCTTTAGGCATTACTTTAAAAAATAATATTTCACAATTGTGGTGGCGTAATATGACTCAATTACATGAAAATATTGTTGGTCTTGATAGTGGAATCTTAATGCATCCAAAAATTTGGGAAGCTTCAGGACACGTCGGAGCGTTTAATGATCCATTAGTGGATTGTAAAGAATGTAAATCACGTTATCGTGCTGATGAATTAATAGAAAACGATAGAGATAAAATAAATTGGTTGGAGATCCAATGCCCAAAATGCGGTAATACTGGGAAACTAACAGAACCCCGGCAATTTAATTTAATGTTCAAAACCAATGTTGGACCTATTGAAGATGAATCAAATATTGCTTTTTTAAGACCCGAGACTGCACAAGGTATTTATGTGAATTATCTTTTAGTACAAAATGCAATGCGATTAAAGATTCCTTTTGGGATTGCGCAAATAGGAAAAGCATTTCGCAATGAAATTGTTGCTAGAAATTTTATTTTTCGCACACGTGAATTTGAACAAATGGAAATGCAATATTTTGTTAAACCAGGGAATGATGACCCTGAATTAAAAAATTGGAAAACAGAACGAATGGCTTTTTATGAACAGCTTGGGATTAATTCTTCGAAGCTACGTTTCCATGAACATGGAAATAATGAACTTGCGCATTACGCAAAAGAAGCTTGGGATATAGAATATGAGTTTCCATTTGGCTGGTCTGAGATTGAAGGAATTCATAATCGTACTGATTATGATCTAGCGAAACATGAAGAATTTTCAGGAAAGAAAATGGAAATCTTCGATCAAGAAAATAATGAACGGTTTCTTCCTTATATAATTGAAACTTCTGCAGGTTTGAATCGAATTTTATTAGCAGTTCTATGTCATAGTTATTGGGAAGACCAAGAGAATAATCGTATTGTAATGAAATTACATCCTAAAATAGCTCCAATAACTGCAGTAATTTGTCCTCTAATTAAAAAAGATGGTTTGCCAGAGATTGGACGTCAAATTCTTGATATTTTAAAACCACATTTTAAAGCTATCTATGATCAACAAGGTTCTATAGGAAAACGTTATTACCGTCAGGATGAAGCGGGAACACCTTTCTGTATAACTGTGGATCATCAAACATCTAAAGACAATTCCGTAACTCTTAGACATAGAGATACACAAAAACAAGATAGAATACCTATAGATCAATTAATTAAAACAATTAATGTTAATATGGAGAATTTTAATGAATAATCATTTGACCCTTCGTTCTGGAAATCCAACCTTAAATGCTAAAACTTTCACAGGTTTTGACTTAGCTAGTGGTACAACGATGACTATAATGGGAACAGTTAATAAAACAGGACTAGCCTTATTATTGCTAATGTGTACTGCATTATTTACTTGGAACCTTCCAACTGGTGATCCACGTTCGAGTGGATTAATGATAACTGGTATGATTGGAGGTTTCATAGTTGCATTAATTACTTCCTTTAAACCACATATAGCAAAATTTACTGTACCAATTTATTCGTTATTACAAGGGTTAGCTCTTGGGGGCATCTCAAAATTTTTTGAAACAATGTATCCTGGAATAGTAACTCAGGCTGTAATGCTAACTTTTGGTACTTTGGCTGCTCTTTTACTTGCCTACCGATCAGGCTTAATTAAAGCGACCGAAAATTTTAAACTTGGTATTGTTGCAGCTACTGGTGGAATTGCTTTTGTGTATCTTATTAGCTGGATCCTTAGCTGGTTTAGCGTTGAAGTCCCATTAATTCATTCAAACTCAAATATGGGTATCTTATTTAGCATTGGTGTTGTTGTAATCGCAGCTTTGAATTTGGTTTTGGATTTTGATTTTATTGAAGAAGGTGCTGAGCGTGGTGCCCCTAAATATATGGAATGGTATGGCGCATTTGGACTGATGGTTACATTAATTTGGTTGTATTTAGAAATATTGCGGTTGCTTGCAAAATTATCATCCCGAAGAAGTTGATATAAAAATAAAGAAAAAGTATTAATGGGGAAAAATTTTAATTGGAATAAATGGACTAGGAAAACTCACTACTGGGGTTCTTTTGTAGTACTATTTCCTGTTTTAATAATTATTGTTACTGGAATTTTTCTACAATTAAAAAAGGACGTGCAATGGATTCAACCAAAAACAACCACTGGTCAAATCTCAAATAATCCATCAATCTCTTTTGAACAAATACTTAATATTTCAAAAACAATTAAAGAGGCAGAAATTAATTCTTGGGATGATATTGACCGACTGGATGTTAGAATTAGTAAAGGGATTGTAAAAGTAAGAAGTAATAATAGATGGGAAATTCAAATTGATACATATTCAGGAAAAGTAATCCAGGTTGCATATAGAAGATCAGATATTATTGAACAAATTCATGATGGGTCTTGGTTTCATGATAATGCAAAACTTTGGATTTTTTTACCATCAGGAATTATTCTTTTTGTTTTATGGATCACAGGTTTTTATATGTTTTTATTACCTTACATAATTAAAGGAAGAAAAAATAAAAAATTTTAAGAAAAATTTATTTTTGATTTTAGTACTTATCTTATGCGCGTGTACTTCTACGACATATGATTTAATTATTATTAATGGTTATATAGCAGATGGTACAGGTTCAAAGTTATACAAATCCAATATATATATTAGAAATGGCAAGATAGTTGAAATTGGAAATAAAGATAATGCTATTGGTACAAAAGTAATAAATGCTGAAAAACTTATTGTAGCACCAGGCTTTATTGATATGCATACTCACTCTGAGCGTAAAAGCCTAGAGTTTCCAGCCGTTGAAAATTATCTTCAACAGGGTGTAACAACAATGGTTGGGGGTAATTGTGGTAGTTCACCATACCCCATTTCTGATTTTATTAGCAAAACTGAATCTATAGGAATCGGACCAAATTTAGCTTTATTAATAGGTCATAATACAATTCGCCGGCAGGTTATGGGGACAGAAAATAGAATTGCTTCAGATCAGGAGTTAAAAGAAATGCAAAAGCTTATCCAAGCTTCAATGGATGATGGTGCGTTTGGCATGTCCACTGGATTAAAATATATTCCTGGAGCATATTCAAATACAGAGGAAGTTGTAAAACTTGCATCCGTAGTATCAAAAAATGGTGGTTTTTATGCAACACATATGCGAGAAGAAGGTATTGGATTAATTGAAGCAACTGAAGAAGCAATAAATATTGGAAGAGAAGCAAAATTACCTATACAGATTTCACACCATAAAGCAGTTGGAAAATCAATGTGGGGGCAGTCAATAAATACCCTTGAAATGATAGACAAAGCTAAAGCTGAAGGGATAAATATTACGGCCGATCAATATCCATATACTGCAACAAGTACAGGATTAACAGTAGTATTTCCAGCCTGGTCTCTATCTGGGGGAACAAAAAAATTAAAAGAACGATTAGATAATCCAACTGAGAGGAAAAAAATTAAAGATGGGATAGTATGGAATATTGTTTATGATCGTGGGGGTGGCAAAGCTTCTAGTATAGTGATTGCTAATTATCCACCGAATACAGAATATAATGGAATGAACTTAGCTGAAATAACAAATTCCAAGGGACTAAAAGCAACTCCAAAGAATGCTGCTGAAGTTCTAATGGATCTAGTTTATGATGGAGGTGGATCAGGCATATATCATTGTCTGAATGAAGACGATGTAAAACGTATTATGGCTCATCCTCAAGTAATGCATGCATCTGATGGAAGTACAATTGAATTTGGGAATGCACAACCGCATCCAAGAAATTATGGAACTTACCCACGTGTTTTAGGAAGATACGTAAGAGAAAAAGGTATAATTACTATGGTTGAAGCAATTCGTAAAATGACAACCTTACCTGCTTCTGTTTTAGGGCTAAAAAATCGTGGGAAAATTGAAAAAGACCATTGGGCTGATATAGTTATATTCGACCCGGAAAAAATTGTTGATAATGCCACTTGGGAAAAACCACATCAATATCCATCAGGGATTTCATGGGTTATCGTTAATGGCTCAATTTCCATTAATGATGGAATTTCTTCAAAAAAATTAAATGGAAAGATTTTAAAGAAACATGAATCATAAAATTTTTAAACATCTAATAATTTTTATATTAATCTATTTCTCAAATTTATCATGTGTAAGAAAAGCTCCAGTATTTGGAGAAAATGGAATGGTGGTGTCTACAAGTTGGCATGCATCTCAAGTGGGGATTGATATTCTTAAAGAAGGTGGTAATGCCGTAGATGCAGCTGTTGGTGTAGGCTTTGCGCTTGCTGTTACTTCTTCTTCTAATGGAAATATTGGTGGTGGTGGATTCATGGTGACAAGATTCTCTAGCGGAAAAACTTTTACTTTAGACTATAGAGAAATGGCCCCTGCAATGGCTGAACGAAATATGTATTTAGATGAGAATGGGGATATAATAAAAGGCAAATCAAGATCAACTCATTTTGCTTCCGGGGTCCCCGGATCTGTTGATGGTTTATTAAAAGCATGGAAAGACCATGGCTCTGGTAACATATCGATTGAAAGATTACTAAGACCTTCAATCAATTTAGCGAAAAATGGATTTGATTTATCAGATTATGAGGCCGAACGATTCAATAAAAATAAAGAGCGTCTCAGCAAACATGCTGAGACTAAAAGAATTTTTACTCGAAATGATCGCAAATGGAAAGCAGGAGATATTTTTTATCAAAGTGACCTTGCAGAGACATTGGAAAGAATTGTAAAAAATGGCCGCGATGGATTTTATAAAGGTAAAACAGCTGATTTAATTGTTGAAGAAATGAAAAATGTGGGAGGTTGGATCACACATAAAGATCTGGAAAACTATAAATCCCTATATAGAGATCCAATAGAAGGATCCTTCCAAAATTACGATATACTATCAATGGGCCCTCCAAGCTCAGGTGGTATCTTATTAATACATATGCTCAATATGTTTGATGAAATAATGAATAAATCAGAAAGTTTATCTATTGATTTGAGCTACAATTCAATTGACTATATTCATATTCTCACAGAAATAGAAAGAAGAGCCTACGCTGACCGTGCAGAGCATTTAGCAGATGCCGATTTTTGGGATGTTCCAGAAGGGATGCTATTATCTAAAGATTATGCAAGGGAAAGAGTTAGTTCAATTGATTTAAGTAAGGCAACATTATCATCAGATATTTCCCATGGGAATTCATATATAGATCAAAGCGAAGAAACAACACATTATTCAATTGTAGATAAAGAAGGGAATGCGGTCTCAGTAACTACAACAATCAATTCCGGCTATGGCAATGGAATAACTATTACGGGGGCTGGATTCTTAATGAATAATGAAATGGATGATTTTTCTAGTAAGCCTGGTGAACCAAATATGTTTGGACTATTAGGAAATGAAGCAAATGCAATTGAACCCAAAAAACGACCATTAAGTTCAATGACACCGACAATAGTTTTGAAAGATGGTCAACCATTTCTTATTCTTGGCACACCTGGCGGATCTACAATAATAACTACAGTACTCCAAAATTTATTAAATGTTGTAATTCATGGGATGGATATAAGAGAAGCTGTTTCTTCTCCGCGGGTTCATTCGCAATGGATGCCAGATATGCTTTTCCATGAACAGCGTGGTCTTTCAAAAAGATTAATTAAAAGATTAAGCGCACGAGGCCATGAAGTAAAACTACGAGGTAATATTGGTGAAGCAAATGGTATTATGATAGATGATCAAGGATTTTGGGGAGGACCAGATTCCAGAGGTGAAAATACTGCTATAGGATATTAATTTAGTTTTGGCAATTCTGATAATATCTCTTTAATCAATTCAATAAAATTTTCACTATTCATCTCTGCTGACTTTATAACCTCTTCATGACTCAAAGCAGTTGAGCTAATACCTGCAGCAAAATTGGTAAGACAAGATAATGTTAGTATGCTCATCCCTAATTCTCCTGCAGAAATAATTTCTGGTACAGTACTCATCCCAACTGCATCACCACCCATTCTTTGCATGTCTAAAATTTCCGCGGGTGTTTCATATGAAGGGCCTAAAGTCCAACAATAAGTACCAATATTCAAATCAAGAAATAATTTTTTGCCAGCTTTAATTGCTAGATCGATCATTTGAGGACAATGGTAGGGATTCCCAGAAAAAAGTTTTGGATCCTTTGAATCATATCGGTAAGTACAATCCATGTGACTCTTAACCACCATAAAACTACCGGGTACAAAGTTAATATTCATTGAACCAGATGAATTAGTTATGATAATATTTTTAACACCTAATTCATGAAATAAATGTATTGGGATTACAACCTCTTGAAAAGAATATCCTTCATAAAAATGAAAACGGCCCTTCCCTACTATAATTTTTTGATCTTGAAAATATCCAGTCACTAATTCACCATCGTGACCTTCAACAGTGGATTTAGGATAATGAGGAATATCATTATATGAAATTATATTTTTTTCATTAAGAATATCTGCAAACTTTCCTAATCCTGATCCAAGGATGATTCCAGTAACTCCATTAAATTGAGTTTCATCAAAAACTTTTTCTGCCATTAATCCAAAATTGATCATTGCTTCTCTCTAATTGCTAATTGACCGCAACCGGCATCAATATCAGTACCATTGCTCCATCTTACAGTTACAATAAATTTGGCAGGTTTTAGATGAAATAAAAATTGATTTATATCTTTTATTTCCGGTCTAATGTAATGACCACCAATTTCATTATAAGGAATAATATTCAATTTGCAAGGAAACCCTTTTAATAATTTGACTAATTCTTTTGCATCATTAGTTGAATCATTTATACCCTTCAACAATACATATTCAAATGTAATTAGCCGTTTTGTTTTGGAATAATAATATTTTGCAGAATCAATTATTTCTTTAAATGAATGCTTTAAAGTAATTGGCATAATTTTTTTCCTTACCTCATCATTCGTCGCATTTAAACTTATTGCTAACTTAAATGAGTAATTATCATCTGCAATCTGCCGAATCTTAGGAGCAATACCTGCTGTTGATATCGTGATTCTTCTTGCACCTAATCCCATATTTTTATTTAATAATTTCCCTGATTCAATTACTTGGCGATAATTCATCAATGGCTCTCCCATACCCATATAAACAACGTTCGTAATTTTTGATTTTGTATAGCTTGAAAGTAAGATCACCTGATCAATAATTTCATTTGCATTTAAGTTTTGTAAAAACCCCATTGAAGCTGTAGCACAAAAATTGCAATCTAAAATGCATCCTGATTGACTTGATACACATACAGTAGTGCGATTCTTTTCCCTCATTAGCACTGATTCTATATGATTGCCCCTAGTTGTTTGAAATAAAAATTTTCTAGTTTTATCATTCTCTGATCCATTAATACTAACCAATTTTAATGGATGGAGCAAAATTTCACTTTTTAAATATTTAATCAATGATAAAGGTAAATTTATCATCTCATCCCAAGATCTAACGTTTTGATTATATATCCAATTATTTATTTGTTTTATGCGAAATCTTTTTTCACCTACATCTAATAAAATTTCATTTAATTCAGAGGATGTAAGATCAAGAAATGATTTTTTCTTTGAAATAATTGACTTTGACATATCAAAGAATTTCTGTCATTGTAGATGGTATCACAAGACATTCTCTTTGCTTCATCCATATCAGACATGTAAGTTTTTGCCCATTTAAAAATCAATCAATTTTATATAGAGAGTATTAAATGACAAACGAAACAGATCTGCGATTATTAGAAAAACTTGCAAGTGCAAAAGAACAATTTTTTGAAGAAATTGGAAAAACTATAATTGGACAAAAAAATGTTTTAGACCATATTCTTATTGCACTCCTTTGTAAAGGACATACGCTTATTGTAGGGGTACCAGGGTTAGCAAAGACTCTGATGATCAAATCAATGGCGCAATTATTAGATTTAAATTTTAGTCGCATTCAATTTACTCCTGACCTAATGCCTAGTGATATAACTGGCACTGAAGTAATTGAGCAAAATCGTTCAACAGGTAAAAGAACTTTTAAGTTTTTTAAAGGACCAATTTTTGGGAACATTATTCTTGCTGACGAAATAAATCGCACTCCTCCAAAAACACAGTCTGCATTATTAGAAGCTATGCAAGAACATAATGTTACAGCGGCAGGTAAAACTCATGATTTAGAGGAGCCTTTTTTTGTATTAGCAACACAAAATCCCATAGAGCAAGAAGGAACATATCCATTACCAGAAGCTCAACTTGATAGATTTATGTTTAATATTTTAATTGACTATCCAGATAGAAATGAAGAGATCTCAATTGTTGAATCGACAACAGCAGCTAGTGATGTAAAATTAAAAAAAGTAATAACTAGAAAGAATATTATAGCATTTCAAAATTTGGTTCTTCGTGTACCAATTTCAAATAATGTATTAGAATTTGCTGTTGATCTAGTTAGCTCAACAAGACCAGGAGCAAAAGCTAAAAAGTTTATTAATGAGTGGATTGAATGGGGAGCAGGACCACGTGCTACTCAATGTTTAATTTTAGGAGCTAAAGCGCGTGCTATATTAGATGGAAGACCAACAGCAGATATTCAAGATGTAAAAGCGATGGCGCTACCAGTACTTCGCCATCGCGTACTTCCTAATTTCAGTGCAGAGGCTGAAGGAATGAAAATAGACGAAATAATATTGAAGTTATTGAGCTAGATTTGGATAAAAGAAAATATCTTGACCCCTCGATGGTTGCTAAATTAAATAACATGCAACTAAGAGCTAGGCTAGTCGTTGAGGGTTATATGATTGGATATCATAAAAGTCCGTATCATGGTTTTAGTGTCGAATTTTCCGAACATCGCTCATATGGCCCTGGAGATGAGGTTCGACATATTGATTGGAAATTATATGGCAAAACAGATCGTTATTATATTAAGAGATTTGAAGAAGAAACAAATGTGCGTTCACACATTTTGTTAGACTCAAGTCAATCAATGAAATTTGGGAGTGGAACTGTAAACAAACTATCTTATGGAAGATATCTATCTGCTGCATTGACATATTTGATGCTAAATCAAAAAGATGCAATAGGGTTGGTGCTGTTTGATGAGAAAATCAAAAAATTTATTCCTCCTAAATCAACACAATCACATGCGAATATAATTATGGATTCATTAGAAAAGGTTCGACCTGGATATGATACCAAAATTCGACCTGTATTAGATTCTATGGCTGAACGAATTAGAAAACGGGGATTAATTATATTAATTTCTGATTTACTAGATGATCCTGAAGAAGTGTTGATGGGTTTGAAACATTTTAGATATAACAAACAAGAAATTATTGTTTTTCATTTGATGGATCCAGAAGAGTACAATTTTGATTTTGGAGAAAGGATTCAATTTACTGATATGGAATCTGGGGAATCAATTACAACTGATCCTTGGCACATTAGAAAGGCATATAAAAAACAGATTGATCAGTTTAATAAAACATATTTACATGGGTGCAGAAATCTTAAAATTGACTATGTCCCATTATTTACCAATCAACCATTAGATTTAGCTTTAAATGAGTTTTTAAGAAAACGTCAAAAGTTAAAATAAAAAGCCCCTAATAAAGGGGCTTTAATAATTGATAAATTTTAAGACTTAAATATTATCCACCAAGCTTCTTAGCCTTTTCAAAATATTTAGTTGCACCATCCATATCGCCCTGCTTGATTAAAACCCTTGCCATTCCTTTATAATGGTCTGGATTTTCAGGCTGAAGAACTATCAGCTCTCTATAAAATTTTGAAGCTCTACGCCATTTTTCAGCATTTTCAAATGTTTGAGCAATACCAACTAAAGCTTCTGTATCTTCTGGATTAAGATCATATGCTGACATAAAATTGTCTTCAGCTTCTTGAAAATTATCCAATTGCATGTATAAAACACCCAAGTTGAAATAAAGATTGGCTTTAGCAGGCTTATTAGTTTCTTGTTTAATTGCCATTTGAAATGTCTCAACTGATTGTTCTTTTTTATCAGTCTCATAATAAAGACCTGCTAATAGTTTTAAGACTCCTAAATCTGTTGGGTCCAAAGTCCTTGCTTGTTCTATATATATTATAGCATTCTCTTTATCACCTGTTAATGATAAGATTTGACCAAGTGTATAACTTGGTTGGAAATCATTTGGTGCCATATCATAAGCTTTTCTTGCATATTCAACTGATTTAGGATGATCACCTAATTCGAAATAAGAATTAGCTAAAATAGAGTATGTTTGGTTTTGTGAGGGATCAATATCTAGTGTCTCATTAAAAAGTTTAATTGCATCTTCTAAAGATGATTTATCTTTGGTCTCTCTAAAACTATTATAGCCTTGTATTGCTTTATTATAGTTTTCTGCCCAAAACATAGATCTATAATTACTTGTTATTTCTATAACTGGACGATTTAATACTTTCGCATTCGGATCTACATCAATAGCTTGATTAAACATTTTGTTCATTTCGACCCATTCAGATTTTCGCGCATGAACATGGTAACCTATTTGAACCATTATCTCTGCATTACCAGGTTCAACTTCTAACGCTTTAAATAAATATTCTTCTGCTTCAGACCAATTCTTTTTATCAATTGCTATTTTAGCAGAGGTATATTCAGCAGAAGCACCACATCCCCATAAAAATAATGAAAGAGTTAGTGTATAGATTAATAAAATCAATTTTCTTGTTATCATGTTTTCCTCTTTATTTTCAGTCAAATATTGCTGGAACTTATGTATCTGATTAAGTTGAATCAACTATTTAGCTTTGATTTCAAATAATTTATTCTATGGTTTATGTCTTCTTCAGATGCATTGAGAATTGCCTCTGGGCCAAATCCTTCCACACAAATAGATGCAAGACTTGAACCGTAGATTAATGAGTCAGTTTTTGATTTCCCCGATGCTAAGGCTGAAATAAATCCACCTCCAAAAGTATCTCCTGCTCCTGTTGGGTCAACAACTTCTTTTACGGGATATGCCTCTATGCTGATATGATTTTTAGGTGAAAATAATTCCAACCCGGAACTTCCTTTTTTTATCACAACATAATCAAGACCCATATCTAATATTGAGGATGCAGAATCTGATAATGTATCACAATCAGTTAGCATATAGGCTTCGCTTTCATTTAATAAAAGAATATTCGAGTTAGATAAAACATCCAGTAGAGAATCTTTAGCTATATCTATCCATAAATTCATTGTATCAACTACTATTATTGCATCATTATTTTCATTTTGTTCTATAACTAATTTTTGAAGATCGGGATGAATATTAGCTAAAAAAATATGTGATCTACTTTTGTTTGATTTAGATAAAATAGGTTTGAAATCTGAAAACACGCCCAATTCAGTATAAAGCGTTTCTCTATCATCCCAATTATCATGATATAGACCACCCCAACGGAATGTTTTTCCTTCAACAATCTGAAGATCATCTAGGTTAGTTGATTTAGATTGGAAAATTTGATGACCAAAATCTGGAAAATCATTTCCAATTATCCCTACAATAGAAACTGGGATATTATTACTAGCAGAAATGAGAGCATAGGTAGTTGAACCACCTATAATATTTTTCTTTGAATGAAATGGTGTTTTTATTTCATCTAAACCAATTGACCCAACTATAAGTAAAGTTTTTTCTTTCATTATAAAATAATACCATTGATTATTTGTTTACTCCAACTTATTTAAATGAATATATTGATGAGTTTCTTTAAAGACTTGCTCTCTTTTTAATAGGGCATGTATATTCATTTACTATGGGCTCTAAAACCTTTGCAATAATAACTGATATTCATTCAAATACAGCTGCGCTTGAGCATGCACTTTCATTCATTGATGAACGAAATGATATAGATCAAATTATTTGTTTAGGTGATTGCTTTGCCCTTGGGCCAGACCCAGAAAAGACAATGAAAATGCTCAAAGCAATTCCTGATTGTATTTTTGTACGCGGAAATCATGATAGATATCTTTTGGAAAAACTTTGGACACATGAAAGACCAAATCTTGAAGGAATGTCTCCTGATGATCCAATTTGCAAAGAAATTATTGCTAATGAAGAATGGACAGCAAATAAACTAGGGCAAGAAGGTGTGGACTTTTGTTCACCAATGCATATTGCCTATAGAGAAATTGTTGGGAGTACTTTAATAGAATTTACCCATGCATGGTATCAAAGAGATGATATCCCACCTACAATGGATGAAGCCATAAGTTGGAAAAATCATGTATCTAAAGCAAATCCAGAATTAACGGATTTTATTTTTGTACATGGTCATGTACATACACCAAGGAATGAAACAAGAGACAATCTAACAATCCTATGTCAAGGTGCTACAGGATTACCATTTGATGAAGATCCTAGAGGGTCTGTTGCATTCCTTACTGTTGGTAATAAATTTGAATGGGATGTTATAAGATTCGACTATGATATTTCATTAACAATGAGCCGTCTAGAAGAACGACAACCACCATTCTACAAAAATTTGAAGAATACTGTAAAATTTGCTACTATAAGAAATGACCTTTAAGGTCACATTTTTTTCCACTTAATTTTATTTATTAATTTAATTGTATAATGCCATATTTTGATCATAGCGCTACAACGCCACTCCACCCTCAAGTTATTGATAAAATGAATGAAGTATCTGAGTTTAATTACGGTAACCCCTCAAGCCTTTATTCATCAGGAAGAAAATCCAAAGCAATTATTGAGAAAGCCAGACACCTTATTGCTCAAACAATAGAAGCCTTAGCAAGCGAAATTTATTTTACTGGAAGTGGAACTGAAGCAAATAATATGGTTATTTGGTCAATGATATATGGTAATAAAAAACACATTATAACATCAGCAGTAGAACATCCAGCAATTTTAAATGTAATTGAGCAATTGAAACCATTTGGAGTTAGTAGCACAATTTTACCAGTAAATTCTGAAGGCCAGGTTAATCCTAAGGATCTTGAGGCATCTATCAGAGAAGATACAGGTTTAGTTTCTATAATGATGGTGAATAATGAAGTTGGTACTATACAACCCATAAAAACTCTATCTGAAATTGCCCAAAATTCTAATATTCCATTTCATTCAGATTCTGTGCAAGCACTAGGTAAAATTCCACTGTCTGTAAAAGAATTAGGTGCCCAATTTTTGAGCTTTTCAGGACATAAGTTTTATGGACCGAAAGGAGTTGGATTTTTATATTGTAAAAAAGAAACTAAATTAAATTCACTAATTATTGGCGGAAGCCAAGAAGAAAATAAAAGAGCTGGGACTGAAAACGTTGCAGGGATTGCGGGGTTAGGGGAAGCTGCAAAATTAATTTATGAGAATCTAAATAAAAGAATGAATCACCTAATAGAGCTTGAAACTCTATTTAAAGAGAAAATAAATGAATTAAACTTATCAATTATATATAATGGTGACCCCAATAATAATGTCCCAGGACTAATTAGTATTTCCTTCCCTGGTAATCGTAGCGATATTCTACTAGCCAAACTAGATCGTAATGGTATAGAATTATCAAATGGGTCGGCTTGTGGTTCAGGAATTACGAAACCCTCCCCTGTTTTAAAAGCTATGGGGATATCAGATGAAGACAACCTTTCAACGCTTAGAATTAGTTTTGGCAGAAGTAATACAAAAGATGACATACATCAATTAGTTAAAGAAATTGGATTAATTATTAATGACTGAACCAATTATTGTTGGTATTAGTGGGGGTGTCGATAGTTCTGTAACTGCTCTTTTACTGAAAGAGCAAGGATTTAATGTTGAATGTATCTTTATGAAAAACTGGGAAGGTGATGATGAAAATTGCACATCTGAAGAAGACTACAAAGATGCTCTAGCTGTTTGTGATCATTTAGGAATACAATTACATTCTGTAAACTTTGCAAAAGAATATTGGGAAAATGTTTTTAAGTATTTTATTGATGAATATGCAAAGGGTCGCACACCAAATCCTGACGTATTATGTAATCGTGAAGTTAAATTTAAAGCATTCTTAGATTATTCTTTAAAACTTGGGGCAAAAAAAATATCAACAGGACATTATGCAAGAGTTAAAAAGAATGGTGATAAATATGCTTTATATAAAGGATTAGATGAAAATAAAGATCAGAGCTATTTTTTATATTTGTTGGGTCAGCAACAACTTTCAAAAAGTATGTTTCCTATAGGGGAGATAAAAAAGAATGAGGTTCGTAAAATTGCTCAGTCCTCAGGATTAATTAACTATGCTAAAAAAGATAGCACTGGAATTTGTTTCATCGGAGAACAAAAATTTTTTAAAGATTTTCTCAAGAAATATATTCCAGCTAAACCTGGATTTATTCAAACAACTGATGGATCAAATTGTGGTGAACATGATGGTCTAATGTATTATACAATTGGGCAAAGGAAGGGATTGGGAATAGGAGGAGGATTTGGAAATAAAGAAGAACCGTGGTTTGTTTCAGATAAAGATTTAGAGAATAATATCCTTATAGTAGCTCAAGGTCATGATCATCCAGCCCTATTTCATAAAAAGCTTTTTGCTGATCAATTACACTGGATAAGTGGCATTCCTCCTAAAAATATATCTAATCTTTCTGCTAAGATTAGATATAGACAGAAAGATCAAAATTGCAAATTATCATTATCAAATAATGAAGAATGCACTGTTGAATTTGAAACCCCTCAATTTGCAATTACCCCGGGCCAATCTATTGTATTCTATGATAAGGAAGAATGTCTTGGTGGAGCAATAATTGATCATTGGAGATAAAAAAAATTCGCTGGAACAAATACTACCTTTTATTTGTATCTTATAATATGATAATAAAGACTTCTATAATGAGAATGTTGCTTATGAGCGCTCTTACATCTCTAGCAATGGGGCAACTTCGTTCTAATATCCCTATGAAGACACTCCCAGTCAACACTCAGGGGCTTTCTCATGCACAAAACTTATCTTTTTTAGATCCGAGCCGGTTTTCTATGAATCATAGCTTTGGAATGAATATGATGAGCTTTGGAGGTAACTCAATGTCTGTTGGTTCATATACAAATCAAATGAATTATATGATTAAAGAAAATATGAGATTATCTACTAATTTCACTTTGGCTTCACCAATGAATGGAACCAATCCATATTCAAAAAATGGATTTGGTGGATCACAGTTATTTTACGGAGCAAACTTAGATTATCAACCTACAAAAAATTTATTTTTAAAGTTTTCAATGAATAATTATCCGAGATACGGTTATTCTCAACCATATTCTCGTTTATATCGTTCCAGATAGTGTCCAAAATAAAACGAAGTAAGTCATCTAAATTTTTCTCGAGACCCCGAAAAAAAACTCGAGGAAACAAAGCAAAAAAAATGGGATTAATAAACTCTGGTATTGCAGTAATGTCATTATTATTAGTCGCGTTCATTTTTTCCTTTTCAGATAGACAAACACAGACTGGCGTTCCTATTCAAGTAAAGTTTCCAACAATGCCTGACACTCCTAAACTGGCAACTGAACTCTATGCTGCAGATCCAGTATTAGACATTCAGATTGAAATTCTAAATGGATGTGGAACCCCTGGGATTGCAGCAAAGTTTTCTCAATTTTTAAGAGAAAAACGTGTAGATGTAGTTCGGTCTGAAAATGCAGATCATTTTGAATATGAAAAAACAATTCTTATTCAAAGAACTGAAAATGTAAATGGCATGCAACATGTGGCAGAAGCTCTTAAATTTGATATTAAGAATCCAGATCAAGTTATTACTTCTGTGGACCCCAATCTAGATGTTGATCTTACTCTAATTATAGGGAAAGATTATAATTCAATTTCCGCAATAAAATCTTACTGAAAAAGTAACGGACAAAATTGACCCAAATTTCTAAAGCGAAGGCTGTAAATGCAAGCAAGCTAGCAGCCCAGATTGCACAATTTGCATTAGATAAAAAAGCAGAAAATGTGATAAGTCTTGATGTTAAAGATTTAACAAATATTACTGATGAATTTGTAATATGTTCCTCAGATACAAATATCCAAGTAAAAGCTATTGCTGATTCAATAAGAAAAAATACTGATCATAAACCAATTAGAATTGAGGGATATGAACATTTGAATTGGGTGCTATTAGATTATATAGATGTGATTGTACATATATTTAGAACTGAAGAAAGAAAATATTACAATATTGAAAAACTATGGGCAGATGCTCCATTAAGGGAATTTGATGATGAAGATTTCGTCAAAATTAACTCAAGCACTAAGTAAAGCGCTTTCTTCATTAAAATTTCCTAGCAAGGAAATTAGTTTAAGTCCGCCAAATAATTCTGAATTTGGAGATCTTTCTACAAGTTTAGCATTAACATTAACTAAAGACTTAAATCAAAACCCAATAGAAATTGCAACCATGATTGTTGACAATCTAAAGATTCCTAAGAATTTAATTGATGAAGTAACAGTTACAAAACCAGGCTTCATAAACTTCAAAATTAGTAAAAAATATTACCATGAAATTCTTAATGAAATTCTTAATGTAAAAAAGTATGGTAGTGGTAATTCAGGAAAAGAAAAAAGAGCAAATGTTGAATTTGTAAGTGCTAATCCAACTGGTCCATTAACAATAGGGCATGGTCGAAATGCCGTTCTAGGCGATTGTATCGCAAATATTTTAGAATGGAATGGCTATAGCGTAACTAGAGAATATTATTATAATGATGCTGGACGTCAAATGAGAATTTTAAGTCAATCTGTTGAAGCAAGATATTTTGAACAATTAGGTAAAAAATTCTTATTTCCTGAAGATGGTTATCAAGGCACGTATATTAAAAATATTGCTCAATCTGTAATTGATAAATATGGAAATAAATTAAAAAAAGATGATGCTCGGTTTCTATCTGAAGCAGAACAGTCAATTTTTAATGATATAAAAAAGAGCTTATCAACATTAAATATCATATTTGATGAATTTGTTAATGAAAAAACTTTTTATGAAACTGGTGAGATTGATCAATTACTGGCAGAATTAAAAAATAAAGATTTGATTTATGAAAAAGATGGAGCTACTTGGTTTAAATCAACTGCTCTTGGGAAAGAGCAAGATAGAGTTTATATAAAAAAAACTGGCGAGCCCACATACCGTGTCCCTGATACTGCTTATCATAAAAATAAGATTGATAGAGGATATGATCTGATTGTTGATATTTTTGGCGCAGATCATATGGATACTTATCCCGATGTTTTATTAGCACTGAATGCTCTTGGTATTTCAACTGATCACATAAAAGTTCTTTTATATCAGTTTGTTACTTTGATGCGGGCTGGAGAAAAAGTTAAAATGTCAACAAGGAAAGCAAATTTTGTTACATTAGATGAGTTAGTAGATGAAGTTGGAGCTGATGTAGTAAGATATTTTTTTATAATGAGAGGAATGAATTCTCACTTAAACTTCGATATTGATCTTGCGAAAGATCAATCTGAAAAGAATCCCGTATATTATTTACAATACGCTCACGCACGGATCTGCAATATTTTGAAGCATGCTGATTCAAAAAAAGAATTAACTGATTTAGATTATGATACCAATTTATTAAATCATTCTTGCGAAATTGAATTAATCAAAAATCTAGAAAAATTTCCTGAAATAATTAAAAGTGTACATAACTCTCTTGAGCCACATATCATTTCTACATACTTACATGAGACAGCAAATCGTTTTCATAAGTTTTATGCTGAATGCCATGTACTTACTGAAGATACCAATTTATCAATGGCACGTATTGCATTAGTAAAAGGAACTAAAATAGTAATAAATAATGGTTTAGAAATCTTAGGAATTTCTGCACCAGAAAAAATGTAATAGAATTTTTTGAGTGGAGGCGGGGAGAATCGAACTCCCGTCCGAAATAGAACCCCAGAGAACATCTACATGCTTAGTCAAACAGGTTAAGCTTACTCATAACTGCTCTGTTGACACAGCCATTATAAGCAAAGTCTGTTAAAGTCTCATCCTAATAACACAGACAAAAATCAGGACCAGCCTATAAAATTGACGCTCTTAAATTCAGCTATAGGCTAACTAAACTTAGAACGGACCGCTTTAATTAAGCAGCGGCCATGTAGCCGTAATCGGCATTTATGGTTTTTCCAGGTGATTAACGAGATCCTGGACCTCGACATGCCATTTTCTACGGTGCATATCTCGTCGAAACCGATCGCCCCCATTTTCAAAAAACAATTTTTGGCCTAAAAAAGGAAATGCCGCAGAATTCACAAAATAATTGAAAATCCTGCGGCTAATTTCCAAATTATAAGGCTCTGAACGCCAACCCAGAGCCCTATCACTTTTTCACTTGCCAACCTCTTTAATTTGAATTCTTTATGAATTCTGCCAAAAGAGGCATACCAATATAAATGAAGAAAAAAATTTAACGCAATAGAGAAAATCAAGAATTTCAAAAAAAATGCAAGGTTTAAAGTTTTACATTAGGTTAAAAATAATTAATGTTGATCTTTTGCCAAATTCAATAACAATATGTAAAATCCCACCTTAATAGATAATGATATCATAGGAGGAGCTATGGGTCTGGATCGTAGACAATTTCTTGGAACTATTGCAAAGCCAGCTGCTGCGGCATCAATGTTAATATCAAATCCAACATTAATGGCAAATGCATTTTCAAAAATTAGAAAAACATCTGGTGATTCAAAATCAGTTGCTAAAGATGAATCCTACTGGAGAGAGATTCAACAAGGATATACTGCTGATCGGGGAATAATTAATTTAAACAATGGTGGTGTAAGCCCTTCTCCTAGTGTAGTACAAGAGGCATTAAAACGACATTTAGATTTTTCTAACACCTCTCCTGCTTATACTATGTGGAGAATTCTTGAGCCACAAAAAGAGACTGTTCGACGAAGACTTGCCAGATTTTTTGGTTCTGATGCTGAAGAAATAGCAATAACCAGAAATGCATCAGAGGGGCTCCAAATTTGTCAGAATGGCTTTGATCTTGAACCTGGAGATGAAGTATTAACAACAACTCAAGATTATGGTAGAATGATCAGCACTTTCAAGCAAAGAGAATGCAGAGATGGTATTGTTATGAAACAATTTAAAATTCCAGTCCCTGCAGAAAATGACAATGAAATTGTAAGATTGTTTGAAAAAAATATTACACCAAAAACAAAAATGATTCTTATGTGTCACATGATCAATATCACTGGTCAAATACTACCAGTTAAAAAAGTTGTGCGTATGGCTAGAAAATATGATATCCCAGTAATAGTAGATGGTGCTCACACATTTGCTCATTTTGATTTTACCCTTGAGGATTTAGACTGCGATTATTATGCTACAAGTTTACATAAATGGCTCTCTGCTCCTTTTGGCACAGGCATGCTATATGTTCGTAAAAATAAAATTGCTGATTTATGGCCAATGCAAGCTCCTGGTGAATGTGGTAAAGGTGATATTAGAAAATTTGAAGAAATTGGTACTCACCCATGTCCTAATAAAATAGCCATTGGTGATGCACTTACTTTTCATCAAGGTATCGGCAGTAAGAATAAAGAGGCTCGATTAGTGTATTTAAGAGATCGTTGGGCAAAACGATTATTAAAAAATGATCGTATCAGATTGCATACAAGCCTAAAACCCGGTTTAGGGTGTGCCATTGCAACTGTTGAGATTAAAGGAATTGATACATCAGATGTTGCAAAACATTTATGGGACAAATATCGAATCTTTGTTGTAGGGATTAAACATCCAGAGTTTGAAGGCTGTAGAGTTACTCCTCATGTATATACTACTATAGAAGAAATCGACCGTTTTTCCGATGCAATGGAATCAATAATTAAAAATGGTGTATAATATGCAAAAGCTTATTTTAATATTAATATCTTTAAATCTATTTGGCTGTGAAGTAGATTTTTCTACAAAAATAAAAACCCAAAAAAATAATAAAATAGTTATTTCTACCGATAAAGCTCCTGCAGCTGTTGGTCCTTATTCACAAGGGATTTTAATAGATAAAACATTATATTTGGCAGGACAAATTGCATTAGACCCATCTACCCGAAAAATAGTAGATGGAGGTATAAAAGAGCAAACAGAACGGGTAATGGAGAATCTAGGTGCAGTATTAAATGAAGCTGGCTATGATTTTGGAGATGTTGTTCAATCCCAGGTCTTTATTTCAGATATGAAAAACTATAGAGCAATGAATGAGGTATATACCAAATATTTTAATGAAGCGCCTCCCGCAAGAGCTGCGGTAGAAACAGTATTATTTCCAGGTGCTTTAATTGAAATTATGATGACCGCACAAAAGCCTTAATTCTTGCTGCACTCATCACCTTCACCATAATTAACAATTAAGCCATCACTAATAGTTTCCCAAGAAACTATTGAATCGAGAAACGTTGCGCTTTCAAAAGCGTCGGATTTACCACCCCCGTACAATGTATCAAAGGGACATAACCAACGAAACATTGGTAATCCCATTTCTCCAGTTACTTTATTTCCATTTTCTGCAGTAAAAACTATTTTTTGGCGATAAGTCTTATAAACATTTTCAGTCAAATTAATTATGTGTCCAGAAAATGATAATGAATAGGTCGTTGGCATTCCAAAACCACCACCAGATTCAAGTACTCGAAATTTATCCAAGTCAAGTTTTGGCAAACTATTATCAAATTCTTCCGCATTATCCTCCGAGCAGCCAATAAATAGTATACAAAATAAAATTAATTTTTTCATATTAAAATTGTGATTTCCAATCATTATTATTAATGGAAAATAGTTGTTTCTGAATTTCGTTTCAAAAGAATAATATAACGTAATTTCTTTACCAATTATTAATGATTATGAAAAAAGCTGTTATATTATTATCCGGCGGTCTTGATTCCGCAACATGTCTAGCAATAGCAAAACAAGATGGATATGAACTTCATGCATTATCATTTAATTATGGTCAAAGACATAAATTTGAAATTGAGGCAGCAAAGAGTGTTGCAAAGTCTATAGGTGCAAAGAATCACATAAATCTTACGATTGACCTTCGAGCTTTTGGTGGGTCTGCACTTACTGATGATATTGAAGTTCCAAAGGAGCGCGATGCCAATCAAATTTCAGATGAAATTCCTATTACATATGTTCCAGCACGAAATACAATTTTTCTTTCATTTGGTTTGGCTTTTGCGGAAACAATCAAATCTAATGATATCTTTATCGGAGTAAATGCGCTTGATTATAGTGGATACCCAGACTGTAGGCCCGAATATATTGAGTCTTTTGAAAAAATGGCCCAACTCGCGACAAAATCAGGTACAGAAAAAAATAATCAAATCAGGCTTCATACTCCATTAATTCAGTTGACAAAAGCTGAAATCATAAAAACAGGATTGGCGCTTGGAGTAAATTATGGAATCACTCATTCATGTTATGATCCAGTTGATAAAGGTAACCCTTGTGGAGCTTGTGATGCTTGTCAAATCAGGCTAAAAGGATTTTTAGATGCCGGTCTTTCAGATCCACTGGTATATAATAAATAAAATGTATTCTGTAAAAGAAGTCTACTATACAATTCAAGGTGAAGGATACCATACAGGGAGGCCAGCAGTATTCTTAAGATTTGCTGGATGTAATTTATGGACAGGATTAGAAAAGGATCGTGAAAACGCAATATGTAATTTTTGCGATACTGACTTCGTTGGAACAAATGGCCCAGGTGGTGGGAAGTTTGATTCATCGGAGAAGCTAGCGCAGCATACTATATCATTTTGGCCTAATTATTCAAAATCAAACCCGTTTGTAGTATGTACCGGTGGAGAACCTCTACTACAAATTGACAAAGACTTTATTGATACTTTTCATCATTTCGGATTTGAAATAGCTGTAGAAACAAATGGAACAATTATACCACCAAAAGGAATTGACTGGATTTGTGTTAGTCCAAAAATTGGAAGCGAGCTAAAATTAAAGAATGGAAATGAACTAAAATTTGTTTATCCACAATCAAAAGTCGATCCAAAAGAATTTGAAAACTTATCATTTGACCATTTTTCACTTCAGCCAAAAGATGATGAAAATAGAGAAAAAAATACTAAGAAAACTATTGATTACTGCCATGAACATCCTAATTGGAGTGTAAGCCTTCAAACACATAAATTTTTAGGTATACCTTAGCATTAAAAATGAAAATATATAAAGATATCACGTTTGAAGCTGCACACATGCTTCCGAATGTTCCAGATGACCATAAATGCCGAAGACTTCACGGACATTCTTTTAAAGTTCGCATTACACTAGATGGTCCTGTTGATGAATCAATAGGATGGGTAGAAGATTTTGCAGATATAAAGAATGCATTTGACCCGATTTATAAGGAGCTTGATCATAATTATCTTAATGATATTGATGGATTAAGTAATCCAACTAGTGAGAATCTTGCAAGATGGATATGGAATCGGCTGAAACCACAACTAAATTATTTATCATCGTTGGAAGTAAAAGAAACATGTGCTACTGGCTGCATTTATAAGGGTGAAGATGGCTAAAGCAGAAGGAAAATATTTTAAATTCAAATCTGAAAAAGAAATTAATCCCGATTTCTTAGAAACTTTTACATTTGATAGTCCAAATCAATATATCATGACTGAAACAGATGAATTTAGTGCTGTATGCCCATTCAGTGGTTTACCTGATTTAGCTTATGTAAAAATAGAATACTATCCTGAGGGTGGAAAGTGTATAGAATTAAAATCATTAAAATATTATTTTATTAGTTTTAGAAATGTGGGTATCTATCAAGAAGGTGTAACTAAAAGAATCTATAATGACCTGAAAACGAAATTGAATACAGATAAAATTAGAATTACAACTATCTATAATACTCGTGGAGGTTTTGATACAACTTGTATTGAAGGAGAAATAGATTAGTATTTTTAAGTGAATAACTTAATTTTGAACCCACTTTTTCAAGTGAATCAAATAACTTTGGCGATCCGGTAGCTCAGTTGGTAGAGCAGTGGCCTTTTAAGCCATTGGTCGTGAGTTCGAGTCTCACCCGGATCACTGACAAAAAAACCCATCTTAATCGGTGGGTTTTTGTTTAGAAGTTTGATATATAAAAAAATTAAATTATCCACTAGGTTTAATTCTAAACAATTGGCCTGGACTTTCTGTTACAAAATATAAATATCCTTCAGGCCCCTCTATTACTTGACGAAATCTACCAAGACCTTGAAATAATCTTTGTTCATCTATGACCTTATTATTTTCAATTGTTATTTTATTCAAATGTTTTCCTGCTAAAGCACCTAAAAATAAATTCCCTTTCCATTCTGGTATAATATCAGAGTTATAAAAATTCATTCCACATGGTGCAATGCTTGGCGTCCAATAATATATAGGATCTTCAGCTCCTACTATTGTTGTATCTTTAGAAATAATTGAACCATCGTAATCAATTCCAAAAGTAGCTAGAGGCCAACCATAATTTGCACCCTTTTTAATAATATTGATCTCATCCCCTCCTTTAGGACCATGCTCATGTGACCATAATTTGTTTGTCTCTGGATGGATTGCTAGACCTTGGATATTTCTATGTCCATATGACCAAATCTCTGGCTTAGCATTTGGCGTTGA
>CACHMU010000005.1 GCA_902581045.1 uncultured Fidelibacterota bacterium | reverse complement strand
GGATTTATAATACTTTTTCAGAGTCCGTGAGCATAAAGAGAGTAAGGCGAATAAAATAATCAGATGATGATGGCCTATACTGGCCTAGCTATACTATATACGTAGCACACGCTACACATCCCCAATCAATGTGGAGCGAATGTGCGACAACTTTTTCAACTCAACTGAAAAACTTAAACTCAACCTAATTTCCAACCCACCAACCAAAAAGGACGGGGGTAGGGTTGATATAATAAAGCGTACACACATTGTTGTGAAATTTTTTGTAATTTCCTGTATGAAACGCCTCTGGGTCATATAAGTGACAGACCTTTCACAATTTCAATTTTATTTATATGATAGTCCTACGGATCAGGGGCTCGTAAAGACCCTGATCCTCTCCATAGATGGTGATAGTGGAGAAACAAGAATTGTGTCTAGATCAGAAGATGGTTCTAGCGATTACATAGATATCAACCCAGGAGAAATAAACATCCCTGACGAGAACACTAATAGCTATTGCACAGCATATTCAATGCGTCAAGAATATCAAACTGAAATAGATAGAGATGATTTTGAAAGTCCAAAACTTACACTGCGCGTTCAGCATCTGAATAATGTGATTTCAAGATATAAAGAATGGTTCATACAAAATAATCTTTCAATACCTGATCCATTAGAGTTTATACCTGATGCAGATGAAATCACTAATTCAAGTAATGCTCTCTGGGCAATTGCTGACGATATGAGAACTCGCAAAGAAGACGGCGATTTTTCCACTTACATGGATGCATATCGATGGGCAGCAAGAAATATGCAACAAAATAATAGACGATTTACAGCTAAGTCATTACAAAATGCCTATCATAAAGCGAAGTCTTCAGGTACCGTAGACTAGCCTCTTCATAGGGAATATATTCCCTATATATTCCCTCACTATTGCCATTAATTCCAGTAATTATTAAGAATTTTCATATGGCCCCAAAGGCCGTTAATGAAAATTTGAAATGAATAATGAATTGAATACAAATGCTCCATATAGGATGCTATTTAAGACTTAAGATGGTTTACTCATGCTTAACTCTCAATATATATGCACATAGGGGTATATTAGTACGAAATAAATTGCAGGTTTTAGGGTGAAAAAGACGCAATTTATTGCGTGTCGATCCTTGGTTAACACGGAAACAGGTGAAGAAAAATCACTTCCAGATAAAGCGATAAACCTCCCAAAATGTATAAAATTGAAAACAAAATTTATAAAGGTGGAAGAGCGGGCAATAAACACTCTGAATAGAGGGGGAATTGGAAACCTTAGCAAATTGTATGATAACTTGGAATGGCAGACTAATCGACTAGCGTATATCCATGTAGGCAGAACGCCTAAACCACTAAAACATAAAGATATGGCAGCAATTATTGGAGTTTCAGAGCGTACAATCACATCATTTTACTCCAGACTGCATCATGTTAAAGGAATATTTAAGTTTGATGATGGGTATTATGTAAATCCCACTTTTGCCAGTAGATCTCACTTCTACCATACTGATATTATTATTAGAATGATGAAAGAAGATCCTCATCTGGAGAAATATATCAATAAGGCTGACTTAAAAGATATTAAGTCGTTTAAGAGAATTGAAAACTTGAATTGGTGAAAAAGGGTAGCATATTGGTAGCATTAGGGTAGCAAAATATGCTACTTTCTGCTACTTTCTTAATCAACTTGGAGAAAGTGTTATAAAGCAAAAAAGCCCCGTCTCTCGTCAGAGAAACAGAGCTTTTCTTTAGTCGGGGTGAGAGGATTCGAACCTCCGACCCCCTGCTCCCAAAGCAGGTGCGCTAACCGGACTGCGCCACACCCCGAAAATTTCTTTCTAACTCACAGTGGGTGAGTGATGGGACTTGAACCCACGGCCTCCTGGGCCACAACCAGGTGCTCTAACCAGCTGAGCTACACCCACCATATATACTTCAAAAAATTTAATAATTTGAAGCCGCCCAAATTACTGGTTTTAAATAAATTAAACGAAAATAAATTTATTAGGAACACTTTATCCGATTTTCCATTCAAGATGGTAATAATAAAAGGTAAGTATTGTAATTTTTCCTATGCGCCTATTAACTAGATATATACTTAAACAGCTATTTATGCCGTTTATTTTTTCTCTAATAATAATTGTGTTCGTATTGTTTACTCAATTCCTATTAAGGGCAATCGATCGGTTTATTGGTAAGGACCTAGATATAGGAACTATTTTTGAATATCTATTTCTTAACCTTGGATGGATAAGTGCCCTGGCAGTTCCTATGGCTGTACTCGTAGCGGCACTGATGGCATTTGGCCAATTCTCAGAGGATAATGAAATTACTGCAATGAGAGCTTCTGGAATTAGCTTTACAACAATCGTCCGACCAGCTTTAGTTATGGGTCTCTTAATCTCAATAATTCTTATTTTATTTAATTCATTTATAATGCCTGAAATGAATTTTAAAGCTAGGATGCTTTCAGGTGATATTTATCGAAAACGTCCAGATCTTAATATTGAACCAGGTTATTTCATGGATGATCTTCCAAGTTATAGTATGATAATTAAAGATAAAGAAGGTGATGTTTTAAAAGACGTCCGAATATTTAGTAAAGGTATTAATGAGTCCCAAACAAGTATTCATTCTAAAACAGGACAGCTCTCTACAATTGATGATGCTATAATTTTAGATCTTTATGATGGAGAAATCCATGAGCTTGATCTTAATGATTATGGTAACTATCGTCGAATTGAATTCGACAAACACAAAATCACTATACCAGCTGATGATCTTTTCTTAAATCGAAGAGATACTACTAGTCGTTCAGATAGAGAAATGACAATTGCAATGATACTAGAGAAAAGAAAAAGTATTAATGATAGACTCGATATTGTAAAAGGTCGGATTGGAAGAGCATTGATTAGAACAGGTATGGATAGTTTAGTTCCTCCTTCACTAGAGGCATCACAATTACTATTAGAAAATTATAAAAATGCATTTAGCGCTGATACATCAAATAGCGGAGATGTAATATATAGAAAAGAAAAAGATATTGATGTTGTCTCTAGACAATTAACAAATGAATATAATTTGCTAAGGAGTTATGCCAAGTCTAGTAACAAATATAATGTTGAACTCCATAAGAAATTTTCTCTACCCGTAGCTAGTATTCTATTTATTATGACAGGTGCTTCTTTAGGAGTTTTATTTAGAAAAGGGGGATTTACAATAGCAACTGGATTATCATTTGGGTTCTTTCTCATTTATTACATTCTAATGATAGGCGGTGAGGATCTGGCTGACCGTACTATTCTTACACCTATGGTTGGTGTATGGTCACCAAATATTATCCTTTTAATAATAGCAACTTATCTTATGATACATACAGTCCGAGAGCAACCACCCTTGCGTTTTGAATTAAATATTTTTAAACGTTTTAAAAAGAAAAAAAATGAACCCAAAGGAAATCATTCAGAGTAAAGAAAAAGGGAATATAATTCCCAGCTCAGATCTAGAATATTTTATTAACCATTACTTAAATAATGAATTTGATGATGATTTAATGATCTCATTTTTAAGAGCTGTTCATACTCATGGTATGACTAATGATGAAACAATTTCATTTACAAAGGTGATGTTAGATTCTGGCGAAAAAATAGAATTCACAGATAGTGATATTTATGTAGCAGATAAACATTCTACAGGAGGAGTTGGCGACAAAGTTTCACTTATTCTTGGTCCAGTAATGGCTGCTGCTGGATTAGCAATACCTATGTTAGCAGGTAGGGGACTTGGACATACTGGAGGCACAATTGATAAGCTAGAGACTATACCAAATTTCAAAACAAGTTTATCAATTAATGATTTTAAAAACAATGTAGAGAAGATTGGTATTTGCATTATGTCTCAAACAGAAACGATATGTCCAGCAGATAGAAGAATGTATGCATTAAGACATCAAACAAATACTATTGATTCTGTCCCACTTATATGCGGATCAATTTTGAGTAAAAAAATTGCAGAAGGAATTAAAGGCTTGGTCCTTGATATTAAAATTGGTAATGGAGCATTTATGAAAAGCCTAGACCAAGGCAAAAGCCTTGGCAGAGCGCTTCAAAGTGTTGGTGAATCATTTGGTTTAACTATTGATATAGTATATTCGGGAATGGATCAACCGCTAGGTAGAACCGCTGGAATGTGGTGTGAGGTTCAAGAGTCTATAGCAGCCTTAAAGGGCAATGGATCAAAAGATCTTATGAAAGTAGTTTATGAACTAGGAAGCAAACTTATTATTCAAAGTGGAATAACAAATGATCAAGCCACTGCTATTTCAATTCAAGAAAATTTGATCAATTCTGGTAAAGCGTTTCAAAAGTTTGAGCAAATGGTTGATTTACAAGGAGGAGATTTAAATAATCTTGATAAATTTATTCAACCTCTTTTTGAAGAAAATATTACGGCTAAAGAAAATGGATATATAGAATCAATGGATACTTTAAAAATTGGCTGGGCTACTGTTGAATTAGGATGTGGTCAGAAATCAAAATTAACTCAACTTGACGCAACTGGGGGCATTGAGTTCATTAGGAAAGTTGGTGATGAAGTAAAAAAAGGAGATCCAGTTTTTCGATGTTTTAATTCAAATAAAAGTAAACTTGATTCAACAATTGAATTACTTAGTGATTCAATTATAATCGGTGATAATAAGAATTACACTAAATTATTTTATCAATCATATAACTAATTTCGACGATGAACCTTACATATTCTCGTAGGTTCGGTATCTTTTATAAAAATTTCTGTTTCAACTTCACATAGATTTGTTGGCAAATCTTTTGTGATCGCGCAGATTTCAACATCTATGACTTTATCTGGTCTATCAAATTTTTGTCGTTTTAATCTAAGGGTATCATGAGCTCCTGCCATAAACTTTGCCCATGCTGGGAGAGCTGCTCTTGATCCATCTTGACTGGTGCCCAAGCTTACTACAGGATCATCTACACCGATCCATACGCCTGCTGCTAATTGTTTTGAGAATCCAACAAACCAGGCATCGGTCCAATTTTGCGTTGTACCTGTCTTTCCACCTGCTGGATGATAAAAATTATGTCGCCATCTTGCACTCCCTCCTGTTCCAGCATCCATAACAGTTTGCAACATAGAGGTCATAACATAAGCAGATTCTTCTCTTAATACTTCCTCTCTAATTGGTTCATATTCCTTTATTATATTACCATATCTATCCTCAACCTTTGTTATTCCAAAAGGCTGACTTAGAACACCTTTGTTTGCAAATGCAGAGTATGCATTTACAACATCGATCAGATAAACTTCTGATGTCCCAAGCGCTATTGCATCTACTGCACGTATATCCGTTGTAATACCCATTCGTTTTGCCATTGATCTTACTTCACCGGCAGGAACAAGCTCTTTAACCACTCTTACAGCAACCAAATTAATTGATTTTCGAATGCCTTCTCTAAGGGTTGTCAAACCGCTAGTGGTTCCATCATAATTCCGTGGCATCCATTTCTCCCATTCACCAGCTGCATTTAAGACACGAAGAACTAGTGGCTGATTTAATAATTGTTTTGATACAGGGTAACCATTATCAATAGCCGTAGTATAAACGATTGGTTTAAATACAGATCCTGGTTGGCGTTTTGCTTGAACTGCTCTATTGTACTGATCATGATAATCTGGCCTACCTCCTATCATTGCAAGTATTGCGCCAGTCTCTGGGTCTAGTGCGACAAAAGCACCTTGGACTAAAAGTTTGTTCCGTAAATCTTTGTAGAGAGTTGAGTCGCCCTGCATCATCATTTTTACAGTATCCTCAGAAAAAATACTAAGATATGCTAATTTTGAGAATTCTTCCTGATCATTAAATAGGCGTTGATTTAGTTTTTCTTGATTTCGTTTAATAGCATCCATTAATGCTTTTTCAGCAATAGTTTGTAATCTGGTATCGAGTGTCGTATAAATTTTTAAACCGTCTCTATATATATTAACTCCAAGACGATCATCTTCTTTTTCCATAGTTCGACGAATAAATTCAGTAAAATATGGTGCTTTACCTTTAGCTTGGTCCCTTGATACATTTTCTGCTTCGATAACACGGGCTTCAGAATAAATATCTTTAGTGATAAATTTTTCATCACGCATTACACGTAATACCACATTCCTTTTATAATGAGCTCGTTCTGGATGGTTAATTGGAGAATATCTAGCTGGAGCAGGTAAAATCCCAACAAGCATTGCAGATTCACCTAAAGTTAATTGAACTGCATCTTTTCCAAAATATCTTTTCGCTGCAGCCTGAACACCATATGTACCATGTCCAAAATGGACATTGTTCAAATACATTTCAAGAATTTCATCTTTCGTATATGTTCTTTCAATTTGGATAGCAGTTATAATTTCTTTGATCTTTCGAATTATAGTCTTTTTGAACCCAATTGTATCATATAACGTTCTTGCTACTTGTTGAGTTAAAGAACTAAATCCCTGTTCATAACCCAAGCTAATAATATTTATTACAATCGCTCGGACAATACTTCTTGAATCGATTCCCCAATGATTATAAAAGCGACGATCTTCGGATGCAATAGTTGCGTTTTTCATATTGTTAGGGATTTGGTCTAGATCAACAAAAATTCGTTTTTCTAAAAACAGTTCATCAAGGATTTCCCCATCAGCTGAATAAATTCTAGTTACAAGGTCTGGGTCATAATTTTCTAGTTGATCAAGAGAAGGTAGATCTTGCGATAAATATAAAATATATGAAACAATTAAAAATAAAAATGTTAATACCGAAACAATTGCGCTCTTAAGATATTTTCGTAAAGAGACTGTAGATAGTTCAAAAGCCATAATGAAATTTAACTAACTACCTAACTCATTAAAGGTAGGAATTTTTTTATAGTTAACTAACTTAATTATAATAAAAATCGATCTAAATTATTTTTTGGATGGTTTAACCATTTCTTCAGGTTTCACGAATTTATCAAAATCTTCACCACTCATATATCCCAATTCAATTATGGCTTCCTTCAGTGATGAATTATCCTCATATGCTTTTTTGGCAACTTCAGCAGCTTTATCATATCCGATATGAGAGTTTAAAGCAGTTATTAGCATAAGAGAATTATAAAGGTTAGTATTAATCTTTTCTTCGTTTGCTTCAATTCCATCAACACAATTTGTCCTAAATGAATTTATAGCATCACTTAATATTCGTATCGATTGTAAAATATTGTAGGCAATAACGGGCCTATAAACATTAAGCTCAAAATTACCACTGGCTCCAGCAACCATTATTGTAGTATCATTTCCCATAACTTGTGCACAAACCATTGTCATTGCTTCACATTGTGTAGGATTGACTTTTCCTGGCATAATCGATGACCCAGGTTCATTTGATGGAATCAATATTTCACCTATACCGGATCTTGGCCCACTTGCTAACCAACGTATATCATTTGCAATTTTAAATAAAGAACCTGACACAGTTTTTAGTGCTCCAGAAAGGTCAACAATGCAATCTTGGCCACCAAGCGCTTCAAATTTATTCTGCGCTGTTTTAAATGGTAAATCAGTAATAGATGAAATTTCGTTTGCTGTAGCCTCAGCATAGCCTTCAAAAGAATTAATTCCAGTACCAACAGCAGTACCACCAATGGCTAATTCATAACAACTCTTTAGAGCATTATTAATTCTTTTTATCCCATGCTCTAATGCAGAAGTATAACCTGAGAACTCTTGTCCTAAACTCAGCGGTGTAGCATCCTGCAAATGAGTACGTCCAAGCTTGATTATTGAATCAAATTCTTTGGATTTAGAATCAAAGCTTTGTCTCAGTTTTTCTAATTCTGGAATCAACTTATGTGTTGTTGACTCAACGGCAGCAATATTAATTGCAGTTGGGAAAGTATCATTTGTTGATTGAGACATATTTACATGGTCATTTGGATGCACAGGATCTTTAGACCCAAGCACACCTCCAAGCATTTCTATAGCTCTATTAGAAATAACTTCATTAAAATTCATATTTGATTGAGTACCGGAGCCTGTCTGCCAGATAACAAGTGGGAAATGATCATCTAACTTTCCATCAATTACTTCATCTGATGCGTTAGAAATAGCATCTGCAATTTTTTTATCAAGCCTACCTGCTTCTGAATTAACTTTTGCTGCAGCTTTTTTTATTATACCATAAGCACGAATAAGCTCACGCTGAAAACGCTCACCACCAATTTTGAAATTTTCTAAAGACCTTTGTGTTTGGGCTCCATAGTACCGATCCTCTGGTACCTCCAATTCGCCCATACTATCTTTTTCTTTGCGATAGCCCATTTATAATATTAGTTATTTAACCACCCAAGTATCACCTGAATTAATAATGTCCTGAATCGAGCCTTTATCCTTTTTCTTGACGGCCTCATTTAACTGATCTATCATCATATCTTCATATGTAGTATCCTCAACAGCATATAAAACACCAACAGGATCTGGAAAGTCAGGATTATAAGTCATATTTGAAAGTAATGATGCTATAACATAGTCAGATTCATCATGTACAAGGACATCATCTATTGACCATTTATCCCCAATTTCTATTACTTTTGGAGTATTGCCCTCTAACCGAATACCTTTATTTTTTTCAGCACCAAAAATCATTGGACTATTGTTTTCTAGCCAAAGGACTGTTTCTAACTTGGTCTCCCTATCGGTCAAAGGAGAGAATGCACCATCATTAAAGATATTACAATTTTGATAGATCTCCATAAATGATGTTCCTTTATGGTTATGAGATCTTTTAATCATATCTTGTAAATGTTTTGTCTCTTTATCAATAGTTCTAGAAACAAATGTAGCGCCAGCCCCTAAAGAAAGTGTTAACGGATTAAATGGTCGATCTAGTGAACCCATTGGAGTTGATTTTGTAACCTTTCCAACTTCTGATGTTGGAGAATATTGACCTTTTGTCAATCCATATATACGATTATTAAAAAGCATTACGTTGATATCTAAATTTCTACGCAAAAGGTGAATAGTATGATTTCCACCGATTGAAAGTCCATCCCCATCTCCAGTAACAACCCAAACAGAAAGCTCTGGATTTGCAAGTTTCACACCAGATGCGATTGCCGGAGCGCGCCCGTGAATAGTATGAAATCCATATGTGTCCATATAATAAGGGAAACGGCTTGAGCAACCAATTCCTGAAATAAATACGAAATTTTCTTTATCAACACCTAGGTCAGGAAAAACCTTCTGAGTTTGTGCTAAAATTGCATAATCGCCACACCCAGGACACCATCGAACAGCTTGATCTGATGTAAAATCTTGTCTAGTATATGTTTTTGTTGTTTTTGTTTCAGCCATTTTTTATCCTATTAATGAATTTGCTTCTTCTTGAATATCCGCAGAACTAATTGGTTTGCCACGAACTAAATTTAATCCTTTGATATCTACAAGATATTCAGCTCTAATAATTTTACTTAGTTGACCATAGTTTATTTCAGGCATAAGAACATTCTTAAATTTGATCAATATTTCACCTAAGTCTTTAGGCAATGGATTGATCCATCGAATGTGCAAGTGACTTACTTTTTTCTTTTTTGCCTGAAGTGCTTCTACTGCAGATCTACATGCGCCTTTTGTTCCACCCCAACTTAAAATCAACAAATCACCACTTTTGTTACCAAAAATCTCAGATTTACCAAACTCGTCTGCAATCGTTTCAACTTTTTTTGCACGTGTTTCAACCATATGATGATGGTTTTCAGGATCATAACTTACATTTCCTGTCACATCTTCTTTTTCTATACCACCTATCCTATGCTCTAAACCTTTCATACCTGGGATAGCCCAAGGTCGTGCCAATGTTTTTTTATTTCTTAAATAAGGCATGAATTGGCCATCAACTATAGAGGATTTATCCGCGAATTTTATATCGATTGGTGGCAGATCTTTTAAAACAGGTACTTGCCAAGGTTCAGAACCATTTGCAAGATAGCCATCTGTTAAAAGTACTACTGGGGTCATATATTTTATCGCAATTCTACATGCCTCATAAGCAGCGTAGAAGCAATCACCAGGTGTAGATGATGCAATAACAGGCATAGGTGCCTCACCATTTCTTCCATACATAGCTTGTAGTAAATCAGATTGTTCGGTCTTGGTCGGCAAACCAGTACTAGGGCCACCTCTCTGAACATTAACCACAACTATTGGCAATTCAGCAATCACAGCTAGACCCATAGCCTCTCCTTTTAGAGCAATTCCTGGACCAGATGTAGCAGTTACGCCCAAACTTCCAGTAAAAGCTGCACCAAGTACAGCAGTAATTCCTGCAATCTCATCTTCTGCTTGGAACGTTTTAATTCCTAAATGTTTCCATGCAGATAAAGTATGTAGAATATCACTTGCTGGGGTAATGGGATATCCACCATAAAATAAATTTAATTTTGACTTTTCAGCTGCTGCGGCTAAACCCATTGATAATGCATAGTTTCCTACAACATTCCGATAAGTTCCAGGTGGCAAACTTGCTTTATCTACAGTATAGCGTGTAGTAAAAATTTCTGTTGTTTCACCATAATTATATCCTGCATCCATAGCTCTGACATTTGCTTCAACAATCTCAGGTTTCTTAGCAAATTTTATTGCTAACCAATCCTTGGTAGGTTGCGTAGGCCTATCATAAATCCAAAATAATAGACCAAGTGCAAAAAAGTTTTTTGTTCTATCTACAATCTTAGAAGAAAGACCAAGGTCTTCAGATGCTAAAGCAACCATTTTACTCATTTCAACTGAATATACAGTATAGTGATCCTCTAAAGTTTTGTCTTCCAATGGATTAGTCTCATAACCAGCTAACTTTAAATTTTTTGGAGTAAAAGCATTTGCATTACATATTATTGTTCCACCTGGTAAGATTTCTGTTTGGTGAGCTTTTAGCGCTGCAGGGTTCATTGCAACCAAAATATCAGGTGCATCTCCAGGAGTATGAATATCTTTTGAACTAAATTTGATTTGAAACGCACTTACACCAGCAAGCGAGCCAGCCGGAGCTCTAATTTCAGCTGGAAAATCAGGTAGTGTACTTAAATCATTTCCAACAATAGCAGTTGTTTCTGTAAACCTGCCCCCTGTAAGCTGCATACCATCTCCTGAATCACCTGCAAACCGAATAACAACTTCATCAACTTGTTTTGTGGTTTTACTCATTAATATTCCTTAATTATAAATGATTAAAATTTATTTTTTTACAATTTCAGATTTGGAATTTAGCTATCTGAATGAACTGAAACCAAAGTGATTGTGAGGGTTTTTTTATTCATTGCAGAATCGCTTAATAACATCATTTTAAGGATTTAAATTTATGCTATGTCAAAATTAGATAAAATTAAACTAACTCACTATTCTCATGGAGCTGGTTGAGCTTGTAAAATTGGTCCTAAAGACCTTTCTCAGGTTCTGAGTAATATTAATTCAAAATTTAAAGATAATGTTATTGTAGGATTCGATGAATCTGATGATGCTGCAGTAATTGCATTGGATGGTGACAAATTTATAGTTCAAAGTGTAGATTTTTTTACGCCTATAGTAGATGATCCATATCAATTTGGGCAAATAGCTGCGGCCAATGCATTGTCAGATATATATGCAATGGGCGCGAAACCTCTTTTTGCATTAAATATTGTTGGTTTCCCCATTGATGAATTATCAAAAGATATTTTATCAGCTATTCTTAAAGGTGGTTCAGATAAAGCTGAAGAAGCTGGTATACCTATAGTTGGTGGACATAGTATTGATGATAAAGAACCTAAATATGGTTTAGTTGTAAGTGGTGAAGTTCAAAAATCAAAATTGATCAAAAACTCTGAAGCAAAAGAGGGAGATGCCTTAGTACTTACAAAACCATTAGGATCTGGAATTATTTCAACAGCCATAAAAAATGGAGAGGCTTCAGAAAAAATGATTAATGAGGCGATCAACTGTATGAAAACACTCAATTCTTTTGCTGGAGAATTAATGCATGAATTTTCTGTTAATGCATCCACAGACATAACAGGCTTTGGGCTACTTGGCCACCTTTATGAACTGTGTAAAGCAAGTAAAGTATCAGCCAAAATAAAATTTGATAGTATTCCATTTCTAAATGGTATTTCAACATTGGCAAGTAATGGAAATATTTCCGGAGGAACAAAACGAAATCTTGAATATATTTCTGATTTTGTTGATTTTTCAAAGCAGCTAAATAATACTGAAAAACTCTTGCTATCAGATGCACAAACTTCAGGCGGATTACTCGTTGCTTTGCCACAATCAAACGCAACAGAATATGCAAAACAATGCACAGAAGCTACTGGATTCGAATCAAAACAAATTGGAATCCTTTCATCATATAGAGATAAATATATTATAGTAGATTAAATTATATACGATAATTTTTGTCGTATATAATCGTTGTGGCCTATATAAAATTAATTGTAATTTTTTATTAGGTATAAGTTTATGCTAAATATTACACGCAAAGTAGAATATGCATTGATCGCATTACGACATATGCAATCCAAAAATGATATTGGTCTAACTAGCGCTAAAGAAATTGCCGCACAATATGGAATTCCAAAACAACTACTAGCAAAAACATTGCAGCAGATGTCAAGAGAGGGAATTGTTAAGGCAGTTCATGGCCCAACGGGTGGTTATAAAATAGCAGCTAATCTTAAAAAGATCTCCTTGAAAGATTTTTTTGAAAAACTTGAAGGGCCACTAGGAATGATGGACTGTTATTTTGATTCAGAATGTGTACAGATTTCAAATTGCAATATCAGGGTCCCCATACAAAGAATAAATAATAATATGAGGGATATGTTTTCTCAAATGACACTACAAGAGATAACACAATAAATGTCACAAGTTCAAGAAAATCAAATCATTGAAATACTCAAACAATGCTATGATCCCGAACTTCCAGTGGATTTATGGAACCTAGGACTAATCTATAGTATTCAAACCCAAGAGTCTTATGATGAAACCAAATCAGATGTCAATATTGTTATGTCATTGACCACACCTGGCTGTACCATGGGTGAACAAATGGCAAATGATATAAAGAATAAACTTGAAAATCTTGATGAAATAAATCAAGCTTTTGTTGAAGTAACTTTTGATCCGCCATGGAATCCAGAAATGATCACAGATGAAGCCAAAGAAAAACTTGGAATAAATTTATCTAGCCCTCAAGAGAGAAAAGAACCTACAATTAATACAGAGTGGGAATAATGGAAAAACAAACTAATACTAAAGAAATATTTGATGCTGGAATTACAATGTCTAAAAAGGCGGCTGAACGTTTAGCTGCTGTTATGGCAGCCGAAGGTAAAAAAGGTTTTGGCCTTAGAATGACAGTCACTACTGGTGGTTGTTCAGGAATGAATTACGATATGTCATTTGAAAAAGAACAAAAAGAATTCGACAAAGTTTTTAATAGTCAAGGAATGAAAATATTTTGCGATTTAAAAAGTTATTTATATCTTAAAGGAATTGAGATTGATTTCTCAAATGATATCCTTAATGGAGGATTCAAAATTGTGAATCCAAATGCCGAACGCACTTGCGGTTGCGGGACTTCTTTTTCAGTATAGAGCAAATATGAAAAACAATCAGAGTATTATTGATTCGGCAATAAGCCAAGAATATGAGTATGGCTTTACTACAGATATAGATCAAGAAAAAATTCCACCTGGTTTAAATGAAGATGTAATAAAAATTATATCATCAAAAAAACAGGAACCCGAATGGCTATTGGATTGGAGATTAAAAGCTTATAAGCAATGGCTAAAAATGGATGAGCCTGATTGGTCTAAATTAAATTATGATGATATTGATTTCCAGGCTATATCATATTATGCCGCACCAAAGCAAAAAGAAAAACTCAAGAGTTTAGATGAGGTAGATCCAGAATTATTAGAGACTTACAATAAATTAGGAATACCATTAGAAGAACAAAAATTACTTTCTAATGTCGCTGTTGATGCAGTATTTGATAGCGTATCAGTTACCACGACTTTTAAAGAAGAACTCGAAAAACATGGTGTTATTTTTTGTTCTTTTTCTGAAGCCGTACAAAAGCATCCAGATATTATAAAAAAATACTTAGGAAGTGTTGTCCCTACTACTGATAATTATTTTGCTGCACTTAATTCAGCCGTGTTCAGCGATGGTAGTTTTGTTTATATCCCAAAAAATGTTAGATGCCCAATGGAGCTATCAACTTATTTTAGAATTAATGCTGCAAAAACAGGACAATTTGAAAGAACCCTAATTGTTGCTGAAGAAGGTAGTCATGTAAGCTATTTGGAAGGATGCACTGCCCCGATGAGAGACGAGAATCAGCTTCATGCTGCAGTTGTTGAACTGGTGGCACATAAAAATGCGGAAATAAAATATTCTACAGTACAAAATTGGTACCCGGGTAACCCAAAAACTGGCAAAGGAGGTATCTATAATTTTGTTACTAAACGCGGAACCTGTTTAGGTGATAACTCAAAAATTTCTTGGACCCAAGTAGAAACGGGATCTGCTCTTACATGGAAATATCCAAGTTGTATATTAAAAGGAAATAATTCCATTGGAGAATTTTACTCAGTAGCCCTATCAAATAATTTTCAACAAGCTGATACTGGAACAAAAATGATACACCTTGGAAAAAATACAAAAAGTACAATTATATCTAAGGGAATCTCGGCTGGTAAAGGACAAAATACATACCGAGGTGGCGTAAAAATAATGAAGAATGCTGATAATGCTAGAAATTTCTCTCAGTGTGACTCTATTTTAATTGGTGAAAATTGTGGTGCCCATACATTTCCTTATATTGATGTTAGAAATCCATCAGCTCAAATGGAGCATGAAGCATCAACATCAAAAATAGGCGAAGATCAATTATTCTATTGTAATCAACGCGGAATCTCTACAGAAGATGCAGTATCACTAATCGTTAACGGATTCTGCAAAGATGTCTTCAATGAACTTCCAATGGAATTTGCTGTTGAAGCTCAAAAGTTAATGGAAGTAAGTCTGGAGGGCGCAGTGGGATAAAATTATTCGTTTAATTTTATTAATCATAATTACACACTTCGAATGTTAATAATTAAAAATATACATGCTAGCGTTGATGGAAAGGAAATTTTGAAAGGAATTAATCTTTCCATAAAGCCTGGTGAATTACATGCAATAATGGGACGAAATGGTTCTGGGAAAAGTACCCTTGCTAACATAATCACTGGTCGTGATAATTTTTTAGTAACTAAAGGCTCAATAACATATAATGGAAATAATCTACTCGAAATGTCTATTGAGGATCGTGCTTTGGCGGGAATTTTCATGTCATTTCAATATCCTGTATCAATTCCCGGTGTAAACAATGCTTACTTTTTAAGAGCAGCTCTTAATGCGAAACTAAAACATCAGGGTAAAAGTGAAATCAATGCTTCTGACTTTATGAGATTAATTCGTGAAAAAGTAAAATTGGTAAATTTAGATGAATCATATTTAAGCAGAGCAGTGAATGATGGATTTTCAGGCGGAGAGAAAAAAAGAAATGAAATCTTACAAATGCTTACACTAGAACCTGAATTATCTATACTTGATGAAACTGATTCTGGACTAGATATTGATGCATTAAAAACTATTGCGGAAGGTGTTAATAACTTTAGAACTGAGACCAGATCATTTTTGGCGATTACTCACTACCAACGCCTACTTGAGTATATGCATCCCGATTATATTCATGTATTAATTGACGGAAAAATTGTTAAATCTGGTGATATTTCACTTGCTAATCAGTTAGAAGAAAAAGGTTATTCTTGGCTAGAGAAATAAAACAATTTCAAAAACAATTTGATAATCTATTAGCTTATTGGCCTAACGAAGATCCTGAGCTACGTAAGTTACGATCAAAGGCGTTTGATCAATTCAAGAGTCTTGGCCTTCCTACAAAACAGTGGGAAGAGTGGCAATTCACAGATTTTTCATCGCTAAAAAAAATAAATTTTAGATTATCACAATCAAAAGATTTACCTCAAATACCTGAAAATATATCGGGACGAATTCCTAATTCTTATCTTATATATATAGTTAATGGTCATTATCAAAAAGATTTGTCTGAAATACCGGAATCAATATCTATATCAACCGGTATTGATCATTTTCAATCAAACAAAGAGCTATATATAGATAATAATAACTTAAATCCATTCAGTGCTTTGAATACATCAATGATGAATTCAGGCATTTGTATTGCACTTGATTCAAATACGGTTATTGATAAGCCAATACAAGTGATATATAGTACAATAGATATTTTAAACCCACTTATGAATCACCCAAGATTTATTTTCCAACTTGGAAAAAATTCAGAAGCAACAATTATTGAACACTATAAAGGTTCAACAGAACTAGCTTATTTTATTAATCCTGTTTCAAATGTTATTTTAGAGGATAATGCAAAACTATGCCATTTTCGAATTGAAGAGGATGACGCGCTAGCAAATCATATCGCCTCAACAAATTATATTCTTAATTCTGATAGCCAACTAAATTCAGTATCTACATCATCTGGAAGTAAATTATTTCGCCATAATATAAATTTAGCTTTTAATAATAAGGGTGGTTATGCAACTATTAATGGCCTCTCAACAATTAAAAATGACCAACATCATGATCAACATATAATTATTGATCATTTTCATAATGCTTGCCAAAGCGAGCAGTTATTTAAATATATCTTATCTGATAGATCATCAGGTGTATTCAATGGGAAAGTGGTCGTTAAAGAAAACACACAGCATACTGATGCTGATCAAGCAAATAAAAACCTTCTATTGAGTTCCGATGCGATTATGAATACTAACCCTCAACTTGAGATATATTCTGAAGATGTAAAATGTTCACATGGATCCACCACTGGTCAAATTGACTCTGAAGCACTATTCTATCTGCAATCAAGGGGAATAAGCAAATCAAAATCTATTGAGTTAATTATCAACGGCTTTGCAAAAGATATTGTTGAACAAATAAATAACGAAGATGTAAAAAATTATATTAATACTAAAGTTACAAATTGGATCGAGGAAGTTCTAATTGATGCCTAGTATAGTTGAAACACTTAATGTTATAAAAGATGAATTTTCCGTATTTAGTGACCCTAGAGATAAATACGTATTTTTGGTTGATCTCGCAAAAGATCTAGAGGGTTTAGATGATCAAGAAAAAAATGAGATCAATCGTATCCATGGATGTACTTCTCAAGCTTGGGTTACTCGCAAAATAAATGGTGAAAAATATTTTTTTAGAACAGATTCGGATGCAATGATTGTAAGAGGTCTTTTATCTTTAATAGAGAGGTCATTTAATAATCACACAAAAGAGGAAATATTAGAAATAGATGGTAGCCAATTTCTTGACTCTGTTGGTTTAGGGCGTTCTATAAGCAGTCAAAGAACAAATGGCTTCAGTAATGCTATAAGTAAAATTCAAAGTGAGTTATTGGATTAAAATATGTATTCAGATATTGATGAACAAGTAATCTTAGAACGCGATTGCGAAGCAACACTTATTCCTTTTGGAAATAAAATTACCCTGAAAAAAGGTGAAGAAGGACATATAACCCAAGCTCTAGGTGGAAGTTATACTATTATGATTCGTGGGAATTTAGTTCGAATTGAAGGTAGCGATGCAGATGCAATAGGGAAAATACCTGAAGTTCAACCTTGGCTAGAAGAAACAAATACAGATGGAAGTATCAATGAAAAAGCAGTGTGGGAAGCAATGAAAACTTGCTATGATCCAGAAATCCCTGTTAATGTGGTTGACCTTGGTCTTATATATTCCTGTAAAATAACTGAAAATAAGGATGGTGGCTCTGACGTAGATGTGAAAATGACGCTTACTGCCCCAGGCTGTGGTATGGGAGATATGATAGCAACAGAAGTAAAACAAAAAATTGAAGGTGTACCTGGATCAAATAAAGTTACTGTAGAACTTGTTTGGGATCCACCATGGGATCGTGAAATGATCAATGAAGCGGCTCGACTCCAATTAGGTATGCTATAGTGCTAGATGTAAAAGATATTAAAAATGACTTTCCCATCTTTAAGTCAAAAGAAAAAAACTTTATTTATCTCGATTCTGCCTCCACTAGTCAAAAGCCACAATCAGTAATTGATTCCGTTTCATCATATTATGATTCATATTCAGCTAATATTCATCGAGCGCTTTACGAAATAGGAGAAAAAGCCACGGACAAATATGAAAGTGTCCGTGAAAAAGTAAGACAATTCATGAATGTCCCTGATTCTCATAATATTATTTTCTCAAGCGGTACAACAGAGTCAATTAATTTGATTGCTTATGCCTGGGGCACAAAAAATCTTAGCAACGATGATCATATACTTATAACAGAAATGGAACATCATAGTAATCTTGTTCCTTGGCAATTATTGAGTTCTAGATCAAACACTTCACTTGATTATATCTTGTTAAATAATGATGGAACACTTGAATTGGAATCATTAGAAAAGAAGATTTTATCTAAAACAAAAATTATTAGTGTATCACATCAGTCAAATGTTTTTGGAACAATCAATCCAATAAATAAAATTATTGATGAAGCTAAAAAAGTTGGTGCCATTACAGTTATTGATGGAGCACAAGCTGTTCCACATATGAAAGTAGATATTGAAAATTTAGGATGTGACTTCTATGCATTTTCAGGACATAAAATGCTAGGACCAACTGGTGTAGGTGTATTAATAGGTAGAAAAACTATCTTGGAAAAAATGGATCCATTCATGGGTGGCGGTGAAATGATCAATACCGTAACTATGGAGAAATCTACATGGAATGATGTTCCCTGGAAATTTGAGGCAGGAACTCCAAATATCGCACAGGTAATTGGCTTAGGCGCTGCAATTGATTATATAGAGAAAATTGGCATTGAAAATATTCATCAGCATGAGCAAGGATTACTTAAGTATGGATTAGAAATTCTTTCTCAAAATGAGAATATAGTTTTATATGGTAATCCAGAAATACGCGGTGCGGTTATTCCATTTAATGTTAAAAATGTTCATCCGCATGATCTCGCAAAATTCTTGGATACAGATGGTATCTGTATCCGTGCTGGCCATCACTGTACACAGCCAATTATGAATAGATTAGGAATCAACGCTACAGCGCGTGCAAGCTTCTACATTTATAATACGAAAAATGATATTGAAAAACTTGGAGATAGCATTAAAAAAACAGCGGACATCTTCAAGTAATTTTTGCTTACTTTTAACCCATTAATTAAAGTCTATAAAGGAGGTTGATAATGAGTGATAATGGAAATGAACAAAAAAAATATAGATATCTGGTAACTATGAGATGGTATGTTGAAACAGATGAAGAGCTAGTTGCTGGAGCAACTGAAACTGATGAAAAATTATTAGATATGGTTCGTCACCAAAGTAATGGGAAACCCTGCCTTCCTGATTGTCCAACCAGAAATATTGAAGGGTACGGTATTTTAGACTACCACTACTTCATGGGCGATAATAAAACGGTGTATATGTCTACAGATAAGATTAAAAATTAAATGGAAACTATTTTTCTTAATGATTTTTTAGATGATGGAATCCTTAGGGAAAAGATTTTCCGCCAGAAGGTCGCTGACATAGATTGGTCACAATATAGTGATAAACGAGTTCTTATAAAGGGTTGCTCGGAAGTCCCAATTCCAACTTGGGCATATCTAATTTTAACTGCAGAGTTATCTCAATACGTTCAAAGAATTTATTTTGGTGAATTACGATCTGCTGTAAAAATATTTGTAAGAGAGGATAAATAATTTTGACAAAAGACCGAGTCAGTTGGGAAAAATATTTTATGAATATTGCTGAAGAGGTTGCAACCCGATCTACATGCGATAGAAAACATGTTGGGGCTGTAATTGTTCGTGAAAAAACGATTTTATCTACTGGCTATAACGGGTCAATCAAAGGATTGGATCACTGCGATGATGTTGGGCATGAAATGGAAAACACACATTGTGTTAAAACGATACATGCGGAAGCAAACGCAATTGTTCAAGCTGCACGCCATGGAATTCGTATTGATGATAGTGAAATTTTTGTAACAGCTTCTCCCTGCTATGATTGTTTTAAAATGATTGCAAATTCAGGAATCAACAAAATTTATTTTGGAGAATTCTATCGGGACGAAAGAATTCTAACCCACGCTTCTGCTTTAGGTATTGAACTTATAGATTTATCAAATTAGTTTATCTATATGCTACGATGCTACGGGAAAAAGAATTCGAGAACTCCCAATAAAATCAAAAGATCTAAAAGTATAAATTCTATATATAGTCTAAGAAACTAGTTTGAATATTTCTGCAACAATTCTTGCTGCGGGTTCCTCACAAAGAATGGGTGATAACAAATTATTATTACCATTTCAGGATGATACATTAATCAATGTTGTATGTAAAACAATAATTGATTCTTATTTAAAACCCGTATTTGTTGTTACAGGTTTTGAAAATAAAAAAGTAGTTGAATCATTGCCTAAATCAATAGATAAAATTGTCTATAATGAAGACTGGTCTAGGGGTATGGCTACATCAATAAATAAAGCTATATCATCATTACCGAATAATATTGATGGTAATATGATTGTTTTAGGTGACATGCCACTTGTAACAGTGAAAACAATTAATAAATTGCACCAAGTTTTTTTAAATAATAATGGTAATAAAATTATTTATGCAGATTATTTGGGAAAGCAAGCAAATCCAGTAATTTTCCCAAGAAAATTTTTTGATGAAATTCTTCATTTAAATGGGGATAAAGGTTGCAAAAATATAATCTATAAAAACAGAAAAAGTTCTATTGGCGTTCCTATAGATTCATCAGAAATTATTTTTGATTGCGATACTAAAGATGATTATTCTGACTTAGTATCAATGAAAATTGATAATGTCTAAATATAAAAATTTATTAAAAGAAGCTTTAAGGCTTGAAAAGAATGAAAAACCCTATGCTATAGCTACAGTTATTAGTGTGACAGGTTCTTCATCCGCTCGAGTTGGAGACAAAGCAATATTTGATGAAAAAGGTCAAAGAATAATGGGCTACATTGGTGGTGGCTGTATTGAAAACACAGTTTCAGATGTAGCTATTGAAACTTTAATTATTGGAATACCTAAAACAGTTGATATTGATCTTAATAGTGATACTATTTCAATGGGTATTCCATGTGGAGGAAATATGTCAGTAATTGTTGAACCTCATATGACTGATTCGACTATTTTAGTTAGAGGTGAAGGTCGAATCGTTGAGGTTTTATGTAGTATGGCTAAACTACTAAACTTTAAAATAATTATTCACACTTCTAAAGAGAATATTCATTCTTCTAAGAGTAATCAACAACTTTATCCAGATGCTGATAAAATTATCACTGAGGTTTTAAAGGTTGGAGAAATAGATGAAAAAATAAATTATTTTATACTAGCTACTCATCATAGTGATGATGACAAAATATCACTCGATGCAATTAAAAAGGGAATACCTTATGTTGGTGTTATTGCAAGTCAAAAAAAGGCAGACCTTATAAAGAAATTTTTGCTAGAGAATAATGTTTCAAATTCTGAAATAAAAAATCTTCATTCTCCTGTCGGATTAGATTTTAATGCGAAAACACCAGAACAAATAGCTCTTAGTATATTATCAGAAATTGTTATGATAGATAATAAAGCTACAGGAAAACAAATGAAAAGTATAGACTAAGCTATTTAAAGCTGGAAGAAACGATCAATCTTAATAAATAATGAATTCGATTGTGATGGATTCCATATACCATCTTGATAAGAGTAGTAATTATTATCATTCAGGTTATATACGGCATAAATCAGACTTCCTGGTAAATATTCCCATCTAAATACAAAAGTACCTACACGATTATCTATCTTAAAATCTTTGTCTTTGCCATAATTATAAGGCTCCAAGTCAAAAGATTTTTCTCTAACTAAACGATTATAATCTTCGTAATCCATTTCAACTTTAAACGGTTGATAATAAGCTTCAAAAGTCATTTTTGATGAAAAGGCAATATTCAATCTGAGCTCTGTATTGGTTTGCTTACGTAATACGTTGGAATATATAATATTAGGTCCATTTTCATCTTCAACAATACCAACCCATTGCATTGAACCTGGCTTGTGTTCCTTAGATGTTTTTAAAGAAAAATTGATGAAATCCGTAGGTCTCAATGATATTTCTAAACCATACCTTCTACCAGGACCGCGTAAACTACCTTCATCATAATTAAATGAAGGTCGTAGGACAACTCTTTTACGTCTATCAGTCCTAAACCATAATTGAAATGACTTCCAAGCTTCATCTTTAATAATAACGGCTCTTGAATCTCGATAAATATCATCATCTTCAAAGACCTCCCCTGCAGCAGAGATTGACCATCCAATCCCCCAATAATTTAAAAAGTCGTTATCTTGTTCTAATTCAATATTCTTTCTAGTAAGTAAAGCTCCACCTCGATCATCTTTGCCTCGTCCACCTATATTAAGCTTTAATTCTAATCGTTGATTTAAAAAATATCCTTTTGGATAATCACGTCTAATTGCACCCCTTAATCCAGAATACCAATTATTATTTTTTTCCTGATATCCCATATCACTTACATCAAAGTTTTTATTTTTATAACCACTCCACCAATTGACATCCCACCAAACCGGATCCCTATAACCTAAAATAAAACGACCAGCATGTCCTGATTGATCAGATCTGATTGAATTTGCGAACTGTCCTGTAAACGAAAGTTTATTTTCTATTAATTTTAAATTCCAATCAGCATTGATAACACTCGAATTACCAGATTCATTTTGGCGGCGAAGATCAGTTGCCATAAAACCAATAGTTGATAGTTCATTTACAACTGGTTTTTCAAGTCGCCCAACAAAATAATTTGTGTATGGCTCAATCAAGAATTTCTTTCTTTGAGTCTCTCCATTAACTTCATCTTCTAATGTTCCATATTCTCTATCTGTGATGGCATTGATAACACCATATTTTAATCCCGATGATGTTTCACCAAGAATTTTGGCTGCACCAAGAATTGTTGTTTCATTTGGTTTATCTATGATTGAACCTGATTCAGGTTTGTAATAACCAGGTCTTTTACCAATTCTTCGTGAATTAAAAAGATTTAATCTGCTTTTAAAAAAATTTGCGCCCTGAACGAAAAAAGGTCTTCTTTCATTCAAACGAGTTTCAAAAGCTGATAAATTTAAGACAGAAGGGTCTGCTTCCACTTGACCAAAGTCTGGATTAAAAGTCATATTCAATGTTGTATTAGAATTAAGATTGTATCTTGCATCCATACCAACATTTTGTACGCTCTCATTTTCATCTTTTTTTGTTTGCCCCCCTAACAAATAAGGTACTAATTCAATATTTCTTGGTTGGGGAATATTTTCAATTCCCTTTAATACACCATAGTGAGGTACAATTCCGCGTACTCCCTTAGGACGCCCTGGCCAGTGCATTTCTTCTTGATTGCTAAAATAACCTCTTTGTATTGAAGTGCCCCATTCTTGAACACTATCTTTGCTATATGGAAATACATTAAATGGAATTCTTATTTCCGCTGACCATCCTTTATCATGAAATGAAACTTTGCTATCCCAAACTGCATTCCATGTTCCATCAAATCCACCATATCCATCACCTGAAATGGCCACATCTACTTGGACCTCAGCGGCATTTACCGCAAACCAAAAACCAGTTTTATCATCATTTCGAGAATCAATACCGATACCAACCCAGTCTGAATTAAAATCAAAACCTGCTCTCCAGTCATCACGACGAGCTCTACGGACCATGATCTTTTCTGGGTTTGGGTCAAAGTTATTAAAGGCAACATATATGTTATCATCATCATATAATATTCGCACTTCTGTACGAACTGTTGGTGCAATCAAATTGTATGGTTCAAACTGTAAAAAATCATCTAATAAGACTGCATTGCTCCAAGCTTTATCATCTAGATTCCCATCAATAACTGGTGGAGTATCTGTACGCGTACTTGTGTAGATTTTTTCTTTTAATTTAGTGTAATCATCTACGATTCCGCGTGACTTTGATTCATCTGCAAATGAAATAGAAGTTAAAAATAGTAATAAAATATATTTCCGCATCTTATTTATATATTCATTTATTATGTAATTACTTAACTTTTTATGACCGGCGATTTTAATCATTTACTATGGGTTTTACTAACCATATTCTCAACTACAATATCAGCTACATCTTTTACTTGAATTTCCGAACGACCTTCAGGTGTTAAGGGCTTTAAACCTTGATTCATCATCCCATAACAAAAATTGCAGCCAGTAACAACTGTATCAGCACTTGAATCAACAACCTGCTCAGCACGAACAAGATGTGTTCTTCCTTTTGTTTCTTTTTTCCACCATAAACCCCCACCAGCTCCACAGCATAATGTATTTCTTCCGGATTCTTCCAATTCAAAGAAATCATCAGTCGCTGCATTAATAGCAACTCTAGGAGCGTCAACTTCATCAAGCATTCTTGATAAGTTACATGGATCATGATAGGTAACTTTTCCATTTGATCCTTTTTTGACTTCAATACGACCTTCTTCAATTAATTCAGCAATCACTTGCGTATGATGTGAGACATCATAATTCACCTTTGAATATTTTGAGTATTCTTTTTCCAAATTCAATGCACAATGAGGGCAAAGTGTAACCACTTTCGTTGCCTCTTTTAACAGTTCCATATTATGCTCACGTAACATGTTGTAGGTCAATTTATCACCTAATCGGTTAGCAGGATCACCTGAACAATGTTCCTTCTGAAGAACACCATAAGTGATGCCAGCAACGTCTAAAATATTTGCAAAATTCTCAACAGATTTAGTGAAATTAGGATCAAGCTCATAACGAGCAAAACAGCCTAGCCATAAAACATATTCTTTGTCCGGAGTGTAAGTTGGAAGCCTTTCAGCTAGAGGACTATCGCTACGCCCTTCAGTATTTCCAGACTCTTGCAAATTCATAAATAACTTTTGATACTCTTGGGGAACCTTGCCCTCAACTAAAACTTCCAGGCGACGAATTTCATCTGACTTTTCAACATGATTTCCAACTGGACAAACTTCAGTGCACGCCTGACAGGTTGTACACTCCCAGCCTGCTTCAACATTGATTTCTGATAATACATCTACATTACCTTTTTTAAGAAGCGGTTCACGTAGGTCTAAAATAAAATGATTCTTTGGATCAAGGAGACCCCCTCCTCTATTTGCGGGACATACATCGATACAACGGCCACATTCCACACATGAAAAAACATCTAACGTTTGATTTTTTGTCATTTGAGTTAAATCTGATAACATTGTATCTAATTCATCTTCAGATCCTTCTAGATCAATGTTAACTGCTGTATGCTCAGGAAGCTGAAAAGGTTTAAAGAAAATATTGATTGGAGACAAAACCAAATGCAAATGTTTTGATCTTGGAATTAAAAATAAAAAAGCTAAAATAATTAGAGAATGAATCCACCAATTTATCCGCCATACCATCGGATCAAGATCTGTTTCCCCCAATAAATATGTAATCATAAGTACTGAAATAAAAAATGCAACCAGACCTGATGTTGGGGAGATTTTACCTAATGCTTTTGGTCTAGATATAAATCGACGATAAGTTAATGAGCCAATTCCAAACAGTACAAAAATAGAAAATGGAATTACAATATAGCTGTAATACCTATGTACTTGCTCATTCATTAATGGGTGACCAAATCCAATTGCAAAATGATCAATAGTGACCAAACCAAAAACTATAAATCCCCAGAAGACTAAGGCATGCATCAACCCTGGCCAAAAACGATCTTTAATTACCTTTTCATGTAAGAATACTTCCTTAAATACACGCCATGCTCTTGCGCCAAAATGATCAAAGGGTAATGAGTCTCTTCCTTTAAGAACTATTCGCAAACGGCGCCAAACTTCATAAATGAATGAGCCAAGAGTAATAATAATAGTGATAGCAAGTATTGATTGTTCAATACCTGTGAATTGAAACTTGGCCATTATGGATTAATTTTCTTTAAGTGCTTCAGAAAGTTTTGGGATGATCTCTACCACATCTCCAACTACACCATAATCTGCAATTTCAAAAATTGGCGCTTCTGGATCCTTATTGATCGCTACAATATTTTTGGATCCTTTCATGCCAACAACATGCTGAATTGCACCAGAGATACCTAATGCCAAATACATTTTAGGTGAAACAGACTGACCAGAACTACCAATTTGATGGGGAGCAGAAAGCCAGCCAGAGTCAACAACCGGCCTTGAAGAAGCAAGTTCACCACCAATAGCTTTAGCTAAATCTTGTGCCATTGGAATATTTTCTTCTTTACCAATTCCTCTACCAATAGATACAATTACTTCTGCGGCAGTCAAATCCATCCCACCTGCTTCTTCTTGAAATGGCTCATCAGATTCAGTCTTGATCATTGATGAGTCTATATCAACTGAAATATCTCTAATACTTGCAGAGCCAGATTGAGCATTGTCTGCCGAAAAGGCTGCTGATTGAAAACTGATTAACAATGGTCCATTATCCTTTGCAACCATATCAGAATAAAGTTTCGCATTGAACATTTGCTTTGTAAAAATAAATTTTTCTCCATCTTTATTGATTGAAACGTTATCCACTAAAAATGGTTTCATCAATTTTGCGCTAATTTTTGGAACGTAATCCCTAACTTGATATGTGTGTCCAAAAAAAACATATTTGGGGTTTTCCTGCTCAATAACCTGCTTAACTGCTTCAGCATAACCGTCAGAGCTATAACTTGAAATTATATCATTATTTAACTTTAGGACTTCACTTACATCATACTTTGATACTTCAGTCGATAATCCCTCAGCATTACCCCCCATAACTAAAACACCGATTGAAAATCCTTTATCCTTTGAAATTGATTGGGCCGCAGCAATGGACTCTAATCCCATACGATGTATTTTACTATTATTATCTTCAATTACAATTAAAATATCCATCTATATCACCTTAATATCATTGCGAAAAGTTTCAACTAATTTTTCTACAATTTGATCTGCAGAACCATCAATCATAACTGTTTGTTTATCACTCTGTGGAATATAAACTTTCTCCATCGATTGCTTTGATTGACCTACTTCAGGTGTTAATACATTTATTTCTTTTTTCTTAGCTCCCATAATTCCTTTCAACGATGGATATCTAGGAGTATTCAAACCAGATTGAATTGTAATGCTAGAGGGAAGATCCATTGTAACCCATTGAAAGTAGCCTGCTTCTAATTCTCTTTTAACTTTAATTCGCCCATCAGATATTTCAGTTTCCATTACCAATGATGCCGTAGACATACCAAGCATTTCGCCCAGAATGATTCCAGTTTGTCCCATACCTAGATCATCAGATTGGAGACCTGAAAAAACAATATCAAATTTTTCCTCTTTTATGGCGTCAGCTATTAAAGATGCATTTACTAAAGGGTCAACTGCGCCTACAGAGTCGACATTTATTTGAATTCCTCTATCTGCTCCTTTCGCTAACCCTTCTCTAATAACTTTTTGGACACGGTCAGGACCAAGGCTAATAACAACAACCTCCCCATTGCCATTTTGTTCACGAATTTGTAAAGCTTCTTCCAAAGCATAATTGTCACTTTCATTCATTACATATGTAATAGCTTCTTCATTGATCCAAGATGCATCATTTTGGATCGGTAATGAAGAATCGGAACCAGGAACTTGCTTGATTAGAACAGCAATCTTCATAATCTAAATTTTACCTTCAATTTCTTTTATTAAAAATGGGGAAAAGGTCTATTGTTTTTATTGTAATTAATAACGGGAAAAATTTATTAAAAAACAATCTCAATTCAAATCAAATGCCAAAATATCTATTAAGTAATAAATTGCAAAAAAAACTATTAATTCCAACATATATATATATAACTTCCTAGCCTAGAATTAGTTTTCATTCTGGAAAATTTTGTACAATTCTAGTAAAAAAGAACGAAAACACTTAAACCGAGGAGTTTATATGAAATCGAAATTAATTAAAGGTCTGTCAATCTTTTTAGGTGGTATGATAATGTTTACTGCCTGTGAAGATGAGGACAACTCTCCAAATCTAGGAGATGCTGTTGGCTTATGGGATCTAACTGGATTAAAAGGAACATACAACCGTAAAATTATTAACAAAACAGGTGTAAAGAATACAGCTGATAAGTACCCATTGGTTGCTAATTGGAAAGATGCTGCCGCTTTTGGTGCTGCCTTACAGCAAGCTGGAGTAGCAATTACTCCAGAATATGTTGTCGCAGCAACCGCGCAGACACTAACTACTTTTTTACCTGGTGGTGATGCTCCTGGATTCCCTAGAGAAGCAGTATTTGACGCAGCCGCCCTTAAGCTTGCGGGTATTCAAATGAAAGTAGATCTACTTGATAGTAAATCAGCTACCACAAAAGGTACTTATACTGTTAAAGGAACCTATCCTTCTTTACGATTGGATCCAGATAAGTGTAAAACATACTTAATGCTTCCACCTCCTCAGATCAATGATACTGGAGACTGGTTTGCTAATTATGAAACTGGCGCATTTGAACTTGCTCCTGTAGTTGATATTGATCAAGTTTTACCTCCATTCGCGGATGGAAAATTCACTGTAAATCGTGAAGTCGATCCTGCAACATTCAACCTTCAATTCACAGATCGGGATAGTCATGATGAACTATTTGCGCAAGTGAAGCCTGGTAAGACATGGGATACAAAAATGGAAGAAGATAAAAGAGTGATTACTGGTATTGATGGTCTTCCATTAAATGCTGCAGGTGGTTACGACCCCGCTGCAAAGACTGATGCCTCTAGTGAAGGTTATATTATGCAAGCTGCATTAGCACCTTGGGGTGGCTTTCTAACTTTTTATGCACTAAATGTTCTTGGTGAGCTTAAAGCTAGAATTGCTGACACAAAAAATCCTTTGACAGATCTAGATGGATCTGGATCTAATGGAAAAGATGATGATGGTGATGGTGTAGCGGATAATGCTGAAGAAAAAATACCTACTGGAGCAGATTTATTTATGTATATGCTCGCTAACATACAAGCTGGCAATGATGCAAAAACTGGTTTTGGTATTCCTTATTCAGCCCTTACTGATCTTGGAGATGGAACTGACCCTACAAAATTCAAATATAAAAATGATAGTGGAGCTGATTGGAAGCTTGCTGCATGGACTGCTGGTGGAAAAATGATGTATCAAATCCAAGGTTTATGTATGCCTGTAAATGAAACTATTTTCTTCAATTCAGATTGGACTGAAGTTGAAGATCATGATCATGATCACGATTAAAAAGTTAAGAGATACTAAATAATCTTTTACACTTTATAAGTGTTTCGTTCAAAATAAATAGGGATGGTTAGTAATAACCATCCCTATTTTATTAAACATGAAAAATAATATAACAAAAATACATTTGATTTTTCTTTTCAGTTTTTCTGTAATGTTTGCACAAAACATTGACTTAACTGGAAAAATCACAGATTCTGATAGTGGTGATCCTTTAATTGGCGCAAATGTTATTATTGAGGGAAATGGGCTTAATACTGGCGGTGCAACTGATGCCAGTGGTAATTATTTTATCGAAGGTATACCTCCAGGAACGTATGAAATAAAAATTTCTTATATTGGATATAGTGACTTTAAAACTACATTGGATATATCATCCGAAACGTCGACTTTTGATGCAAAGTTAACAATTTCTGCTATTCAGCTAGATGAATACATCGTAACAGCAAGTCGTGGAAAACGTGAGAAAATCACGGATGCACCTGCAGCTATTTCTGTGATCTCTGAGTTGAAAATTCGTAATGCAAGTAACCCAAACTTAGGGGATTATTTTAAGAATATTAAAGGAGTTGATTTTACAGCATCCGGTCTTGATAGCTACAATCTTAGCGCTAGGGGCTTTAATTCAAGCTTTAGCAGCCGATTACTAACACTTACTGATGGAAGAATGGCGAATGTTCCTTCTTTGCGATTAATTGCCTATAATGTTATTCCATTAACATCAGATGATGTAAGTCAGATTGAAGTAGTTCTAGGTCCGTCTTCTTCACTCTATGGACCCAATGCTCATGCAGGTGTTGTCAATATTATTTCAAAACGACCTCAAGACTCTAAAGGAACTGTTGTTGGAGTAACCGGTGGTACAAGAAACTTCGCCAAAGCTCAAGTGCGACATGCTGGAACAATTGGAAATATGGGCTACAAGATGTCTTTTGTACAATTTAATGCTGATGATTGGGAATATATTGAAGAAGATGAAAAGAAAGCACATTACAAACAATGGCTAGATGATCTTGACGGAGATAAATTAGATGATTATTTTGACGATGGACTTGCATGGTGGGATGGTTGGGATATTAAAGTTGATCGAGACGGTGATGGAACTGTTGATACAACATATCTAGCTAGCGATAATAAAGTCAAAGATAGGGACAATGATGGGATTGATGATATTCCCCATTTCAAAATAAATAATACACGTTTTGATATTAGAACCGACTATAATTTTTCACCTGAGCACTTTATAAGCTTGAATTATGGATTCGCTCAGGCAACAAATATCAATATAACAGGGATTGGCAGATATTTAGCAGATGACTGGATCTATCAATTCTATCAAGCAAGATGGGTCTATAAGAACTGGTTTGCACAAGCGTATATCAATACTTCTCTATCTGGAGATACTAGGAATATGCGTACAGGGGGGATTGTAACAGATCATTCAAAATTTTTCCATTTTCAATTTCAACATAACTTGGATTTCAATTTTTTGAATACAAAATTTATCTGGGGTGGAGACTACCAGCGAACAATGCCTGAAACATTTGGAACAATTCTTCCTGATGGAAAACCAGGACGAAATCCGATCAGCTTTGGTAGCGATGGAAAAGATAATGATGGTGATGGAAAGGTTGATGAATGGGATGAATTACTTATAACCAATGAATTCGGTCTCTATGCTCAAAGTCAATCCAAACTAAATGATAAATTTCAACTAATACTTTCAGGCCGAGTTGATCTTCATAGTGGACAACAAGAGGATGGTGGGATTAAGTTCTTAAAAGATCCATTGTCAGGTGAGACAATGGAATATTTTCCACAAATTTCACCTAAAGTTGGATTGTTATATAAACCATCAGACAACCAAACCTTTCGCCTAACAGCTGCACGTGCATTTAATACTCCTTCTTCTCAAGGATTGTATCTGGAAGTATTAGCTGCCCAATATTCTGTATTCCCAGTTTATGCTCGTGGCAATAAAGATGGATTTACTTTTAAGCGCAATGCATCTGGTGATCTTATGATGTTTGATGTCCGTGCTGGATCAACCTCAGAATTTAGATGGGCAGACATGCCAAAAGGTTCGGCTCTTTATATTCCTGCTGTTTTAGGAAGATCGGGACAATTTGTGAATGCAGAAGATTATACTAAAATTAAACCAGTACGCTCTGAAGAAGTTTGGACTTATGAATTTGGTTATGCAGGTTTCATAGGAAAAAGAATGCGTGCATCCTTTGACCTTTATTATAGCACATATAGTGATTTCGTTAGTGACCTAACCTGGGTAACACCTGTTGTAATAGATACATCAGATGGATTCTACACAGTTGATAACCCTGATCCCAAGATATTGGGCTTCATACCAACTTCAGAACATAGTGGCATTAAGGATGGTGGTGATGGTATCCCGGGATATTACTATATTGCTTATGGCTCTTCTAAGTGGAATTCTACAATTCCATCTGGATGGTGGTCAAAACCAGTTGATCAGCGGAATGGCACAAAACTAGATATTGCAGCTGGTGATACACTAGGTGCCTGGTGGACTGATGATGAAACTGATTTTGACAATCCTGTAAACCTCATGCTAACCAATATTAATTATGGCCAAGTTGATCTGTGGGGAATGGATGCTAGTTTATATGCATTTATTACTCCTAAAACAACCTTAGATGTAAATTTTTCTTTATTAGGAAAAACTAGATTTTGGAATTTTTTAACTCGGTCTTACGATCCTGTTAATGCACCTAAATTTAAAGTCAATGCAAAGATTGCATATAATGCCTCAAAAGGGTTTCATGGGAATTTAGGCTTTAGATATATCCCTGAGTTTGAATGGGCAGCTGGTGTACATTATGGAATTATAGATCAATATCTAGTTTTTGATACGATGGTTGGATATAAGTTTTCAGAGAAATATGACCTATTGTTAAATATTAATAATCTTAATGATGATATACATCGAGAAATTATTGGTGGCCCTAAACTTGGCCGTCATATCACTTTAAAATTGAACGCTAGATTTTAAAGTAATTAAATCGTTACTACTTTTCACCTAACGAAACTATAACTCGCCCTACTTGACCACCTTTAAGAATGGATTCAATCTCGTGATCTAATTCATTTAAAGTAATTGTTCTTGATAAATCATTAAGCTCGATTTTCCATTCATTGGCAAATAACATCCAAATTTCTTCTTTCTCAGATATAGGAATGTTTCCTGAATCAATCCCGATAAGGCTATTCCCTCTTAAAATATAAGGGAAAATAGTAGTTTCGATTGTTGAACCTCCGACAAGTCCACAACACGCAACTGATCCTCCTAATTGAAGACATGTCATAAGTCCAGCTAGCATTTCACCGCCAACAACATCAACTCCAATATCCCACTTACCACTTGCAAGGGGTTGATGAAAATTTTCAGCTAATTGTTCTCGATTTATTACTTCAACTGCACCTATTGATTTTAAAAAATCTTCTGAGTCAACTTTGCCAGTAACAGCAGTGACATCTGCACCTAATTGGGATAATAATTTAACTGCTAAACAACCGACGCCGCCTGTAGCACCAGTCACTATAGCCAACTTACCTTCAATTCCATTCTTTTTCTGGAGTTCACGTAACGATAAACCAGCTGTCATACCTGCTGTACCTAAAATTATAGATTCTTTTTTTGTTAGACCCTCAGGCATTAATGCAACCCATTCTCGAGGGACACGAATGTATTCTCCAAATCCACCCGCAGTATTCTGGCCCATATCATATCCAGAAACAATCACCTGATCTCCAATTTTGAAAGAAGAATGGCTAGTATCTTCAACTGTGCCTACAGCATCTATACCCGGTGTATGTGGATATTTTTTTGTTACGCCCTTATTCCCAGTTGCTGATAGTGCATCTTTATAATTTAGTGAGGAAAAATCAACGCGAACTAAAACATCGCCAGGTGGAAGATCATCAATGCTTTTTGAAATGATTTCACTTTTAAACGAACCATCTTCATTCTCAAAAACCGTAAATGCTTTAAACAAAGAATCCATCAATTATTTGGGTAATGTACCCATATGTTTACATATAATCTTTAGCATAATTTCATCAGCACCACCTCCAATAGAATTCAACCTACCATCTCTATACACTTTTGATACATAATTCTCCCAGGTAAAACCCATTCCGCCCCAAAATTGTAAACAAACATCCGATACTTCACGAATTAATCTGCCACTTTTCAATTTTGCCATAGAAGCAAGATATGTAACATCTTGATCATCAACTAAATTTTCACATGCTCTGTAAACCAATGCTCGTAATGCTTCTATCTCTGTTTGCAGCTCTGCTAATCTAAAATGAATAGCCTGATTAAATAGGATTGGTTTGCCAAAGGCTTGTCTATCTTTACAATATTCAATTGTTTGAGAGACACATTGGTCAAGCATAACTAAACAGCTAACAGACATAAAAATTCTTTCTTCTTGGAATTGTTGCATCTGAAGTTTGAAGCCCTCGCCTTCGGATCCAATGCGAAATCGCTGGGGAATGCGCACGTCATCGAAATAAACTGGTGCGGTATCAGAAGTAAGCTGCCCTAATTTATCTATCTTATCTCCTATACTAACTCCCTTAGCATTTGATGGAATGATCACTAGAGATTTATTATTATGTGGACCATTTTCATTGCTCGTATTGACTAACGTACAAAAATAATCTGCTTGAGTAGCATTAGTGATCCACATTTTATCACCATTGATTATATAGTCATCACCATCCTTACGCGCATTTGTTTTTAATGCAGCCACATCTGATCCTCCCCCTGCTTCACTAACTGCAACGGCAGAAACAAAATCGCCACTTACACTTGGTTTTAAAAATTCTTTTTTTAATTCTGAACTGCCATATCGATCTAAAGCTGGGGTTGCCATATCTGTCTGAACGCCTATTGCAGTGATTACGCCTAAGTCAGCCGCATATCCCAAGGCTTCGGCAAAAACCATTCCAAAACTATAATCCAAATCCATTCCACCTACTTCGGTGCTTTTCGTAATACCTAGTAAATCTAAATCGCCCATCTTTTTAAACAAATCATGAGCAGGGAAAATCTTATTCTCTTCCCATTCTTCAGCAAACGGCTTAATCTCATTTTCTGAGAATTTTTTTACTGTTTCTGATAATGATTTATGTTCTTCAGTAAATTTCATACTATTCCTCTCTTGCCCAATATGGTTTTCTTTTCTCGAAAAATGATGCGATTCCTTCCCTGCCTTCTTCACTAACAATACAACTAGAGAACATCTCAGCAGCACGTTCAGAATCAATTTGATCATTATTTGATAAAATTTCTTTTGTAATAGCTATAGCATTAGGGGCACATTGATGTACTTGTTTCTTAATCCCAGATATCACATCACTTATTTCTGTTTCATCATTTACTAAATAATCAACTAACCCCATATCATAGCCCTCTTTCCCATTTATAAGATTACCCAACAATAACATTTTCCGGGCTGTTGCATATCCCATACGATTCAATACGTAAGGAGTAATTTGTGCAGGAGTTAATCCTATCCTGGTTTCGGTCAAAGCGTAGCGGGCATCAGACATAGAAACTAATAAATCACTTGCGCATGCGATTCCAAAGGCTCCAGCCATTGCTGCTCCTTCAACAATTGAAATAGTAAACTGAGGGGCCTTACTAATCATTTTAAATACTTCTCCAAATTGCTTACTCATTTCTAAAGAGATTGTATAAGCTTCATCACCGGCAGAAGAGATTTTTTTTAATCCATCTAAATCTGCTCCGGCACAGAAAATGCCTCCCTTACCCCGAAAAATGATTCCCCGAATTGACCTGTCATCTTTAATAGCTGTTAAGATATTTTGAATATCTTTAATTAAATCATCTGATAGTGCATTTCTTTTTTTAGGCCGATTAAACCAAAAAGTTAACCAACTGTTTTCTAGTTCAATTATTGAATGTTTTGTTTGTGGCAATTGTGCCATAAGATCTCCTTAATCTTATTCATTACATGCGAGCAATACCGAAGCTATTAGGCTTAAGTATTCGATCCTTAGCTTCACTAAATGTTTTTAAACTAAAACTAAGAACTTTTCTAGTATCACGCGGATCAATAATACCTTGATCAAGCAAGCATCCAGACACATAAAAGATATCAGATTGTTTATCATAATGTTCAATCATTTGTTTTTCTTTATGTTCTAATTTTTGCTGATCTAATTCTTCATTTTTTCTTTTTGCCGATCCCTCTATCACTTGTCTCATGGTTGATGCTGCTTGCCTTCCCCCCATAACACCTATTTTTGCATTAGGCCATGAAAAAAGAAAATCAGGATTATATCCATATCCACACATTCCATAATTTGCAGCACCAAAGCTGGCACCCATAAAAATTGATATTTTAGGGACTTTAGCATTTGATACAGCCTGAATCATTTTTGAACCATGTTTGATCATCCCTGCTTGTTCATATTTTTTTCCAACCATGTAACCAGTTACATTATTTAAGAAAATTAATGGTATATCTATTTGGTCACATAGCTGAATAAATTGAGCTGCTTTATTTGCGCCCTGATTATCAATTGGTCCATTATTTGCTAATATACCACATCTCTGTCCTTCAATTTCTGCTTGAACACAAACCATGGTTATTCCAAAGCGAGGCTTTAATTCCAAAAACTCTGATCCATCCACAATCCTTGCGATGACTTCTCTAATATCATAACCACGTTTATAATCAATTGGAACGATGCCTGGAACTTCATCTATATTGTATTTCGGATCTTTAAATTTAATTGACTTATCTTCTTTGCCAGAGTCTTGCCAGTTAAGTTTGTTAACTAAATCTCTGGTAATATTTATTGCCTCCAAATCATCATTTGCTAAATATTCTACTAATCCAGTAATGACTGAATGCATTTCTGCACCACCTAATTCTTCATTGCTTGAATCTTCACCGGTAGCTGCTTTTAATAAAGCTGAGCCTGCCAAAGCAGCCATACCATTATTTTTTACTCCAACAACATAATCACTCATCCCAGTATGATAAGCACCTCCTGCTGTAGACATCCCATGTAAAACAGCTATTGTAGGAATTCCTGCTGCACTTAAGCGTGCTTTTCCATAAAAAACAGCTCCAAAATTTGCCCAAAATTCAACCGTATAATTCAGCAAATTAATTCCAGCACTTTCAACTAGATGAACAAAAGGCAATTTTTGTTTCATGGCAATATCAATGCATCCCAATGCCTTACCAATTGTCTTGTCAGTTGCAGCCCCAGCGCTAATACCGCTATCATCAACTAATATCATACAACGAATACCATTCACAAATCCAATGCCTGCTATCATATTTGCGCCAGGAATACTCGTATCTGGATCTGGATCTTGAACCAAATAATTTGCCATACTGTACAAATCTAAAAATTCAGAATCAGGATCAATTAATGCATTTAATCTTTCTCTAGGACTTAATTGCCCACGCTCTTGAAATCGAGATTTTTTTTCATCAGATTTTTTTCTAGAACGATCTAATATATCTTTTCTTTTTTCAATAAGGTTTAACATATCATCTCTATTTTGAATAAACTGACTTGATTCTGAATCAACTTTTGAATTAAATATAGACATCTTCTTTCCTATTCATTTCTTTTCTTCTTGATCTAAAATTTCCCTTTTTATTGGTATTGGTATTTCTAAAAGTTGCTGCGCATAAGCTTTTCCTTGCGGGTCAATTCTTAAACTGGACATTCCACCTCCACCTAATGAATCTTTAAGTAAAATATTTAACCCATAAATTCCAGGAACATCCCATATATTTATTTCCCCATTTAACAAATGTGAAAAATAATCAGCAATAATTTCTGGTTTCAAGCCATTGCGAATATAGGGTAAATAATTAGGCTTCCTAGCAATGACACCAATATTTGCATGGTTACCTTTGTCACCACTTCGTGCAAACGCAAGCTGTTGCAATGGCACACTAAAGTCAGTTTCAAATTCTTCATAGATTATTCTGTTACTTTCTAAGTGATTGTATTTGTAGGATCCATCTAGTTCAATATTAACTGGTGTCATTTCTCCATCAATATCCAGCTTAATTTCAAAAAATGATTTTTCCAATAAAAATGAATATAGTTTTATCGATGATGAAACAGAAGGTCTTCCACCTAAAAAGTTTATTACACCTGAGACCATTCCTGTTGAGGCTTGCGCTATTTCACGGGAAAAAATAACAAGAGCTTCTTTTATTTTATGAATAGCCATTATTCTGAGAACAACTTCTCTTGAATCAACTGCACGTTCTTTTTCACCATAAATGGAATCAGTTCCTAAAATGGAAATCGAAGTCTTTTCAATTTTTTTGATCCCCTTTTGTTCTAGGATTCTATTTGTTTTTGACAAAATTGCCTTACTCACAATTTTTGATTTTTTTAACGCATTCTTCCCTCCGATAACTAATGTTGCTGCTACTCGGAATCCATCTTTATATGTTGTAGAAACTTTATAACTGCTACTAGGAGCCAATCCTTTTGAACCAGATACTAAAACTTGATCCTGACCAATTTCTTTTATTTTAACTTGAGAGAAATCGCAGACAACATCGGGTAATATATATGCATTAGGATCTCCAATCTCATAAAGAAATTGTTCTGCTACTGTACCAAAACTTACCATACCTCCTGTTTCATCTGGCTTTGTAACAATAAAATCTCCACTTTTTTGTACCTCAACTATAGGAAAACCTATGTTTTCAAATTCATTGACCAAATGCCAATCTGTATAATTTCCGCCTGTACATTGAGCACCACATTCAATAATATGCCCAGCTAAGCTACCTGCTGCTAATAAATCATAATCGGTTATGCTCCAATTAAATTCATGCATAAGAGGGCCTAATACAAGAGCAGTATCAACACAACGACCTGTAATGACAATATCAGCTTCATTGCATAGAGCTTCTTGAATAGGTTTAGCACCTAAATATCCATTCATACTAACAATTTCATCCGGTAGGTGCTCATTATTATCAATATCTTGTATCCTCATGTTTTGCAATTCTTGCTTACGATCTAAAATATTATCTCCATGAACCAGAGCAATTTTTAAGTTAATATCTAATTTTTCTGCCTCAGACTTAAGAGCATCTCTACAAGCTTCTAGGTTAATTCCACCCGCATTAGTAATTACTTTTATTTTTTTATCTTTAATTTCAGTTAAAAGCGGAGCTATTTGGCTAATAAAATCCGGTGTATATCCCATATTAGAATTTTTTATCTTTGCGCCTGCTAATATTGACATAGTGACTTCAGCAAGAAAATCAAAAACTAAATAATCTAAATTCCCAGAATAGACCAGTTGCTCTGCTGCCGTTGAAGTATCTCCCCAAAAAGCAGATGCACATCCTATTCTAACTTTTTTATCATTTTTCATTATATATCAATATTTATTGAAGATTGACCAATTAACTTTTTTTGACCAACCATATCTTTTACAATTAATTTAACAGAAATAACTTCTTTATCATCAACGCAACTTCTTTCTATTACTTTCCCTGAGCATTGAAGAGCCTGATCCAAATACGTCATATTTGAGAACTGGACACTAAAATTAACAATATTTGAGTGAGGTACTGCATTGGTCAACATCCTACCTAAAAAAGACATTACTAGCATTCCATGAGCAATAACATTTGGTAAACCAGATTTTTTTGCAAAATCTAAATCAGTATGTATTTGATTATGATCACCAGATGCTTTTGCGTATAAAATCAAATCGGAAAGATTAAGAGGGTCTATTTTTAAAGATGGAATTTCATCTCCAACTTTGCTAGTCTTATAATTCCATAACATTATTTTATATAACTACCAATGTTGATTTCGCCTTAGCAACAATTTTTTCATTTTGATTATAATAAGTTGATTTAAAAACAATAAATTGAAGTTGACCATCCTTTTTATCAAAAATATCGCCTATTTCTTGATGCATTGTTATTGTATCACCAGCATAAACTGACAAAAAATATGAATATTCCTGGTTAGCATGAAGAAATTTTCCCATATCTATATTTAAGTCCCTAACATATTTATAGGGGTCTTCCTGCTCATATGCAACAGTTGTTAAAAATGTTGGCGGTGCGAGCAATGAAGGATGTCCTTTCCTTTTTGCAAAATCTGTATCGTAATAGAGTGGATCAGTTTGACCAGTTGCCTTTGAAAAAAGCTTTATTCTTTCCTCAGTTACTTTAAATATTAAAGGATTATATTTTTTGCCAATGAATGAACGATCAAGTTTATTTTGCATACTACTTAAAAGTCTCCCCTTTAGCGATCATTTTATCTAATAATTTGGGAGGATAAAATCTTTCTCCATAAATATTCGATAATTCTTCTGCTCTTATCCTAAAATCTTTTATTCCATAATCATTTACGAATTGGAGCGTTCCACCTTTAAATGCTGGAAATCCCCATCCAAGTATACTTCCTATATTTGCTTCAGCTACAGATCTAAGTACATTTTCTTCATAGCATCGAATTGTTTCAATTGCTTGAGAAAAATAATATCGTTCAATTATTTTGTCATCAGATAATGGGTTTTTTGATATGGGAAAATATTTATTAAGATCTGGCCACAGATATTTTTCTTTGGACTTAGGATATTCATAAAAGCCTGCGCCTTCTGCACGACCAGTACGTCTGACTTCATCAACCATAAAGTCAATAACTCTATCCCATGGTCCACTGGATAATTCTTTACCTTCAGTTTTTAAATTAATCTTTGATTGATTCCTAATATTTGCAGCTAAACCAATATTGATCTCATCAACAACAGCTAATGGGCCCACTGGGAATCCGGCTTTTACACCTGCCATCTCAATTGATTCAGCGGAGTTTCCCTCTGCAACTAGCCCCATGCCTTCACAAGTATATCGCTCAAATACTCTTGAGGTATAAAACCCCACGCTATCATTAACAACTATTGGTACTTTACCAATTTGGAGAACATAGTCAAATGCTTTTGCTAAGGTTTTCTCAGACGTCTTCTCACCATTAATAATTTCGACTAATTTCATTTTATGTACTGGTGAAAAAAAGTGAATTCCAATAAATTTATCAGGATGAATAGATTGTTTAGCTAATTTTGAAATAGGAATGGAAGAAGTATTAGAAGCAAATATCCCATTAGATTTTAAAAACTTTTCTGCTTTTCTAGTCACTTTAGCTTTTAATTCTCTATTTTCAAAAACTGCTTCTATGATTAGATCACAACCATTCAACTTATTATAATCATCAGTTGGTTCTATCCTATTTAAGATATTTTCTTTCTTTTCTAAATCAAGAGCTTTGCGTTTTAAACCCTGCTCGATAATTCCATTAATCCTATCTAAACCACGATTTGCAATATCTTGTGACGAGTCAGTCATTATAACATCCATACCTGCGAAGGCACTTACATAAGCAATACCGTGTCCCATTAATCCTGACCCCAGAACACCAACCTTTGATATTTCCCCAAAATCAAAATTGGATGGCCGACTGGAACCAGTATTTATTTCACTTAACTGAGATTTAAGTGATTCCATGATTTTTCCTGTTATTTTTTGATCTTTATCGAATCTAAATGTCATTATTATTAATTGGCTTTTTAATAGTTATAATCTGACTTTTTCATTTAATTAATTGATTCAAGTTTAATAAAGAACTTCCCCTGAATAATGATATATCCTAAAAATATTGTATTTTTAATTCTCAAATCTAGTAATAGATATATAATAATAATTATATTTCATTATGAGTTCATTAACATCAATTATAATTGGCAATATACTTTTTTTTGTTGGTACTATTGTTTTATTATGGTCTATAAAAAGGTATATAGAACGAAGAAAATAATAATTAATGTATAGATTTAAACAAAAAGTATGCCCCCGTATAAAAAAAGCAGGACCGCTGGAATCCTGGGAGCGGGGGAACAACCAGTCTTCCTTAAACTACGGTCCTACAAAATCTACTAACAACTTATCTCTTCCTTCAGCCTTGGTCAAGTATTTTTTCTTTTATTAAAAAACAATGTTAGAAAATTTAATTTCTCTCGATAAAACTGTGTTTAGGTTTTTTAACTCAACCACTGCAAATCCATTATTTGATCTAATAATGCCAATTATTACTGATCAAGATATATGGGCGATACCTATAATATGTTTAATTTTATACCTTTCATTAAAAGGCGGTCGGCGAGGTCAAATTACATCGGTAATTTTAATTTTAGCTGTTTCATTAGCAGATTTTTCTTCTGCTCAAATTTTAAAACCTTTTTTTGCTCGCTTAAGACCTAGTCATGAAATGTTTGAGGGAATTCGAATACTTATGGGTAAAGGAGGAAAATACGGTTTTGTTTCATCTCATGCAGCTAACATTTTTTCTGCGGCAGTTATTTTATCATATTTTTATCCAAAAAATAAAAGATTATATTTTACAATCGCCACTTTAGTTGCATTTAGTCGAGTATATGTAGGAGTTCATTACCCTGCCGATATAATATTTGGAGGTTTATTAGGATACGGGCTTGCATGGTCAGTTTTAAGCCTATGGGTAATAATTAAAATGAGGGAAATAAAAAAAGGCAGTAAATGGGTAATCTATTAATTTGGTAAAGAACCATCCCGTGGATTTAATGGATAATCCCCAAAACCATCATTTTCTGGAGGAGCTATTTCTCCATTTGATTTTTCAAATCTTTTAATATTGTCGCCTAGCGCCGCTAGGAATGCTTTAGCATGCTGAGGAGCCATAATCACTCTAGAATGAACTCTTGCCTTGGTTACTCCTGGTAAAATTTTTGTGAAATCCATTACAAATTCAGCTGGCGAATGTGTGACAACAACAAAATTAGCATATTCTCCCTCACTAATTTCCTGATTTAGTTCAATATTAATCTGCTGTACGTTTTTATCTTCTTTCATAATTATTTCTCACTATCCGATTTTTTTGAGCCTCTTTTATTAAAATCTTGCCATTCTTCTTCAATACCTTCAAAATCTTCATAACCTTTTATTTCTTCATCTTCTGCTTTTTGTTTATACATTTCCATTTCAGATTCATACAAACTGAAAATATCCTTTTTCTTCTCAAAATCATTAGGATCTACATCTTCTTCATCATCAGGCTCCAATCTTTCTACATCCTCACTATATACTTTTTGATCAAAAAAGTCTAAATCTTCCACCATTCCATTCGCCATTAAAAATTCAAGGAAATCTAAAAATCGACGATCTTGGAGATCCGTTTTACAATTTTTACATGTTAGCGATTCTCGAATATCTACTTCTTCTAAGGGCGCTTCACATGCGGGACAGATTATACCTTCTAGCATTAAATTTTTCCTCTAAAATAGGGAACGAATATAGTTGGCGATAAATAGTTCGTCAATTACTTTTTACTTTTACAATTAATTTTTATTTTTTTTAGTAATTGCTTTTCTATATCAAGTAGTTTTTGTCCTCGTCTATTCTTTACAATTTCCGCAGTTTTAATAAATTTTTCAAAATCCACTTTATGATGTTTCCCTTTCACAAACCAAGTAAACGGTTTAATTGTTTTAGGGAAAAAACCATCAGTCGCAATCATTGTACCAGGTCCAATTACTGTTCCAGAATTAATTAATGTACCAATTGCTGTTTTAACATGGTCTCCTATAAAACATCCAACATGTATTTTACCAGTATCTACACTTTGATAATTTATATGAACTTTTACTGATTCATAATTATTCTTTAAGTTACTATTTATGGTACCTGCTCCCAAGTTTACCCACTCCCCAAGAAATGCGTCTCCCAGGTGACCTTCATGAACCTTATTTGTATTAGATTGAATAATAACTGTATCTATCTCACCACCAATTTTACATAAAGGGCCAATTACAGAGTTTTTAATTTTTGTTAATGGCTCAACTATTGTATTTGACCCTAGATATAGTGGTCCTTGTAGATAAGATGGTCCATTAATTTCCGCACCATTTTCAATTAAAATGGGACCTTTGCTAGTATCAAAAAATACACTTTTCTGAATAAAACATTTTTTAGCAAAAATATTTTCTGTATCAATTCTCAATTGACTAAAATCTTTTAAGTTACTTTTGCTATTCTTAAAAAAAGTTGATTCGTAACTAATTGTATCCGGTATCTTTTCAATTATTTCCCATAAAAACTCGCAATATCCCACTTCTATATTATTTTTATTTTCTGCTTCTGGGATAGTATGCGTTGGGCCACCATTCTTTAGCCACTGTTTCCCTTGATTACTTGTTAGATTGGCAGCAACAAAATTATCTTTGGAGTAATGAATATAATTTCCCTCTGTTAGATGAGATAAATTATCTGGTTCCCAAATAACATTCCCTAATAACCACAATCCTTCATTGACTGATTCAGGATTAACTTCAAAATTTGGGTACATATTTTTCGTAAGATCCTCAAGCTCTTTTCTAACGAAAAGATTTATATCCGAATCAGGAAATAAAAATTGAATTCTTTCTAAAAAAGTCTCTGAACCAATTCTAATATCAAATACCGGCCTAGTTAGTGATATTGGCTCAAAATTAAGAGATTTTTGATCTTCAAATATATAAATATTCATCCAATTCCTATAATTTGAAATATTTCCTTAAATCCGCTCTCTGCCAATTCTTCACCAGTTCTCCTAACCATAACATTATAATAATCTTCTCCTTGTGCGCTATAAAAACCTAATTTTATGGGGGCAATAATTTCAGCACACAAAGTTGCACAAATAGGAGAAAAATCTTGATTTAAATCCAAAACAGCATCCACTTCAATTTGATTGCATTCCAATATTAGTTCTTTATCTGGCAAACCCAATTTGTTTAAATCCTCCTCTGTATAAAGAATAAAATCCTTAAATTTATTAATTTCTAATAAATTGCCTACAACTGAATTGCCTAAAATTTTTATTTGTTTTGCTCGATATGGACCTAACGCATTTTTCATTGATAAAATAAAACGGCTAGCTAAATCTGCTTCCGTTGAGTGGTCAGGAAGAATAATTAAAAAACTTTTAGGGCCTTTACCTTTATTTGAAAAACCTAAACTTTTATTTCCAACTTTCTTTCGATTACGAAACCGATGCCACCAAAGAGCAGCCTGTGTTACTTTTGATTCTTCCAAATTGATACTAATGTTAATTGTTCAACGTTCTAATCGGACTGAAAATTGTGTTAACTTCTCAATGGATGAAAGGAAAAATTAGTTGAGCGTCGGGAAAAAAATATTATGGGGTGGCCTTGGTTGGGTTTTAGGTGGACCAATTGGAGCTATCGTTGGTTATTCATTGGCTGGAATTACTGGCCAATCAATGAATAGTTATGGTTCAAGTTATCAAAGAAGACAATATCCACAAACACAACCAGGTGACTTTATTGTATGCTTATTAGTTCTATTTGGAGCTGTAATGAAAGCAGATAATAAAATGTTGAAATCAGAATTAAATTTTGTTAAAAATTTTTTATCTAAACAATTTTCTCAAAATGAAGTGAGAAATTTTATGATCTTGTTTAAAGATATAATTAAACAAGATTATCCTCTTCGAGATGTTTGCAAACAAATTGTTCGCTCAATGGATCATCCAAGCAGATTAGAATTAGTTCATATTCTTTTTGGACTCTCAAATTCAGATGGTCAAATAGATACTAGTGAAATCAATCTTCTCGGAACTATAAGTGGGTATTTAAATATCAATAAACATGATTTTAATTCAATTAAAGCCATGTTTGTTCATGATACTCTTTCCGATTATAATATTTTGGAAATTGATCCTAATTCAACTGATGACGAAGTAAAAAAAGCCTATAGAAAAATGGCAATTAAATATCACCCAGACAAAGTAAGTCATCTAGGAGATGAACTGAAGAACATTGCAGAAGAAAAATTCAAATCAGTAAATGATGCATATCAAAGCATTAAAAAAGAACGAAAAATATAAGGGTTCAATAAATCATGAGTGAAAAAGCTGGTAAATATCCCTTTACAAGAGGTATCTATCCTAATATGTACCAAAAAAAACTTTGGACTATGCGTCAATATGCTGGATTCACCTCAGCAAAACAATCAAATGAAAGATATCAATTATTGTTAAGTAAGGGTGTTTCTGGATTATCAGTTGCATTTGATCTACCTACTCAAATAGGGTATGACTCAGATCATTCAATGGCAAATGGTGAAGTAGGTAAAGTAGGCGTACCTATAAGTTCAATCTTAGATATGGAAACATTATTTAAAAATATTTCATTGGATCAAGTGTCAACATCAATGACCATAAATTCAACAGCAGCTATTCTTTTAGCCATGTATATTGTAACAGCTGAAAAAAATAATATTAAATCAAATAAGCTTAAAGGAACAATCCAAAATGATATCCTTAAAGAATACATTGCACGCGGAACATATATTTTTCCTATTAAGCCATCTATTCGCCTTATAACAGATATATTTGAATTCTGCTCTGATCATGTTCCTAAATGGAATACAATCTCAATATCCGGGTATCATATTCGTGAAGCCGGCTCAACTGCTGCCCAAGAATTAGCTTTCACATTCTCCAATGCAATTGCTTATGTAGAAGCCGCTCTTAATTCTGGATTAAAAATAGATAATTTTGGTCCAAATATCTCTTTTTTCTTTAATGCTCATAATGATCTTTTAACAGAAATAGCCAAATTTAGAGTAGCCAGAAGATTATGGGCAAAAATCATGAAAAATAGATTTGGAGCAAAAAATGAAAAAGCAATGCAATGTCGATTCCATTGCCAAACGGGTGGATCTACTCTATCTGCACAACAAGCAGAAAATAATATTGTTAGAACTACATTGCAGGCATTATCAGCTGTTTTAGGTGGTACACAATCATTGCATACGAATTCATTTGATGAGGCACTGGCTCTACCAACAGATCATTCTGCAACTATAGCCCTTAGAACCCAGCAAATTATCGCTCATGAATCAGGAATAACAAACTTTGTAGATCCTTTGGCAGGAAGTGAGGTTATTGAGGAACTAACTGATCAACTAGAAATAGAAACACAAGCTATAATAGATGAAGTCGATAACTTAGGTGGGTCAATCGAAGCTATTGAAAAAGGTTGGATTCAAAATCAAATAGCTGAAAGTGCTTATATATATCAACAGAAAATCGATAATAAAAAACAAAAAATAGTTGGTGTAAATAGCTTTATTGAAAAAGAAGAAGAAAAAAAGATTGAAAATCTCCAAAAAATTGATGAAAAATTAACTTCTGATCAAATTAAAAAAGTTCATGAATTGAAAAAAAATAGAGATAATAATGATGTTAAATCAAAATTAAGTAAGCTTAATGATGTCGCGAACTCTAATGATAATTTAATGCCACATATCATTAATGCAGTTCGATCACAATGTACAATAGGTGAGATTGCAGATAGCCTGCGAAAATGTTTCGGGGAATTTGATCAAAGATAATTGAATTATTGACATTATTATTGTTACTTTCTTACGAATACAAGACAATTTATTTATTGAACTATTATTAATTTTGTTGGTTAAACATATATATAAAACGAATTTTAATGTTTTGAGGGAGGTATTATGAAAAAAATGAATCTACTTTTTCTATCTTTTTTCATTATGTCATGTGCTTCACAATCAGCGCCCCCACTAAATCTACAGGATTCTGAAGATGCAAATAATAGAGATGAGTCAAATCGCGCTGAATTGCCTGAGACTCCAGAAGTTACATTTGCATCAGAAGAAGTAGAAAATAGTGATATACCTGATTCTGGACCAGCAGCACCAGACGTAAAAAAAGAGATCGTAGAAGAAATTAAGGATGAACTTAAAGTTGAGCCTATTCTTTATGAAGATTTTGCATGGGAAAAATACATGATTGAACCAGGTGACTTTTTAATTAAAATTGCAAAAAAAGAATATGGTGATTTTAAGTTATGGAGATATATCTATGAGTGGAATAAAGAAGATATAGGTGAGAATCCAAATAGAATCTATCCTTACAATTTTCTTAATCTTCAAAAAGAACGTCTAAATGCTAAAACAGCTGAACCTGAATATTTTGATTATATAGTCCAGAATGGAGATAATCTCTGGAATATAGCTGGGAAGCAATATGGTGATTCTAAATCTTGGATTATTCTTCTATGGGATAATGAAGAACAAATAAAATCCAATGCAGGTATCTTAGATCCTGGTATGACTTTAAAGCTTAGAGAAAAACTGGACCCTAACTCATAAAAGATTATGCTGTTTGCAAACTTGGTCCAGGCCAATCTGAAAACCAAGAGATTAGGACAGCAAATTGAATATTATACAAGATTAAGCTCAACAAATAAAGAAGCTTGGGATTTGAATAACAATGGCGCTCAATCGGGCGCCATTGTTATTACAGATAATCAATACAAAGGTAAAGGTAGAAATAATAGAGACTGGTTATCAACACCAAATAAAAGCCTAACATTTTCTATTTTAATAAATAAAACAATCCCTGCTGAACTAATTGCATGGATTCCTTTAATCTCCAGTATATCTATTAAAAAAGCTCTCTCTAATTTTAATATAAATATTGTTTTAAAATGGCCTAATGACCTCATTTTAGATAATAAAAAACTGGGGGGAATTCTTTGTGAATCTAAAATAATAGGAAATTCTCTAAAAAAGATCGTTATAGGAATTGGATTGAATATAAATGAATCAATCAAGGAACTAAATCAATCAATTCAAAATTCAGCGACATCATTATATTCAAAATCAGGGGAATTATATCAAAGAGAAAGAATATTAGCTGAAATCTTGAATCAAATGGAGCCTATAATTGATGAATTTCCTAAAAATATAGATTTCGTTCGTAATAATTGGGAATCTTCTTGTTGCCATATAAATAAAGAAATTGAATTTTATCAAGGTTCAAAAAAAATGAAAGGTGAATTTAAAGGTCTTGGAGAGACTGGATCTGCTATATTAAATATAGATGGATCAGATATTGAAGTTATTAATCAGGAAATTATATAATTAAAATTGATGGGGCTGAGAAATTTTAATATTTATCTCATAATTGTTAAAATTTTCTTTTAGATAATTAGTGAGCTCATCTTGGTAAAGAATAATCTCTTTTCTATTTAATTCAAGGCTAACATTAATTCCAAATAGAATTACTCGATGATTTTCAGTATTCACTACTCTTACATCATGAAAATCAGTAATTCTATTATCATTGTTATATTTTTTTGTTAGTAAATGCTTTATTTCTTTTACCATGGGATTATTTGGATAAACTGGATCAAGATGAACTGTTGGCTCAACTCCCATCGTTTTTTTTAACCGTGATTCGATCTCTTCAGAAATATCGTGTGCTTCTGCAGCTGTTTTCTTTGCATTAATCTCGGCGTGAACACTTACGAATTTCTCATTACCATAACTATGTACCGAAATATCATGAACACCTAATGAGCCTGGGACACCAATAACAACTTCTCTTATATTTTCTAATTCAGAGGGATCAGGAGGTGTGCCAATTAAATCATCGATAGAATCCCTAGCAATATCGAAGCCAGTATAAATTAAAATTAATGCAACAAACAAACCTACCCATCCATCAATAGATGGATAGCCATAGTTTCCAGCAATTAAAGCGATCATTACTAAGAAACTGGAAATTGCATCTGTTCTATGGTGCCAAGCATCTGCATGAAGAAGACCAGATGCTATTTTTGATGAAAGAAATTTAGCATACCGAGCCGTGATTTCTTTTATTATGATTGTTAATCCAAGAACAATTACCATCCATAAATCAGATTTAATTAATATTGGGTTTTGTATACGATCTATGGCAGTTTCGATAAATTCAATTCCTGCAACACAAAGCAATATTGAAATAATTAATGTAGCAATATATTCTGCTCTACCATGCCCATAAGGGTGACGTACGTCTGCTGGCTTTTTTGCCTGATTAAATCCCCAGATAACAATAAGTGAAGTAATGACATCTGATAGAGTATGTATGGCATCAGCTATAAGACTGACAGCACCAGTTATTAATCCAATGAATAGCTTAAATAAAAATAATAGTAAATTGACTGAAGCTGAGACCCATCCCTGGAAAATACCTATTTTATTTCTATAATATTTACTTGAGTCCCGCTGTTCTGGAACAAACTTATTCGTTATAGCTTCAAACATCGATTATAATTAATCGTAAGATGGAAATCCAGTGGCATCTTCTCCAATTATTAGAGTATGCATTTCATGAGTTCCTTCATAGGTATAAACTGATTCAATATTAGCCATATGCCTGATTGGTGAATAATCAATGGTTATACCATTCCCTCCTAATATCTCTCGGGAAATTCTAGCAATATCTCTTGCTATGACACAATTATTCCTCTTAGCCATAGAGACCTGCTGAAATGTCATTTTACCTTGATCTTTTAACTGGCCTAACCTATAAACCATTAATTGAGCTTCAGTAATTCTTGTCAGCATCTCTGCTAACTTTGCTTGTGTTAATTGATATGCTGCAATCGGTTTTGAAAATTGTTTTCTTTCTTTCGCATATTCTAGTGCCGTATTATAACAATCTGCAGCTGCCCCTAACATACCCCAAGCAATTCCATATCTCGCCTGTGTTAAACAACTTAAGGGACCTTTTAGACCTTCAATATTTGGCAATCTTGAACTATCTGGTACTCGAACATCTACCATTGATAATTCTGATGTTATTGATGCACGTAAACTTAATTTTCCATGAATATCACTTGAGGTAAAACCTTTCATTCCTTTTTCTAATAGAAAACCTCGAATAACTCCTTTTTCATCTTTTGCCCATATAATAGCTACATCTGCAATGGAACCATTTGTTATCCACATTTTACTACCATTGATTATCCATTCATTTCCATCTCTTTTACAAGTCGTTGCCATTCCACCTGGATTTGAACCAAAATTTGATTCAGTTAGACCAAAACATCCGATTTTGATACCCTTCCCTAAATCAGATAACCATTTTACTTTTTGCTCTGATGAGCCAAACGCATGAATGGGATACATTACTAACGCCCCCTGTACACTCGCAAAAGATCTAAGTCCAGAATCACCTCGCTCAAGCTCATGAAGAATTAAACCATAAGCAATATTAGTAACCCCTGCACCACCAGATTCTAGCGGTAATGATGAGCCTAAAAGGCCTAAATCTCCCAATTTAGGAATTAACTCTAAAGGAAAAGTTCCTTTTTCATAGTGTTCATTTATTAATGGTAAAAATTCTGTTTTAACAAAATCAAATGCTGTTTTCTGAATTAATAATTCTTCATCTGTAAGAAAATCACTAATATTATAATAATCAGGTCCAAAGTTTTTCATTATTATCCTTAATTAATTATCAAAATTACAGATTATTATTATTTATTTTGAAATCAACTTACGTTGTTCGTTTATCCCCATTGAAATGAGATAAGGGTTCTTTTTTTGTGTTTTAATGAAAGATTTTTTTGAATATATGCTATTCCATTGATTTTGGATAAATACTTGCCCCACTGGCCCACCTAGAGTATTACCTGGGCCTAATAGAACTAATTTATCTGGACAAAATTCTTTTATTGCAACAGTAATAGCTTTAGAAAAATTATATGGACAAGTAATCTGATCACTTAAAGTATATTGATACAATTCTGAAGTATCAGTGCTAAAAGGAGACCATAGATTTCCAAAACCATCTATTAATGGAACTGAAGGTTTAGAAAAAATTGATTTATGAATTGTTTTTTTTGCTTTATCAGAAATTAGGTCTAATAACGGTGTATGAAAGGCAGCATGGAATGGCAGTTGAAAAGGATAATTTTCTTTTTTTGGTAATTTTTTTAATAATCTATCTAAAACCATTTGTTCACCTCCAATAACAATATATCCTCCTAAATAAATTGATATATATGCTTTCATCTTTTGAGCAAGAAAAAGAATTTTATCTTTTAAATTATAATCAATTTTCCATTCTTTATCTATAATTGGATAAATAATTTGTCCACCAATAGTACCCTCCTCCATAATTGAGCCCATGAATTGAATTAAGTGATATCCATCATGCAACGATATTGCCCCTCCTAAGGCTAAAGCAGTATACCAACCCATTGAATTCCCAGTTATAGCAACAATCTCATAACTATCTTTATCAATTGATAAAAAATCATTTAGAGTAGATGTATAAATCAATGGCGATGCATTTTCACCAGGCATATGAGTTTTCATTTTAAATGGTTTCGAGTCTAGCTCTTTTATTGAAATACGTCCTGAAATTTTGCGCTGTTCATCAATCCATTGTATAAAAGAATTGAACTCTTCATTACTATTAACTAAGTAGTTGGATGTTTCTCTTGTATAAGAACCTCTACCTGGACAAATAAGCACTAACCGTTCTTTACTCATTAAGCAGCTCTAAGGCATTTTTAATTATTGATTCTTTACTTGGTAGCGTCACATTTGATGCTTTACCAATAGATATAAAGGAGTCATCAGCTGCATGTAGTTTAATCTTTAAAGGTATTTTTGATTCGTTTGCTAAAGAAGCATATAGACCTTCTAAATAACACCCCTTTTGACGACACTCATCAACCAATAAAATATTTTGACATTTACCAATAGATTTGAAGAGTTTTGATATATCAATATCGGAAAGCCATCTCAAGTCAATTACTTTGGTTTTCTTTTTAATTTTGCGCTCAATTTCTTTTTGAGCCTGCAAAGACAAAAACAATCCGTTTCCATATGAAATAATTGTTAGAGAACTTCCTTCACCATATTCAGCAATTTCACCTAAGGGAATTTCTTCTTTCGGGTTAGGATATCTAAAATTCCATTTACCATCTTTTTTCATATGCAAGTTTTTGGTCATATAAAGTGCAATTGGTTCAATAAATATGATAACACGTCCATTTTCATATGCTTCACGAACAGCAGTCCTAAGCATTTTAACTGCATCATAACCATTAGATGGTACCGCCAAGATTATACCTGGAATATCTCTAAATACGGTCAAAGAATTATCATTATGGTAGTGTCCCCCAAAGCCTTTTTGATATCCTAAGCCTGGTATCCGCAATACAAGTGGGTTTGTGAATTGTCCCTTCGAGAAGAAGGGTAGAGTTGCTATTTCACCTCTTAATTGATCTTCCGCATTATGGAAATAAGCCAAAAACTGAATTTCTGGAATTGGAATAAAGCCATTTTGTGCAAATCCAGCACCAAAACCAATAATTGACGTCTCATCTAAAGGACTATCAAAAACTCGTCTAGGTCCAAATCGTTTTTGTAAATCAGCTGTAACATTATACACTCCCCCTTTTTCAGCAACATCCTCACCAAAAATCAATGTATTTTTATACTGAAGCATTATATCAGATAGCGCATAATTAATTAGCTTTGCCATATGCTGTGGCTGAGCAAGCCTATTATATTCTTTACCAAACATTTTTTTTCTAAATTTTAATAATGGATGTTTTGGTGCTTTAGAGGAATAGTCATTAGCTGTGATTGACGACATTACTTCATTGTTCGTTACCAATTTTGGACGTTTTGTAGATTCATTAAAAACATGATTTACTCTATCTCTAGATAATTCATAAAGCTTCAAAACATCTTCTTTTGGTAAACATTTATTTTCTATTATAATCCGAGCTGAGTGCAGAAGTGGATCATTAAATTCATTCGCTTCAACATCTTGTAATTCTCTATATCCAAGCTCTATATCTGATCCAGCATGTCCCATTAAACGAACTGTTTTCATATGTAAAAAGATTGGTGATCGATTAATTCTACATGCTTTTTCAGCCTTTTTTGAATTAGTAATAAGATCAAGAATATTTAATCCATCCATTTTTATATAATTAATCCCGGGCTTTGATTTAAAGTTATCTTCTATCCAATTATCTCCTGTTTTTACTGAAATACCTAACCCATTATCTTCACAGATAAATATGATTGGCACATGTCCTCCTCTACTAGTAATCCAACTTGCAGTATTAAAAGCACTTAGTGCTGTAGCATGGTTAACACTAGCATCTCCAAAACTACATAATACAATACTACTTGATTTTGCTCTCTGATCTGAAATATTTAAGTCTTTTGCGCGATCAATTGAGAATGCCATTCCAACTGATTTAGGCAGATGACTTGCAATCGTGCTTGTTTGAGGGGGAATATTTAATAATTTGCTCCCTATAACTTTATGTCGCCCTCCACTTATAGGATCATCAGAAGAAGCCACAAACGAAAGTGCCATATCATAAATTGGAGTTGTACCATTTATTTGCTTTGATCTTTCAATAAAAAATGGAGCACTTCTATAATGTAAAAAGGCGGTATCTGTATACGGGAATATCTTTCCAAAGACAGCATTACCTTCATGTCCTGAGCTCCCGATAGTATAGTAACATTTGCCTTCATCTTTTAATAAACGAGCTTTTAAATCCATATGCCTACTTAAAACTTGGGATTCAAAAATAGAAATTATCTCAGGAGAAGTAGTGTTTGCTCGAGATAAATTTATATTTTTATTTATCTTAGGTAACTTGTCATTTTTCAACAAAGTGATAAAATTATTATCTATAATTTCTGCACGATTGAAAGTAGACATTATTTGGATTATTGTTTAGAAATCTTAAATATAAATAGTAAACAAAGTGGGGGCACTTGATCTATTTTTTTAATTTTACCAACTTTTCTTTGAATTCACGTAGCTCGCGAACATTTCCAATTTGAATTTCTCCAGAATTCCATTTTAAATTGAAATCCTCATTGGAATCTGAGCCACCTTGTTTTTGATAAAGTAAGAATAAATCATTTTTATCACGAGGTTTATTAAAGTGCAAGGACGCTGTTAGCTGATAGGCCAAATCTTCACTGATATCATCAATAACTCGATTCGGTAATTTTTTCTCGAGCAAAGATTGTTCAATCTTTGAAAAACGTAATCCTTCAATAACATAATCTTGATATGCTTCCCATGCAATAGGTGCAGCAGCTTTAACTGATTCAGCCATTGCATCAGAAAAAACACGAATCTCATATTGGGCATGGCTATCAGATCTCAAACCAATGAAATGGAGTAAATTGTGTAAATCATTTTTCCAATACCATTCTGTATATAGGTTCACAGGCAAAATTGCTCTGGCTAATTCACGCGCTACTCCTGCATCGTTTAATTCTGAATAAATTTCGAAACTTCTTTCAGAAATTTCTTTAAAATAATCTTTTACTTTTTGTTTTAAATCATCTGGGACTTCACCCATTCGCCCTTGCATATTTAGAGCAGATTGAAATTCAATATTTTTGGGATCAGGATAATAAAATTCATCCCGAGCCTCTGAATATCGAAGAGAATATTCATTAATATTGGCTGTTCTATGTCTAACCCATTGTCGTGCTACGAATATTGGCATCTTACAATGAAACTTAAACTCAACCATTTCAAATGGAGTTGTATGCCTATGCCTCATAAGGTATCGTATCAAGCCACGATCTTGCGATACTTTACTTGTACCCTTGCCATAACTAACTCTAGCTGCTTGCACAATTGCATCATCACCACCCATGGAATCAACGAGACGTACAAATCCTTTATCCAAACATTTTATTGCGTCTTTTGGTACTTCACTCATTATTCAATTTTTCATTTATAGTTTTCTATATATCAATATACCATCTCTAACAGGTAAAAGAAGCGACTCTAATCTATGATTATTTTTGATTAGTTCCGCTGTTTCTCTTAATGCTTTTGCATTACCATCTTTTGGATTTAAAACTTCTCCATCCCATAGCATATTATCTAAAACTGCAATACCACCAACCTTTAATAGCGTAGTACTTCTCCTATAATACTCAGGATAATTTATTTTATCAGCATCAATAAATATTAAATCAAAAGAGCCAATTTTAAATGAGTTTAATTGATCAATTGCTCTTCCATGATGGATTGTAATTTTATAACCATCATTAGATTTATTGAACCAGCTTTCTGCAGTTTTAACATGTTTTTCCATAAGTTCACATGTATGAATCTCACCATCTTCAGGTAAAGCTTCAGCCATTTTTAATGTACTATATCCAGTAAACATTCCAATCTCTAATATATTTTTTGCTCCTGTAATTTTAATAAGAAGTTGTAGTAGACCACCCACTAATGGTCCAGAAAGCATTTGTGGAATTTCTTCTTCTTTTAAAGTTTTATTAACTAGAGCTTGTAATAAACCAGTGTCTGGTTGAGATTGATTTAAGCAATATTGTTCAATTTCTTTTGAAATTAGATTCATAGCATTTAAATAATTGAAAAAACTTTTTCAACAGCATCTTTTTCACCTGCAATAATCCCAGGCTCAATTCTTGAATTTTTTAAATTATATCGTCTAGAATTACCATGAAGATCTATGAGCTTACCACCAGATTCATTAATTATACAATGTGCTGCACAAATATCCCATTCATTTTTTGGTTTTAACGTCGCAAAAACATCTGCCTTTCCTGCCGCAACAAGGGCTAGCTTATATGCAACTGACCCCTTTGGTTTTAATTTATAAAAAAAATTTTCGTATGGAGTCCAGAGTTTATTTCTTGTTTCTGTTCTACTATTTAGCAATGTCATCTCTGATATATTTTCTTTTGCAACACATTTTATTGGTCTATCATTTAAAAATGATCCGCCATTTTTTTTAGCATAAAAAATTTCTTTGGTTATCGGATTATAAATAACACCAATTATAGGCTCTCCATTTTTTACTAAACCTATACTTACAACAAATTCTGGTACACCTTTAATAAATTCTTTAGTTCCATCTATGGGATCAACTATCCAAACATTTTTTTTCTCTAAACGATCTGGGGAGTCTTTTGTTTCCTCTGACAACCAACCATAATTTTTTCTAGTGGCTAAAAGATTATTTTTAATGAATTTATCAGCTTCTTTATCAGCTGTTGTTACGGGGTTATTATAACTTTTGTTTTCAATATCATAATCTGTATTAAAATATTTGAAAATTAATTTACCCGCCTTAATTGCAGTGTCCTTAGCAAGTTCAAAATCAGATTTCATCTTAATTATATTAATATCAATTAAAAGTAAATAATGAAATTAATGATTAGCCAGCTTCACTCACATTAAAATATCTAGAATTTGGGTGGGAAAAATACCAACCACTTACTGATGCTGCTGGATTCATCGCTCGAGTCTCAGTTAATGAAATACCAGTGTTTTTTTCTACATCAAGTAAAGTCCATATTTTATCTTTCTCATCATGATTTGGACAAGCAGGATATCCAGGGGCAGGCCTTATACCTTGATATTGTTCATTAATTAATTCTCGAATATTGATTTCTTTATTTAAAGAATAACCCCAAAACTCTCGTCGAACCCGTTGATGAAGCCTTTCAGCTAAAGCTTCAGCAAGTCTATCAGCTAATATTTTAACCATAATGGCATTATAATCATCTTGCTGACTTTCAAACTCATCTACAATATTTTTTAAACCATGACCAGATGTAACAGCAAATGTGCCAATATAATCATTGTCCGGTGCTATAAAGTCGGCTAAACAGAAATTAGTTTCCTCCGATCCTTTATCCACAGTTTGACGTGGAAATTTAAATTCAACCCCCTCAGTAAAAACTGATTCATTTTGGGAGTAAGCTGGATGGATACCAAATACTGCTTTAGCAGTTAAGATTTTTTCCGAAATAATCCTATTCAATAAGTTTTTTCCATCTTTTAATATTTTACGTGCCTCATCACCATATTTTTTATCATTGAGAATTTTTGGATAAAGACCTTTTAATTCCCAAGCGTGAAAAAATGGAGACCAATCAATATATTCTTCTAACTCATCTAAGGGATACGAATCAAAAACTTTTACACCTTTAAATTTTGGAATCAATGGCTGATAATTATTCCAATCAATATTTAATTTTCTAGATCTAGCTTCATAAACAGATAAACGAGGTTTTAGATTTTTTTTATGAATCCCTTGTCTTATTTTTTCATAATCATTTTGAATTTCACTGATATAATCTTTTCTTTTTTCATTATTCATCAGTTTACTTACAACACCAACTGCTCGAGACGCATCAATTACATGAATAGTTGGACCTGAATAATTTTCTTCAATCTTAACCGCAGTATGTTTTCTGCTTGTTGTCGCACCACCAATTAATAGTGGTATATTTAACTTTAACCGCTCCATTTCTTTTGCAATATTTACCATTTCTTCTAAACTTGGTGTAATAAGTCCTGATAAACCAATAATATCAACATTTTCTTCTTTTGCTTTAGATAGTATCTTATCCGATGGAACCATCACGCCAAGATCGATAATATCATATCCATTACATGCTAATACTACACCAACAATATTCTTACCAATATCATGAACATCACCCCTTACCGTCGCCATAATTACTTTTCCATTTGATTTTCCAGCTATACCTAAATCTTTTTTTTCTTTTTCAATAAATGGAATCAAATGCGCAACTGCCTTTTTCATTACTCTAGCTGATTTCACCACTTGGGGCAGAAACATTTTTCCTGACCCAAATAAATCTCCAACAATATTCATACCATCCATTAAAGGCTCTTCAATCACATTTATCGGGCGATCATATTTTAGCCTCGCCTCTTCTGTATCCTCATCAATAAAATCCATTATTCCTTCTACCAAAGAATAGCTCAAGCGCTCTTCTACATTAGTATCTCTCCAAGATAAATCTTTAGTTTGAGTACGCTTAACACCTCGATATTTTTCTGCTATTTCAACTAATCGATCAGTGGCATCTTCTCTTCTATTAAATAAAACATCCTCAACTCTTTCTTTTAAATCTGGTGAAATATCATCATAGACAGTTAACTGCCCTGCATTTACTATGCCCATATCCATACCTGCTTGAATTGCATGAAATAAAAAAGCTGAGTGCATAGCTTCTCGGACCCCATTATTCCCTCTAAATGAAAAAGATAGGTTACTTACCCCTCCACTAATATGGACATCAGGTAAAGTTTTCTTTATTGTTCTAGCAGCTTCAATAAATGATTTGCCATAATCATTATGTTCTTTAATCCCAGTAGCAACCGCAAAAATATTTGGATCAAAGATAATATCTTCAGGAGAAACACCAACTTCTTCTGTTAATATTTTGTAAGCACGAGTACAGATTTGAACTTTTCTATCATAGGTATCTGCTTGACCTTTTTCATCAAAAGCCATTACAATTACTGCTGCACCATATTTTTTTATTAGTCGCGCTTGATTTTTAAACTCTTCTTCACCTTCTTTCATTGAGATAGAATTAACAATCCCCTTGCCCTGTAAGTTTTTTAACCCAACTTCTAAAACAGACCATTTTGATGAATCAATCATTACCGGAACTTTTGCAATGTCAGGCTCGGAAGCAATCAGTCTAAGAAATTTTAACATTGCATCTTCTGAATCAAGGAGACCTTCATCCATATTAATATCAATAATCTGAGCTCCATTTTCAATTTGCTGTCGTGCAATAGAAAGTGCTTCTTCATACTTGTCATCTTTTATTAAGCGCTTAAATTTTGTGGAACCTGTAACATTTGTTCTTTCCCCTATATTAAGAAAGTTTAGGTCAGAGCGCATTGTTAATGGTTCAAGTCCACTTAGCCTTGTCAAGTTATTGATTCTAGGAACTGATCTTGGATTTATATCACTAATTAATTCAGAAATCTCTTTAATATGAGCTGGGGTTGTTCCACAACACCCTCCTACCAAATTAAGTAATCTATCATCTCCAAATTCCTTGATTATTTTAGCCATAGATTTAGGAGACTGGTCATATTCTCCAAATTCATTTGGGAGTCCAGCATTAGGATAAACAAAAACATTAATATCTGCTACATTTGATAATTCACTTAACCATGGACGAATTTGTTCTGCACCAAGTGCACAATTCAACCCTACTGCAGTAAGATTAGCATGACGAATTGAATTCCAGAAAGCTTCAACTGTCTGTCCAGATAATGTTCTACCACTAGCATCTGTAATTGTACCAGATACAAAGATAGGTAGTTTTTTATTTTTCTCCTCTAATAATTCTTCTACAGCAAATAATGCTGCTTTACAATTCAAGGTATCAAAAACTGTCTCGATTAGAAAAAGATCAACCCCCCCATCAAATAATCCTTTAGCCTGTTCATAGTAAGCATCTCTTAATTCATCAAATGTAATATTCCGATAAGCTGGATTATTAACATCTGGACTTAATGATGCAGTACGATTTGTTGGCCCAATTGCTCCAGCAACGAACCTTGGGCGATCAGAAAACCTAGAAGATATTGATTTAGCAATCTTTGCAGATTCAAAATTAAGTTCATAAATAAAATCTTCAGTTCCATAATCTAATTGTGAAATTTTATTTGAATTAAAGGTATTAGTTTCAATGATATCAGCACCAGCCTTCAAATATAAATCATGAATTTCACCGATTATTTCTGGCCGAGTCAAAGATAACAAATCATTATTTCCTTTAAGATCTTTTTTATGATTCTTAAAACGTTTATTCCTAAAATCTTTTTCTTCAAGATTATAGGATTGAATCATCGTTCCCATGGCCCCATCAAAAACTAATATTTTTTCTTTTAATATTTTTTTTATTATCATATTCACTCTAAAAAAAAACCCTAATGCTAAGATTAGGGTCGAATCCTTTTTAGCACTTTTATTTTGTGTCGCGGCAATAGGGTGCAAATCACGACTTGTAGTATAAATTAAACTAATTTAGGATATGAAAACAATAATTAACTTCGGTTGAATTATCCTTGGTCATATTCCCTATGTTGTGTATTTTCCGCAATAGCGAAGATGTATTGAAGGTATTATATCCTAAATAATTTTTTATCTGTCTGATTTTAGACTAAATAATTAAATAAATAAAGTTTTTAACCTTCAGAAACAACTGATTTTCTGTGGTGTTTTATCTCGGCTGAAGGGCCGCTTAATTCCTTCAAACCCATCTTCATAAAAATAGTAACCCAAATATGTTGATAAATCTTGGGAGATTAATATGAAAAAAGAGATTTATATCAGCGAAAGTATGGGAGAATCTCGCATTGCCATAATTGAGGATGGTACGCTTGTCGAAGTTTATGTTGAAAAACAGGACAAGCAACGAATGGTGGGTAATATTTATAAAGGACAAGTAGAGAATGTCCTCCCTGGAATGCAAGCAGCTTTTGTTGATATCGGCTACGATATAAATGCATTTCTTCCCTTTTCTGAAATAGAAAATTCAGCCTACTTATCTGAGATTGATAATGATGAATCATCAAACGGAAAAAAGACAAAGAAAAATTCTCGACAGAGAAAAAATAGTGGAAATGTTAGTGTTGAATTAAAAACAGGACAGGAAATTTTTGTTCAAGTAATTAAAGAGGCTTTTGCAGGAAAAGGTCCAAGAGTAACAACTGAAATTGCTTTGCCAGGACGTCTGTTAGTATTTGTTCCAAATGCGAAATATATTGGTATCTCAAAAAAAATATGGGACAAATATGAAAGACGTAGGTTAAAAAAGATTGTTTCTTCATTAAAAGAAAAGGATATGGGAGTAATAATTAGGACCGTAGCTGAAGGTAAGAGTGAAGAGCTACTCAAAAATGATTTTTCTAGCCTAATTGATAAATGGAAAAAGTTACAATCAAAAAGTAAACGCACAAAAGAAGCAAGCTTGATATATGAAGATCTTGAAACAGCATCAAGCGTGATTAGAGATCTTTTTACACCTGATATTGGTAAAATTGTTATTGACTCAAAAAAACTATATCGAAAACTCCAGATCTATCTAGAGGATATATCACCAAATATGGCGAATCGCTTAGAACATTACAAGTTAAAGCAATCTCTATTTGAGAGTATGGGTATCGAAAATGAATTGGATAAATTATTACAACCAAAGGTATGGCTGAAAAGTGGTGCATACTTAATAATTGAAAAAACAGAAGCAATGGTAGTTGTAGATGTAAATAGCGGTCGGTTTGTTGGTAAGAAGAATCATGAACAAAATTCACTTAAAATTAATTTAGAAGCTTGTAAAGAAGTGGCCCGACAATTAAGGCTAAGAGATCTATCAGGGCTTGTTGTTATTGATTTTATTGATATGCGTGAAGAATCAAATCAGAAAAAAATATATTATGAATTAAGAAAAGAATTAAAAAAAGATCGCGCAAAAGTAGCTGTATCGCCACTATCTGATTTTGGGCTACTTGAAATGACTCGACAACGTATCAGATTAAGTCTATTAGATTCAATGAGTGAAGAGTGTCCTACTTGTCATGGCTCTGGGAGAATTATGTCAAGAGAGACTCTAATTACTAGAATTGATTATTGGCTCAGAAGATATAAATCAAAACATCGGAGTTTAAAATTAAAGCTTCAATTACATCCCGAAGTAGCTGAATTTTTAAAAAATAATAAAAAAGCGCTTAGAGGATTAATGTGGCAAAATTTTACTTATATTTCTATTGAAGACAATAATTCCATCGCACGAGACGAATTTCGTTTCTTAAATAGCAGTGGTGAGCAAAAAGAGATAGAACATGTAGGTATTGAACACAAGGTAGATAAGAGTTAGATTCCTCGACTTTTTTGGATAATAAAATGTTTGCAATAGTTACTATATCAGGAAAACAATACAGAGTTAAGAAAGGTAATCAAATCAAGGTTGCTAATCTTAAGAAGAATGTAGGCGATAAAATTAAATTTGAGAAAGTTCTTCTCCTTGAGGACTCAAATACACTAACTGTTGGAGAGCCTAATATAGATGGTGCAACAGTTTCAGGAACTGTTCTAGATAATGGAAGAGATCGTAAGATAATCATCTTTAAGAAAAAACGTCGTAAAGGATATCGGAGGAAAA